>CAYZQE010000158.1:0-2512 GCA_964480635.1 uncultured Gammaproteobacteria bacterium | reverse complement strand
TGATTTATAAGGAGTTTATTTTTTAGGCTTGTAGTGGATTGCGGAAGTCAGGAGAGCCTTTACCCCAAGTTATAAAGGCATTAACGACTCACTCGACATACTCAGAGGTATTAAATAATTTACCTGATATTGAGACTTAACTTTCTTCTTTAAAACCAAATGCTTTATCGTGTGCATACACTAGTTTGCAATCTTCAATATAGCTTGCATCATGAATGCGATTCGCAGCAACATAACCAGTATCGCCTTTATTCAAAATAACGGGAGCACCGTCTTTTTCTAAACCCGCATCTGTTTTAAGGTAAAACTGTATCGCCATTTTCCCTTCAATAACCACGGTCATATCATCGCCGGGATGCGAATGAATCGGCTCTGCCGAACCTGCTTCCCAACGTTCGAGCATCACTTCGGCACCGATGGGGTTTGTTGGATAAGTTGTTCTTAAGGTAAAACCAGCAGGCGTATCAGGTGCGGTTACGTGATTGCCCCAAATGGCCGAAGTGTCAGACGTCATTTTACTCATTATTAATCTCTATATGATTAGGGCCCGGTAATCATCTCATGAAAGGCGATTAGCTTTCCTCAATAATTTCAGGCTTATGTAATCCATAACCTTGCGCAAAATCGATATTTAACGCTTTTACTTCTTTTAAAATACTGTCATTTTCGACAAATTCCGCAATGGTTTTAAAACCCGAAGCATGCGATATTTTATTAATCGATTTAACGATCGTTTTATCCAGTTCGTTTTGTTGCATGCTTAAAATAAAGCTGCCATCAATTTTGACATAATCAACCTGAAAGCTTTTTAAATAACTAAAGCTGCACATACCACTACCAAAATCATCTAATGCAAATGAACAGCCTAATGCACGTGCTTTCTCAATAAACACCGAGGCGTGGTTAAAATTAGCAATGGCCGCAGTTTCTGTAATTTCAAAACATATTTGTTTTGCATTCAAACCGTATTCGGCTAACTTATCGCGAACAAAACCAAATAATCGTTCATCGCTCATTGATTTACCTGATAAATTAATGAAACACATGATATTTTTATCGGGCAACTTATTGCTTGCTATCAACCTAAATACCTTATCTACCACATAGCGGTCTAAGCGCTGGATAAAATCAAAGCGCTCTGCTGCATCGATGAAAACAGATGGTGAAACCCACTCACCCTGTTCATCTTGCATACGCAATAAAAACTCCATGCGCATAATCTCTGATGGTTCTTGTACCGAATTTATTTTTTGATAAGCCATAGAAAACGTATCATTTTCTATCATTGTCGATAGACGATTAATCCAATCAACATCGGTAAAGTGGCTTTCTATTTCTGTGTCGCCTGGCGATACAACGTGTATTTGATTTCGCCCCTTTCTCTTAGCCGTATAGCAAGCAGCATCGGCAGCGCTCATAATCTGATCGAGATTATCGGTATGAACATTTAAAGCCACCACGCCAATGCTTACCCCAACCTGCATAATTTTATCATCCCATGAGAATTTAAAATCATAGACTGCAGCCAACAGCTTATTAGCAACTTCCCCAGCCTGCTTCAACGAGCAGTTTTCAAGCAACACGCCGAATTCATCACCGCCAAAACGCACTAAGGTATCACGCGTACGTAGCACATTTAACATAATGGCACTTAATTGAATGAGCATCTGGTCACCTGCTTGGTGGCCACACGTGTCATTGACTAATTTAAACTTATCTAAGTCTAAGTACAGCAAGGCATAAAAATGGCCATGTTCTTTAGCCGACAAAAATGCCGCGTCTAAGCGCTTTTCAAAATCTCTTCTATTTGCTAACCCAGTCAAAGCATCATGAAATGCTAAGTGCTCAACTTCTTTTATGTTATTGCTAATTTGAGTCGCCATCGTACTCAGGCTTTGACTTAAGTGAGACAATTCATCATTGCCTGATAAAACCTCAATTGAATCTGAATTTCCTTCAGCAAAACCTTCGGTCTCTAAGCGAAGATGCTCTAATCTTTTGGTTAAAACATGCCCCATAAAGACACTGAGTAAAGCGGTTATAAATATACCCAAAAACCCTAATAAAATTGACTGCCGTAAGCCAATCTCATAGGCATATTCAATTTCTTTAAGTGAAAACTTTATATTTAACTCACCGATATTTTCATCGCCGTTTTCAAATACACTGCTTAACCAATAACCTTCAGCATCATCAACAACCAATGCATCAGAAACACCTAAAATCGCTTTATCAGAACTGACTACAACCAAGCCTTGATAGTCTTTCAAATGCGCTGACAGCACATGTGGTGCCTCTATGACTTGAGTAAAAAAAGGCTGTATATCAAAATAGTCTTCGTTAAATAGCGATGCTTCACTAACACTTGAAAGAACTTGTAAAACAGATTGATCTTGAATCCGCATGAGACGCTGGGCTTCATTAAACGCCGATGTTTGTGTTTGCCAAAGCAACAGCGCAATAACGACCAGTTGAATGATAAATATAGCGGAGGCAATTCTATACTTTAAAG
>CAYZQE010000157.1:0-2519 GCA_964480635.1 uncultured Gammaproteobacteria bacterium | reverse complement strand
TATCTAATAAAATCAGATCAGGAGGGTTCTGCTGACATATTTTATAAGCGGCATCTGCATCCTTCGCGTGAACAACAATAAATTGAAAGGGCGTTAAAAAATCAGTCATTAAATTGCGATGTTGTGGCTCGTCATCAACCACTAAAATGACTTTAGTCTTGCCTTTATAGGTATGTATATTTTTCTCAGTGATATCAAATTGTTCAGGCTGCGTGATAACCGGTAACATGATGGAAAACGTAAAACAGCTGCCTTTGTTAATGGTGCTTTCTAGCGCAATATCACCGCCCATCACATTAGCCAATAAACGAGAAATGGTTAAGCCAAGCCCAGTACCACTGACCGATGGGGTATCTTTATTTAGAATGCGCTCAAAGGGTTCATAAATCAGCTCTTGTTGGTCTTTGGCCAAGCCAACACCGGTATCTTTAATGGCAAACTGTGCAACTTGGTTGCGGTAACTGATGGTTAAGCTAACCTTACCTTTGGGGGTGAATTTTACGGCATTGGAGAGTAAATTAATGAGTATTTGGCGTAACCTTTTTTCATCAGTATTGACATAACTGGGCAGAGGGTCTGTGCAAATATATTCGAACGCAATACCTTTTGAATTGGCTTGAATGCTAAACATTTCAACCAATTGCTCGATCATTTGTTTTAATTGAACTTGATCGATATGAAAATCTAAACGTCTCGCTTCAATTTTTGATATTTCTAATAAACCTTCAATAACAGCGGTCAAATGTTCGCCACCTCTACGTATTGCGGTGGCGGCACGTTTATTTTTTTTGTCGATATGTTGGTCAGCTTCAAGTAATTGTGCATAACCTAAGATGGTATTGAGTGGGGTTCTTAGTTCGTGGCTCACACCGGAAAGATAGCGGCTCTTTGCTAGGTTAGCGTCCACAGCGCTTTCTTTGGCACTTTGTAATTGTTTAAAGGTTTTATTATGAGCCTTAATTTCATCGCTCAGCTCAATGGTACGTTGTTGTGAATCATTAAACGCTTTTTGTTTGCTCGATTGCGCTAAAACATACAGCCAAATTAATATGCCAGTGACAATCATTAATAGAAAAAAGAGTTTAAATAACGTGTCGCTCAGTGCAGTTTGTAATGCGATGGATTGCAAATCAGTCGATATATAAACAAACGAAAATAAGCTGGCAATGACCAAGGCTGTCATGGTTAAAATAGCTAAAAAACGTCCAGTAGAGGAATGTAGTTTAGTGACAATAAACGATGGAAATAATGAATTTAACAGGCTATAAATTTGGGCGCCTAAATGAGCTTTGGGCCGACATCGGTCTTGGCAGCTGGTATCTAAGGCACAGCATAAAGAACAAATTTTATCGGCATAGGCAGGGCAGTGGTTCATATCTTCTGCTTCAAAATTATTTTCACAAATGATGCATTGGCTTTCATCGTCTTCAACAGGTGTGTTGGCAGCGTCGGTTATGTAATAACGGCCTTGAGTGAGCCAAGCAATTAAAGGCGCGGTGATAAAGGGAGTAAACAATGCAATATAGGTTGAGAGTGCTTTAAACGTTTCGCCAAACACATCAAGCTGGCCTGCAATGCCTAGGCTAGCGGCAATAATCATTGAGCCTAATCCAACGGGGTTGATGTCGTATAAGTGCCCACGTTGAAAGTTTATTTGTTGTGGTCGTAGTTTTAAAAACCGGTTAATCACTAAATCGGCAACAATTGTTCCTATCCATGCTAAAACTAATGACGAATAGGTGATTAAAATGCTTTCAAAAGCTTGGTAAAGACCAAGTTCCATCAGCATTAAAGCAATCGAGACATTAAATACTAACCAAACGACTCTGCCAGGGTGGTTATGTGTCAATCTTGAAAAAAAGTTAGACCATGCCAAAGAACCCGCATAGGCATTGGTGACGTTTATTTTTAGTTGCGAGACAATGACAAAAACGCCGACTAAAATAAGTGCTAGTTCAGGCGTGTCGGTGACATAGCTATAAGCCACCAAGTACATATGTGTTGGGTCACCAACTAGGTTGCTTGCAACACCGTGTTGTATGGCGAGTACGGCTAAAAAAGAACCGATAAAGAGCTTAAAAACACCAAAAATAGTCCAGCCTGGGCCAGAAATAATTAACGCTAACCACCATTTTACGGGGCTTTCTTTTTGTGGTGGTAAAAAACGTAAAAAATCAACTTGCTCACCATTTTGTGCCATTAATGGAAAAATAACCGCCGAGGCAGCACCAAATAAAACAAGGTTAAAGTTATTGTCGGCATCGCCTGTTAAGCCTCTAAAATCTGTCCAGTGAGTCATCGCTTCAGCGTGATTAAAAAGGATGAAAATTAAAGGAATAAGTTGTAGTAATAACCAAAGTGGCTGTGTCCAAAGCTGAAACTGACTGATACGAGTCATACCGTGTGTCACAAGCGGGATGACCACCAAGGCACTCACGACATAGGCCCAGCCTAAGGGAATGCCAAATAATAGTTCTAGCGCCACGGACATGATGGCTGCTTCTAAGGCAAAAAATATA
>CAYZQE010000156.1:1311-2559 GCA_964480635.1 uncultured Gammaproteobacteria bacterium | reverse complement strand
GGGCATCTCATTCATTAAATCAATATTTTTTTGTTGCGCTTTTTGTTCAAATTGCAGCATAAGTCGGTCGGTTATTTTACTCAGCGAACACGCCTGAACATTAACCATTAAAGAATGCGAGTCTAGCTTTGAAATATCTAAAATATGGTTGAGTAAATCGTTAAGGCTATGCGTGCTGTCTTCTATTTGAGTTAATAATTGGTTGTTTTTAGAGTTGCTATTATCGCGCTCTAAAGTAGACAGCAATAAATTAAGGGCTTGCAGTGGTTGACGCAAATCATGGCTGGCCACTGCCAAAAAATTGCTGCGTGATTTTGCTAAATTTTCTGCTTTTTGTCTTTCGTTATTATAGGCTTTCGCTAGGTTTTTATTACGAAACTTATGAATGGTATTTTCGACATTATTTTTATGAAATGAGATGATGGCACTGACCATGTAAGCAAAAAAAACAACCATAGCAATGGCAGAATACCAACTGGTTTCAGGCACACCAATAACAAACGAAAGGGCGCCAAACGCATAAAGGGGGATGCAATAAAAAAGAAAGGCTGCAATCCAATAGCTACCCATAACAACACTAGAAGAAATAGCCCCAAAGGTATAAATGCATAAGTAGATTGATTCAGTCGGGTATTGTTGAAAATTGAGAGTCAATAATGCCACCCCCCAGAGCAACCCCGAAAAACCGATAGACAGCAGTAAAAACAACTTTGTCTTATTATCGTTGTAAAAATAATCGTCATTTAACGTCTTTTTTTTCCACACGTTAAAAATGTAGGTTTGAACCCCTGTATTGAGCCAATGAAGCGCAAGCCAAGCAATAACAATTTGATTATCAATCAATCCGTAAAACATATAAGCCGTAAACGACGTAAAAAAAAGCTGTGTGCTTCCGGCCCATTGATACAAACTTCTAAAAATATTTAAATGTTCATTAACAACCAGTAAATACTCTTCTTTGGAGTATTTAATATTAGTATAAATTTTCATTAAGCCTGCTTAATTAATAATTGATTGAATACGAAAAATTTTAACACTAAAGTATGAGTAACTGGTTCACATTAGGTGAAAATTCATACTAAAGTAGGATTCAAAATAAAGGCTCTTAAGCTTTAATTGGGTTTCTCTTCAATGTACTGGAAAAAAACCTATGTTTGCTTCAAAAAAATACTTAAAGCCCCTTGTTCTATTAAAACGCACCCCCGTAGCAACTGCCGTCATTATGGCTCTAAGTTGTTCTCTTTTAAC
>CAYZQE010000156.1:0-1211 GCA_964480635.1 uncultured Gammaproteobacteria bacterium | reverse complement strand
ACCCAACTGTTGCAATGGCTTTAGATGGCGGTTTTATCGTCGCTTGGGAAAGCCCTTATATTAACGTGGCCTCAAAGAATGCTGTTTCGATTAATAGCGTTGCTGTCACGAATGACAGCATTTATGCCAAGCGATTTACTTTTGCTGGTGCTGCTGTTGATAAAGGGGAGTTTTTAGTTAATACACATGTAGCAAGCTCTAAAAGTGGGCCGACACTAGCCATGGACAGCCAGGGCAGATATATCGTTGCATGGGAAAGTGTCGGCCTAGGCGCTAGCGATGATGGTGTTTATGCACAGCGCTATAATGTAAGTGATTCACAAATAGGCAGCGAATTTATAGTCAACAGCTATACGGATGATGCGCAAAGCTCTCCCAACATAGCCGTTGATTCTGATGGTGACTTTATGATTGCATGGGCAAGTTTAGGTCAAGAAAACGCTGCTGCCGTTGGCCCTGTTATCGCTAACACAGGTGTTTACGCACAACGCTATTTAGGCAATGGTGAAGCAGTCGACCTTAATGTGGTCGTGCAAGATGATGTCGACCCTGTGACTGTGGGCAATAATGTGACTTATTCATACATCGTCACCAATAATGGCAGCGATACCGCTTTAGATGTGAACATGACTGAAGCCGTGCCAACGGGCGTGACTTTAGTGTCTGATGATTCAGTAGCTGAGGGGTGGTCATGTACTTCGTCGGATGGTCAAGAGCCAAAAATAACGTGTAATACACCCTTTTTAGCATCTGGCGGTACCAGCACGATTGATTTTGTCGTAACAGCAACAACAGCAGGCACTTTAAGTAGAGAAGTAACCATATCGGCTTCAGGCCAAACAGATGCGTCATCTGCTGATAATACCGATACAGAGACGACCGTTGTTGAGGCCGATCCTAATGCGGATGCCGATTCTAGTGGCGGTGGTGGTGCATTTAGTCTTTTAGGCTTGTTGTTAGCAGCGCCTGTTTGGTTAAGACGCAAAATTAAGTCTTAATTAATAGTCACTTTAAAACCATTTAAGCGGTGCTGTAAAACTTACGGGTACCGCTTAAATTTTTGCACTAAAAATGGGTAAAAATGAAAAAGACAATTGTACTCATGAGCCTTTTAGCCAGTTCATGCACCTTTGCCGTAGACGGCTATGACGATATTTACTTAGATAAAGAAAAAGATATCGTGATTCACGGCATTGTTTGCACAGCTGATT
>CAYZQE010000155.1:0-2691 GCA_964480635.1 uncultured Gammaproteobacteria bacterium | reverse complement strand
CATATTTAACCTAAAAGCCATATCGCCATGAAAATTTAAGTGGCGATTATAAGCATTTTATACAAAAATGTTCTTTGTTTCATAAACTCAAATCAACACAATCATGACTTCTTTACTTCAGGCGCATAATTTACATAAAAGCTTTGGCAAATTAAAAGCTGTCAATGGTGTCAGTTTAAATATGGTTGCAGGCCAATGCCTCGGTTTATTGGGGCCAAATGGTGCAGGTAAAACAACCACGATTGAAATTTTAGAAGGCATTAAAACTGCTGATGAAGGCGACGTTCTATACAAAGGTGAACAGCAAGGCGATTTATTTCGGCATCAAGCGGGTATTATGTTTCAAGCGACTGCTTTGCAAGAGTTTATTACAGTATATGAAACCTTACAATTGTTTGCAGGCTTGTATGAAAATGTCAGTGATTTAGATGAGCTTATCGAAATTTGTGCGTTGTCTGAATTTTTGCATCAAGATAATAAACGCCTGTCTGGTGGGCAGCGCCAGCGTTTATTATTTGCAGTAGCGTTAATTAATAATCCCGATATTTTGTTTTTAGATGAACCGACAACTGGCTTAGATCCTCAATCAAGGCGTAATTTTTGGCAATTGATTAATGATATAAAGAAGCTGGGTAAAACAATCTTACTGACTACGCATTATATGGAAGAAGCTTTTGTGCTTTGTGATGAATTGGTGATTATGGATCATGGGCAAGTGATTAGTAGCGGTACACCTAAATCGCTTTTAAAGGAGCATTTTAATGAAGTGATTATGCAGTTGCCTATGGCCTGTTTTAATGAGCAGCAAAAGGCGGTGTTTCAAGTGCAGCAGCATGATGATATGGCAGAGCTGTTAAGCTCCAATGTCGATGATACGATTAAAAGATTAATAGAAGCTCAAATTTCATTAGTAAATTTACGCATTCGTGAGGCGACCTTAGATGATCTTTTTTTGAAGCTAACAGGCCAAGGGGTGAGAATATGATGAGGCGTTTTTGGTCAGTCGTTGTTGCGCGGAATAAGGAGTTTATGCGTGATAAATCAGCATTGTCTTGGAATTTTATATTTCCTCTCGCTATCATCTTAGGGGTAGCTTTCGCTTTTTCTAACGAACCTCCAGCTACCTATAAAATCGCTTATTTGGGTGAGTTACCAACCCAAAAAAATTCGATCAACCACATAAAATACGTCAAGCTTATTAAGCAAAGAAATGAGACAGTGGCGATAGCTAAAATCGAACGCCATCAAATTGACTTGTTTATTGATTTCAATCAACAGCAATATTGGATTAATAGTACATCTGATAAAGGCTACTTTATGCAAAAACTGTTAAGCACAACAGCGCAAGAGCATTATAAAAAAATATCAGTAGAAGGCAGTGAAATACGCTATATCGATTGGTTAATGCCGGGTGTTTTAGGTATGAATATGATGTTTAACGCCTTATTCGGCATTGGTTATGTGATAGTACGTTACCGAAAAAATGGAGTATTAAAGCGTTTAAAAGCAACTCCGCTCACGATATTTGAGTTTTTAGCAGCACAAATCGCATCGCGTTTGTTTCTTATTATGGTCGTTACTTTTGTTGTGTTTGTAGGGACTGATTTAATCTTTGATTTTGTCCAGCTAGGCTCTTACTGGCATTTAACACTTATCTTTGCTTTAGGTTCTGTGTGTATGATTAGTCTGGGTTTGCTAATGGCAGTTCGCAGTTCAAGTGAAGAATTTGCGGGTGGCATTTTAAATTTGATTAGTATGCCGATGATGTTTTTATCAGGCGTTTGGTTTTCTTTGGAAGGCTTGCACCCTTGGGTGCAAGCAATAGCCCAAGTTTTCCCTTTGACACATATGATCAATGCGTTAAGAGCAGTCATGACAGAGGGTGTGGGGCTAGTGGCCGTGTCTTCTTCACTTACAGCCCTTGTTGCAATGACAGTCGTCTTTTTAGGGCTTGGTATTTTGTTGTTTAAGTGGGAATAATGGGCTTAAACATTAAATCGCTTTATTTTAAGGTTAAATTATACAATCTGACGCACTCAATTTGATTAAGATTTGATGCTTCTTTAAAACTTGTTTTTAACAGTCGCTTGGCTTTTTTAGTGTTACCTGCTTGGTGGGTATAAATAATGTCAGCAGCAATCTGATGATAAAAAGTGTGCGCTTCGAAAGCATTTTTATATTCTTCAGTTTGAGAATATTTGGCTTTACCTGTGCTAATAAGCCATTTCCCATAATCACAAGTATCATGCTGTCCAATTTCAACAGCATTGATAGGTGACACATTATTGCTGTCGGTTAATTCTTGTTCTAATGTAAGTTTCATTTTATCGTGCGCGACTAACGTTTTTTTAAGGTTAAGCTTTAGTTGTTGATGGGCTGTTTGGTTTTGCGGTGCATCGTCAAGCCAGCTATTAATCCATTTTTTTAGCATTATTATTATTTCCAGTAATTTAAGAATGTTGAGGAACGCCTGAATGTGTTAAGTTTTTTGCTAAGCAAAATGATTGCTGTATTCAGTAGTTCCTTGATGCGAAGAATGATATGGGTAAGAGAGGGTGTAGTCTGTTAACTATTGCATTGTGGTTTTTGTGCATTAGTTAACACATAAAATGACTTGGATTTGTGCTTACTGTGCTTTTTCATGTGTTTTATTTGGGTTCTAACTCAAATTTAAAGACCTGACCCTAGTTC
>CAYZQE010000154.1:0-2797 GCA_964480635.1 uncultured Gammaproteobacteria bacterium | reverse complement strand
TAGCATGCCACCATAGTTAAAAAATGGTACAGAGACTAAGGAGTGACCAAATAACTTTGATTTAAGTTCGACTAGGGGTAAAACACCTTGAATTTCGGCGTGATCATTAACAACACTGATGTAAAACGTATTGTGTGAAAATGATTTTTCAATGACTTCTTTTATCGCCCATGAATGATAAATAGTGGCATTAGAATGTTCTTTAACATATTTATCCCATGTGTTTTTATCAGTATGAATGCCTGTCTTTAAAAGTTGTTGGGAACCTTGTGTTTTAGCCTGACTATTAAACTGCGGTGCAGTTGGTAAAGTGTCTACATCATGAGATACGGCTTCAAGTGTTTGCTGTTTTTTTTCTTGCTTTATTAACGCTTCTAATTGGGTAATAGCTCGACTGATTTCTTGCACTTTTTGTATGTGTTCACTAGCATCTTGACCCGATTTTTTAGCATCACCAATCATTCTAGATTGAATGCCTTTATCTTGTTTCAGCGTTTTTAATTGTTTTTTTAAAGAAGGTTCTGACATTTGATTGAATTTATTAAAACAGAAAATTAATGGCAATGAATAACGGTGTTATGGCTAATAAAAAGCAGACTATTTTAGCTTTGTTACTGATTGACGTTGCATTTGTATCGACTCTTGGTGAGCTCCAAGTCACTTGAATATTACCCGAAAGTGCTTTTATGACGCCAATCATGGAATAAAAATTAACCATTAAAAAATAATAAGGTAAAAAGAATAGCTTTGAAATATCTTGCTGCTGATGTTTTAAATAGCCCACAATAGCCAACCAAAAAAAGACCATTTCTAATAGGTATAGCGTTTGAAATATAATCAGACCTTGATAGGCATGAACAATAGAGGTGACTGCAATGCCAATTAAAAAGAAAGGGATGAGCCAACGCAGTAGTTTATGAGAGATGACTTCAAGCGCAAAAAAACCAGTTTTAAAGGGATTCATAACACGTTTAACTTTCATTAAACCTCTAAAGCTGCGGTTAACAATGCGCTCTTTTCTACGTGCTTCTTTAATAAAGTCCCCTGCGGTTTCTTCTAAGCAAATAGCTTCTCGATCAAATATGCCTCTATAGCCTTTGGCAATAATTTCTAAAGGGTTTACAAAGTCATTGATGTCTTTGGCATCAAGAGGGTCATACAATGACCGACGAATAGCATAGATTGCGCCATCACCACCCACGACAGAATGAATGTCGCTTTCCCAGCGTTTGATGGTTAATTCATATTCCCAATAGCTATTTTCACTTTGTGCGGCAGAGTTTTCATTGCCATCAGTGTAAATGGCTGCGCCGACCACTAAACCTACGTTTTCATCAGCAAAGTGTCGGACTAATTTTTTAATAGCATCTTCTTGATACATGGCATTCGCATCAGAAAAAACAATAAGTTCGCCTTTCGATTGTGCTACACCTAAATTTAATCCAGAGGTTTTACCTAATCGACCTTCTTGGCGAATGAGTTTAATTTGCTCGGTACTTAACTCTTTAATAAGTTCATCCGTGCCATCTGTTGAGCCATCTGAAATAAAAATAATATCTAAGAGTTGTTTAGGGTAATCAATGGCTAAACAGTTATTAATTTTATCTGCGATAACGTCTTTTTCATTATAACAAGAGACAATGAGTGTTACCGATGGTGTTAGATTGTCATCAATACGGTGTTTATTGGTATAAACACTGCGAATTAATAATAATAAAATGGGGTAGCCTAGGTAGACATAGATGGGCACTAAAAGAAAAAATAAGCTGATTGAAAGACTCATGTTAGTTAATTATGAATGGCTTTGGGTTTTTTTAAGAAAAGCATCAAACATGACCAAAGACCAAATTAAAGTAGAATGGTCTTTTAGTTTACTTTGGTGTTCCTGTTCAATTTTCGCGAGGAAATCCATATTAAACCATCCGGTTGCTTTTAATCGTGACCCAGTGAGGGTTTCATGTACGCGTTGTTTTAAAGGGCCACGAAACCAAGAGGCTAGGGGGACGCTAAAGCCCATTTTGTTACGGTATAAAATGCCTTCTGGGAGATGTTTTTCCATCGTTTGTTTTAATAATGATTTGCCTGTTTTACCATCAAATTTATATTTATTATCAATGCCACTAATCCATTCTATCCATTGATGATCTAAAAAGGGAGACCTCACTTCAAGTGAGTGAGCCATGCTCGCACGATCAACTTTGGTCATGATGTCATTGACCATATAGGTTTTTGCATCGAGATACTGTATCAGTGATTGAGGGTCTTTTTTAGGTGCATTTTTGGCGTGTTGTTTAAAAACATTAAGCGCATTAAAACCGTTTAACGATTGTTTAAATTGCTTTGAAAACATTTGTGAGCGTACTGAATCGTTATTTTGCGATACGGTACTAAAGTAAGCTTCTACAGAGTCTTTAGCTAAGCCTTGAAAGGTGCTTTTTGCGCGTAAAAATTTTGGTGCCCAATCTGCCTTAGGATAAAGGTAGCCCAGTGTTCCAAAAACACCTTTACGCAGCCACAAAGGGAGTAATGCACGAATTTTTTCTTCATACAAATGCATGACATGGTGTCGATAACCTGACATTAATTCATCGGCACCATCACCAGATAAGGCAACGGTTACATGAGTTTTAGCTAATTGACAGACTCGGTAGGTAGGCAGTGCAGAGCTATCCGCATAGGGTTCATCGTAAATATCAATTAAGGTATCGATTAAGCCATAGTCATCACTATCTATGGTATGCAAAAAATGGTCTGTTTTACAATGGTCAGCGACTTCTTGAGCAAATTCTGACTCATT
>CAYZQE010000153.1:0-2822 GCA_964480635.1 uncultured Gammaproteobacteria bacterium | reverse complement strand
GCACCCTCATCTGGGTTTAATACATACAGTTCATCGCCGCCAGGTCCAGCCGCTAACACCATGCCTTCGGACATGCCAAAGCGCATTTTTCTCGGCTCTAGGTTGGCAACCATAACGGTGAGTTTACCTTCTAAGTCTTCGGGTTTGTATGCGGCTTTAATGCCTGCAAACACATTACGTTGTTCACCCCCAATATCCAAAGTGAGTTGCAATAATTTATCAGCCTTTGGTACTGCCTGCGCTTTAACAATTTTGGCGATGCGTAAATCAAGCTTGGCAAAGTCATCATAATTAATCATTGGGGCAATGGGTTCAATGCTGGGCGCTGCATTAGGCACTTTAACCTTCGGTTCAGCTTTTACATCTTCTTTACTATCAGCAACAATGGCAGCAATTTTGTCAGCCTCAATACGTGTCATTAGGGGTTTAAATTTATTAATGCCATGATCCAATAATGGCTGATCTAAGTCAGACCATTGTAATGGTTCAATGTTTAAAAAGGCTTCAGCTTGAGCGGCTAAGTTAGGCAATACGGGCTTTAATAAAGTCACTAGCTGTTTGAAGCAGTTTATGCCATCGGTACAAATGCCTTGCACTTCGGCTTGGCGGGTTTCATCTTTAATTAAAACCCAGGGCTCTTTTTCATCAATATATTGATTGGCTAAATCGGCTAGAGCCATAATGTCACGCATGGCTTTGCCATATTCGCGGCTTTCGTAGGCTTGATGAATGCGGTCTGTTTTATCGCTATACGCTTTTTGCAGTTCTGGGTTAGCAATAGTGGCCGATAATTGACCATCAAATTTCTTTTTAATAAACCCCGCACAGCGGCTTGCAATGTTGACTACTTTCCCAACTAAATCAGAATTAACGCGCGCACTAAAATCCTCTAAATTTAGGTCGATGTCGTCAACGCCAGAGCTTAGTTTTGCCGCAAAATAATAACGTAAATATTCTGGGTTTAAATGTTTAAGGTAAGTTGAGGCTTTAATGAAAGTGCCGCGTGATTTCGACATTTTTTGCCCATCAACGGTTAAAAACCCATGGCAAAAAACAGCGGTTGGCATGCGATAGCCAGCACCATGCAGTGTGGCAGGCCAAAATAGGGTGTGAAAACGAGCTATGTCTTTGCCTATAAAGTGGTACAGCTCACTTTTACTGTCTGCTGCCCAATATTTATCAAAGTTATGGCCTGTTTTGTCGCACCAGTTTTTAAAGCTCGCCATGTAACCTATTGGGGCATCTAACCACACATAAAAATACTTACCGGGGGCATCAGGTATTTCAAAACCCCAGTAAGGCGCATTACGTGAAATGTCCCAATCTCTTAAGCCATCATCCAGCCATTCAGCCATTTTGTTGGCAATTTCTGTTTGAATGTGTCCAGCCCGTGTCCATTCTTTTAACATATCTGAGAATGCACTGAGTTTAAAAAAGTATTGCTCAGAGTCTTTTTCAATCGGCGTTGTACCAGATACTTGAGAGATAGGATTTTTTAAATCAGTCGGTGCATAAGTTTCGCCGCATACTTCGCAGTTATCACCGTATTGATCCGCGGAGCCACATTTAGGGCATTCGCCTTTAATAAAACGGTCGGGTAAAAACATCTCAGCTTGTTCATCATAGGCTTGAGAAATAGTTTTGGTAACAATGTGACCCGCTTCTCTGAGTTTTAAATAGATTGAGGTAGCAAATTCTTTATTTTCTTTTGAGTGAGTGCTGTGGTAATTATCAAAACCAATGTTAAACGCAGCAAAATCAGCTTGGTGTTCTTTGCTTATGCGTTCTATAAGCTCTTCTGGTGAGATCTCTTCGGCTTGAGCGCGTAACATGATGGGCGTGCCATGGGCATCATCAGCACACACGTAGATGCACTCATGTCCTTGCATTTTTTGGAAGCGCACCCATATGTCGGTTTGAATATATTCGACCATATGGCCAAGATGAATAGGGCCATTAGCATAAGGTAGAGCGCTGGTGACGACAATAGAGCGAGAAGGCTGTGACATATAAATGCTAGAATTAAAATCAAAGGTGCATTTTATTGACTTGATAAGCTTATGTATAGCTCAAAATATTAATGACCTTTGAAATATAAGGAAACATGAATATTAAATGATGTAGAATACCACCCAATTTTTTAGGCTAAGTTATTTGATAAAAATGACTTAGTCACTAATCCTTATTTGTTAGGAGTTTGTAATGTCTAAAGAGCAAATTGAAAGCGCGTTAAGCGGAATTATTGATATTAATCTTGAAAAAGATTTGATGGCTTCTAAAGCGATTAAAAATATTGAAGTTGATGGCGATAAAGCCAGTATTAAAGTAGTGCTAGGTTATCCAGCTAAAGGCTATTTTTCTGAATTAACGTTGCAAATTTTTGATAAAGTAACGGCAATTGATGGCATTGCTTCTGTCGACGTTGATATATCTAGCAAAATTGTTTCTCATGCTGTTCAGCAAAATTTAAAGCCTCATGAAGGTATTAAAAATATCATTGCTGTTGCATCTGGTAAAGGTGGTGTGGGTAAATCAACCACAACGGTTAACTTAGCATTGGCTCTTCAAGCAGAAGGCGCAAGTGTTGCAGTATTAGATGCTGATATCTATGGCCCAAGCATTCCTCGTATGATGGGTTGTTCTGGTCAGCCTGAGTCTCCTGATGGACAAACTTTAGAGCCAATGATGGGACATGGTGTGCAAACTATGTCGATTGGTTATCTAGTAGAAGAAGATACCCCCATGATTTGGCGTGGCCCAATGGTCACTCAAGCGTTAGAGCAGTTATTAAATGATACTCAGTGGAAAGACGTTGATTATTT
>CAYZQE010000152.1:0-2857 GCA_964480635.1 uncultured Gammaproteobacteria bacterium | reverse complement strand
CCGTATAAAAAGTGGTTGCGCTTTTATTGGGATTTTTGCTTTAAATATCATCATAAACCTAGTGACCATTCTAGCTTGCCTTTATTTATGGCTAAGCTTAAAAGTAAGAGCCAACCGGATAAGTTGCGCGAGCAAGCTAGCTTGGCTGTTGAGCTTTATTTTAAGGAAATTGCATCTTATTTAGAGCAGTCTACGATGGAAGCGGATAATACTAAACCAGCACTTGGTGATGGTTTATCGAGTATTAGCACTTTAACAAGTCACGGTCATTTAGCTCATTTAGTTGTTAATGAGCCGACACCACGTTATGTGGCTAAAGGGCAGTGCTGGGTAGGTGTTTATGATGCTTTAGCGGGTGAGATTAAAATTCGTCATTATTCGCCTAGAACCTTTAAGTCTTATCAGTCTTGGGTGCGGAAGTTTCAATCATTTGTTAGAAGTAAGGATGTTAAATTAGTCTGTCAGCAGGATGCTAAGTTATTTTTGACTGATCTGGCGGTTGAAAAACAGGTGGCTGCTTCGACACAAAACCAAGCATTTAACGCGTTATTGTTTTTATTTCGCCATGTTCTTAATGCGCCTTTTAATGACCTTAAAGATACGCCTAGAGCAAAGCGAAGTCAGTATGTGCCGGTTGTTTTGTCTCGACCTGAGGTGAATGCTGTTTTTAAGCATTTGAATGTTAAGTGCCTTCTTCCGGCTCAGCTTCTTTATGGCTGTGGGTTGCGTATTTCGGAATGTTTAAATTTACGTTTACAAGATTTTAATTTTGATCTAGGTCTTTTAACGATACACCATGGCAAAGGAGGTAAAAGCCGTTCATTGCCTTTGCCGCAATCAATTATGCCTGAGCTGTTGATTCAAATTGAGGAGGTTAAGTTATTGCACTCAGAAGATATTAAAAATGGATTTTCGGGTGTTTTTTTGCCAGATAGTTTAAGCACTAAGTATAAAAATGCGGCTTTTGAATTAGCATGGCAATGGTTTTTCCCTGCTAGGGCATTGACGCAAATTCCTAATACGCAAGAGTTTAAACGCTATCATTTACATGAAACCGTCTTACAAAAATGCATACGCTCGGCGACTAAAAAAACGCAATTGATAAAGCGCGTTACGCCGCATACGTTTAGGCACAGTTTTGCCAGCCATTTATTGCAAAACCATTACGATATTCGCACCATTCAAGTATTGATGGGGCATAGTGATGTGAAAACGACGATGATTTATGTTCAGACCGTGCCTAGCATGACGTTGAAAGATGCTAAAAGCCCTTTAGATTTTGATGAAATTACGGCTAGCAACAATGATGGTTAGTTGAATAACAGTAATAACAGATAACTATCTCAATGCGTCAACTTTATCGGTTTGAAGAAGCCGTTACAGTTGACGTTTTAAGCACTCATGTTGTTAAACCATACCTTTAAGTGCAGCTATTAATATCCCCATTTCATCATCCGTTCCTATTGTTATTCTTAAATAGTCACTAATACGGGGTTTATTAAAGTAACGCACTAAAATGCCTTTTTCTTTAAGGGCTAAATAAAGTTGTTCGGCATTGTGCTTAGGTGGTTTTGCCATTATAAAGTTGGTGCTTGATGGCAGCACATCAAAGCCGATTGCTTTTAATGCTTTTGTTGAAACGTCTCTGGTGTTAATGATTTTTTGGTTGGTGTCTTTAAAGTAAGAATCATCATTTATCGATGCAATGGCACTGGCTTGGGCGATGCTATCAATAGGATAAGAGTTAAAAGAGTTTTTAACGCGATTTAAACCATCAATGAGGTCAACATGCCCAATGGCATAACCTAGACGTAAGCCTGCTAAAGAACGAGATTTTGAAAATGTTTGAATAATTAATAAATTATCATATTTTTTTGTTAACTCAATGGCACTTTGGCCACCAAAATCAATATAGGCTTCATCAACAATCACGACGTGATCGCTGTTTTTAACCATTTTCTCAACGTTATCAAGAGGCATTAACAAGCTGGTGGGCGCATTGGGGTTAGGGAAAATAATACCCATGTTTAGGTCTTTATAATCTTCAGTTTCAATACAAAAACGTTCATTCAAAGCTATTAATTTTGTTTTGGTTTGGTATAGCTTGCTATAAACGGGGTAAAAGCTGTAACAAATATCGGGGTAAGCCAAAGGTTTGTTTTTAAAAAAAGCATGATAAGCATGCGCTAACACTTCATCAGAGCCATTGCCTAAAAAGACATTGTCAGCATTGACATGATGATAATCCCCCAATGTTTGCGATAAAACGCGAGCTTCTGGGTCGGGATAGCGTTTTATGCTGTCAATATCTGTTTTTTGAATGGACTCAAGCACCTTGGGTGAAGGCGGGTAAGGGTTTTCATTGGTGTTGAGCTTTATATATTGTTTGTCCTGTGGTTGTTCACCAGGAACATAAGGGTCTAATTGGTGAGCGATGTCGCTCCAGTATTGGCTCATTGTTGGTCTCAGAGTGTTTTAGTTTGATGGTTGTAGTATCTACGAAAAAGAAAAGTGTGCATAGGTTAAAAAATTAAATTTATTTTCAATAGTGATGTATTATACTGATGTATAAATTATATAGGGTCGCAGATGCATAGAACACAAATATATTTTGAAGAAGAGGTTTTTGAAGAAATAAAAAAAACGGCCAGAACAATGAATGTTTCGGTATCTTCATTTATTCGTACAACAATTGCTAAAGAGATTGACGCAAAAAAACAGCTTGACCAAGTTTTGGACTTATCTGAATTTGCCGGTCTTTGGGAAGACAGTGAGATAGATCAAAAAACACTGCGAGAAAAGGCATGGAAGTAGTTTGTCTTGATACTAATGTGTTGATTGAAATACTTAAAAATAA
>CAYZQE010000151.1:0-2993 GCA_964480635.1 uncultured Gammaproteobacteria bacterium | reverse complement strand
CCGTATAAATCTAATAAACGACCCGGTGTCGCTACTAAAATATCAACGCCTTGACGTAACTTCATCATTTGGGGGTTAATTTTAACGCCACCAAACACCACAGTAGAGCTTAAAGAAAGATGCTTACCATAGGCACACACACTGCCATTAATTTGCGCAGCTAATTCACGAGTCGGCGTTAAGATAAGGGTTCGAGCGTGGTTTGGTTTTGCTTTTTTGCCTTTGCTTAGCATTTCTAAAATAGGCAAGGTAAAACCAGCTGTTTTGCCCGTGCCTGTTTGAGCCGCAGCCATCACATCTTTGCCATCTAATACAGCAGGAATTGCTTGCGCTTGAATCGGTGAAGGTGTGTCGTAACCTTGCTCTTGTATGGCTTTTAAAATGGGGTCGGAAAGACCTAAAGAAGTAAATTTCATATGTTTGATACGGCTAGAAATAAGGCGCGCAGAGTACAGCAAGTGGGCTTAAAGCGCTATCGTTGATTTATAAGCTACGACCACAATTCCAACACATTTTAAAATGCGCATCAGATATTTCTTTGCACGATGCACACGTAACTGTTTTATCACTCGGGTGCTCTAACCCGTGAATAATTTCTTTTAACTTAATGCCTGCGCTGTCAAAATCCTCATCGTCTACCCAAAGCTCTACCCACGTCTCTAAAGGCGCAATATCGCCTACACCACCATTGGCATATTCATTTTTTAATTGAGTGTCTACCGATTCCGCCTCTAATAAGTTTTTGATATGAAACACTAAAAGTCTATTCTCTGCGCTGTATAGCTTTTTCAATGGGTTATCTCTAGTGCCAGTGGCTGTAACATTTTACCGTGTTTTTGGTAGGCTCTTAGGCCAACAACCCCTTTGGTTTCTTCAAAAATTTCTATCATGCTTTGCTGGTCTAACATGTGTGCTTGCAGCTTTTCAACCGCATCACTGATGATGCTAGATTGATTATATATAATGGCATAATTTTGCAGTGATTCAGTATTAAGCTCGGGTATACAGCTAAAAAACAAACAGTTTTGTTGCTCGATATCATATAAACCCCATAAGATTTCATCGTTTATCACACTCATTGCTTTGGTTAAAATTTGATTAACCACTGTTCTAGGAATTTTTAAACTCACGACAAAGTCCTATTTAATTTTATGCAAAAATTTCAGCAACATCGACACGGTCAAAGGTGTAAGTTTGATTGCAAAATTCACAAATAATCTCCACATCATCGCGCTCAGTTAATAATTCATCGACTTCAGTTTTGCCCAAAGAAGTGATCATCTCGACCGTGCGCTTTTTTGAACAACTGCAATCAAAACGCACGGGTTCTGCATCAAATAACTGCACATCATCTTGATTAAACAATCTATATAATAATTCTGCACTGCTTAGCTCTAATAGCTCTTCATCTTTAATGGTATTAGCCATTAATTGTACGCGCTGCCAATCATCATCTTTAGGTTCATTCGATGCTTTAATGTTTTTCGTTTCTGGCATTTGTTGCAATAACAAACCTGAGACACTTTCTGCGCTGGCAACTAACCATAATTGGGTGGGTAATTGCTCGGAATGTGCAAAATAAGATTTTAAGGCTTTGGATATATTATCACCCTCTAAAGGTACAATGCCTTGATGGGGCTTTGCATTACCTGTTTCTATGCTGAGTACGATGTGGTCAGAGTTAAAAATATCTTTTAAATCACGCGGATCATCTCGCTCAATATGGCCGCGAATTAAACCGCGAATAGTGCGCTCTGAGGTTGCTTGAGCCACCAGCATATGCAAATCACCATCACCACGTATTTGCAGGGTAATTTTTCCATCAATTTTTATGGTTGATGCTAATAAGCAAATAGCGGCTAAAGATTCACCTAAAATGGCTGCGCTACGTCCTTTAACGTCAACACGGTTTAATATTTCTTTAAATGACGCATCTAATGAAATTAGTTGCCCACGAATGGCTGTGTCTTGAATTAAAAATCGCTGTATTTGATCGTGGTCTTGCACTGAAACACCTCATTTAGAAAACCCATCTACTTTACCTAGTCATACTACGAATAAGCCCAATAATTTTAAGCTCATTCAGCATGTGCCTAGGAGTTTTTTCAAGAATATTACCATTTAATGGCGTGCTCAGCTTTAACATTCAACGCTTTAAGCCTACCTCTATCAACCCCGCATTGTCAGATAATTTTACAACCTCCCCCGAATACTGTAATAAAATTATACATCTTCTATTTTCTATAACAATCAACTCCTTAAAAAATACAGTTTAATACATTAAGGCATGATTATTGCTCTAATCTTCTTGACCAATTAAAACAATATAAAAGGATATTTTTATGAAACAACTTTACCGCTTTGCACTTATTGCATTATTTCTAAGCTCATCCGCAGCTCAAGCTGCTGTCATTTTTTATGAAACAACAAATGTCGATGGTTCCGCAACAATTAACTATGGCATGGGAACTAGCATTAATGATGCACCTGTTTTTAGCTTTGCTGCAGCAACAGGCAACGTCAATGAGAACTTAAGCAGCTTTAGCGCTGGTAACTATACACTCAGCTTTACACTTGAAGGGCTTGCAATAGATATTAATGAAGATGGGTCTGATGACTTTTTTCAAAGCGATTTTGGCCCAAACCCTTTTTCTATCACGAGCAGTAGTTTTTATCTTGCTTCGTTACCGCCATTAAGCGGTAATAGCGGCCCATTATCTTGGGCATTTAACCCTTATAGCGGCGACTCACTCAGCTATGATTTCGATATCATTCCTGGGCCAAACTCAAATAGCTCAATTAATGGTGATCTTGCCGGCTTAGACTTTTTTTACAGCGGCGGCGTTGCTAACGGCGTAATGAATGCTGATGTTAGCTGGGATTTATTAAGAATCGAATTAACATCTGTTGTACCAGAACCCAGCATATTTGCTTTATTTAGCCTTGGCTTATTTGGAATGCTTGCCGCCAGACGCAAATCTCGCGCATAAAAA
>CAYZQE010000150.1:0-3164 GCA_964480635.1 uncultured Gammaproteobacteria bacterium | reverse complement strand
AGAATGGCTTGATAGATCGTAAAAGTTTATGGAGTTAATCAGGATCTCCTTAAGTCATTACCCAAATATCATCAACGGTTTAGCCATGGTTAAGCAAGCCTGTGCCAAAGCCAATTTTGAACTTGGTTTATTAGACAAAATTCACGCCCATGCCATCATTGATGCCACCAATTTAATTTTAGAGGGGCAATATCACGAAGCCTTTGTTGTGGATATGATTCAAGGTGGCGCTGGCACCTCAACCAACATGAATACTAACGAAGTCATTGCCAACATTGGCTTAGAGCTTCTTGGACACAAAAAAGGCGAATATAAATACCTACACCCCAATAATCATGTTAATAAATCGCAATCAACCAACGATGTGTATCCAACGGCATTACGTCTGTCTGTTTTACTAAATCATAAAAACTTTATAGCTGAGATAGAGAACTTACGCGATTCATTTTTAAGTAAAGCAAAAGAATTTAGTCACGTTGTTAAAATTGGAAGAACCCAACTTCAAGATGCCGTCCCAATGACGTTAGGGCAAGAGTTTAATGCGTTTGCAACAAACATTGGCGAAGATATTAAGCACGTTTTTACCCTATTAGAACTGTTTAAGGAAATTAATTTAGGCGGCACAGCTATTGGCTCTAGAATTAATGCAACACCAGCCTATGCCGTATTGGCAATCCAATTTTTATCCGAAATTAGCCACTTTGATTTAAAACAGTCATCAGACTTATTTGAAGCCAGTTCAGATGTGGGGGTTTTTGTTATTTTTTCTGGCATGTTAAAACGCCTTGCGATTAAAGTGTCTAAAATATCAAACGATTTACGTTTACTCAGCATGGGGCCGCGTTGTGGTTTAAATGAAATAAACCTTCCCCCTCAACAACCTGGTAGCTCAATTATGCCGGGTAAAATCAATCCCGTTATCCCAGAGGCTATGTCTCAAGTATCCTATCAAGTCATTGGCAATGATTTGGCTGTGACAATGGCAGCAGAAGCAGGCCAATTGCAACTCAATGCGATGGAGCCACTCATTGCATACAATATTCTGCAATCAATGGATTTACTGACAAAGGGTATGCGTATGCTTTCAACCCGCTGTGTCTCTGGTATTACCGAAAATGCTGAACATTGTAAAAACCTAGTCAACAACAGCATCGGCATCATTACCGCCATTACGCCCAGCATCGGTTATGAAAATGCATCTCGATTAGCATCAGAAGCCTTTCATTCGGGACACAGTATTTTAGAATTGGTCATTAAAGAAAATTTATTAGATAAGGCAGCCCTAAAAGAACTGCTAAAGCCTGAAAATATGGTTTAGCTCTTAACAAAAAACTAGTGCATTTTTTATCATAAAAATTCTGACTTTATTAATTTTTGATGCTTTTTATAAAGTTGTTTTAATTTAGGGCTTATGTAGGTTTGGCAAAAAGGCTTTTCAGGAGAATTAAAATAATAATTCACATAGCTTTTATTGGTTTGCGGCTTAAAGTCACAAAAGGATAAAACCACCGTGATAACATTATCTTGCTGCTCCAGTTGTTTTTCAATAATACTGACATGTTCGCTTTGCTTTACATAGATAGCACTTCTATATTTATCACGCATAGAATGTTTGCTTTGTGACGCATGTGTTTCGAGATGAATGCTAATGATGTCGTCTAAACTGATTATCGCAGCATCAAAATCAACCAAAACACCCTCTGAAAAGGTATCAGCAGGCGGCTTAGATTTTAGCCACCCCTGCTGTACTTTAGTGATGCCTTTAAGGGACGAAAACACCGCTTCGGTGCACCAATGGCAACCACCACCTAGTCCTATGGTTTGTATCGCACTCATGCTTATCGCAAGCTAAACTAATGGCTTCAAATCGCCAAGCATGGTTGGAATGAGCTCAGATACGGTAGGGTGAATATGCACCGCTTTTTGAATAACAGTATAGGGCACTTTTGCATACATAATATCAGTAATCGAGTGCACCACTTCATCACCGGTTAAACCAATGATGGCAGCACCTAAAATCTCTTTGCTATCGGCATCGACCAATATTTTCATAAAACCATCAGTTTGGCCTTGTTCTACAGCTCTGCCGATTTGAGTCATGGGGCGCTTGCCGACAAGCACGTTACGTCCCGAAGCTTTTGCTTGAGCCTCGGTCATGCCAACTCGACCAAGAGGTGGATCGACATCCATGATGGTTTCATTGGTCATGTAATCAATTTTATCTAAGCCTTCAAACTCAGGTACAAAAGCATGACCCCCGACATTAATAAAAACCTTATCGGCAGTTAATAAATCATCGTTTACTCGAACGCTGTTGTTACTTTCAAATCGCGCGACACCTTGGTAAACCGTTAGGTTTTTAGTACCTTTTAACCACTGCTCTACACCAGTGTTACTACGGCCAGATACTTGATCTTTACGCGCTTTTACTTGTTTCATATCGACAGTGAAGCCGTTATTTATAGTAATGCATGGCGAGCCACATGCGCGACCTTGGCGCTGGCAATTAATGTTTTGGTTGGAATGCAGCCATTGTTAACGCAAGTGCCGCCAAATTGGTCTTTTTCTATAATCGCAACGTTTAAGCCAGTGCTGGCCAGTTTTGTTGCCATAGAAGGGCCTGCTTGCCCTGTGCCTATGATAATTGCATCGAAATGTGTCATGTGTTTCCTCAGTTCCTTAAGATTCAGGTAAAACCCAGTTAGGGCGCACAAAATGGCAGGTGTAACCATTGGGAATGCGCGCCAGATAATCTTGATGCTCAGGCTCAGCTAACCAATAATCACAAACAGGGCTAACAATAGTCGCGACTTGCCCCGGCCATAGGCCACTCGCATTCACATCTTCTATCGTTTTTAAGGCGACACGTTCTTGCTCTTCTGAGGTAAAAAATATTTCAGAGCGATAAGAAGCGCCTTTGTCATTCCCCTGCCGATTCATCGTGGTTGGGTCGTGAATTTGAAAGAAAAAAGCCAATAAATCACGATAACTCATTTTAGTGTTATCAAACTCAATCTCTATCGCTTCGGCATGGTTGCCATGGTTACGATAGGTTGCATTTTTAACTTCGCCACCGGTGTAGCCAACACTGGTCGATAACACGCCATTCATTTTTCGAATTAAATCTTGCATGCCCCAAAAACAGCCGCCTGCCAATATCGCTT
>CAYZQE010000149.1:0-3304 GCA_964480635.1 uncultured Gammaproteobacteria bacterium | reverse complement strand
TGAATAGTGTGTTTGAAAAATATGCCCCACAAAAGCTAAAAGAAATTAGCAGCCGTATAAATGGCGTATTAGTTTCAAACGGTCAAGGAAAAGCCCTAGGATATGCTATATTCAACTTACAAGAACGCGGCAAAATGATGCTTGGACATGCCGAAGAAGTTTATGAAGGCATGGTTATTGGTATTCATAACCGCCAAAATGATTTAACCGTTAACCCGCTAAAGGCAAAACAGTTAACCAATATTCGTGCGGCAGGTACTGATGAAAACTTAGTCTTAACTAAGCCTATTATCTTTACCCTAGAGCAAGCGTTAGAATTTATTGAAGATGATGAGCTCGTCGAAGTCACGCCTTCATCAATTAGAGTTAGAAAAAAATACCTAACAGAAAATGAACGTAAACGTATGACCAGAGGCTCAACTGCTGGTCAATAATACATGTAGGAGTATCCATGTCTGATGAGCAAACCAAAAATGAGAAGCCTGTTGTATTATTGGCAACTCAATCGCGTTTATCAGCCAAGTCGATTACTAAATTGCTTCAAGCCCAATTTACGGTGCTTGAAGCAGACGACTCTGAAAATGCATGGAATATTTTAACCGACAAAGTCACTGTCAATTTATTAATGTCTGATCTGGGTTTAATGCAAAACCAATTTGGTTTATTAGAACGCATAAAAACCGCTCAACACAAAAGCATTCGACACTTACCTTTGTTATTACTCATCGCTGAAAAAGATAGCGATGAAGAAAGAGAAACCGCTTTAAGCAAAGGTGCGTCAGACTTTTTAACCATGCCTTTTTCTAGTGCTGAACTCATTGCACGGGTTAGAATGCACACCCAGCTTTTTTTAAAACAAGAAAAGATACTTGATGCTGAAAAAGATGAAACCCTCGATACCTTACAGCAGTTAGCCCCCGAAACTTTTTTTGAATCGCGCTTAGAGCAAGAACTTTCATTTTCATCTCGCCATAAAATCCCTGTCAGTGCCTGTAAAATAGAAGCTAATAATTTAGACGACATTGAACAACAATATGGCCACAAGGTTGTCCATCAAATCATCAAGCTTTTTGCCCGTGTGTTACAAAAAATTGTTCGACGTGAAGATACCTTGTGCTATTCAGGGCATGGCAGATTTACCATTTTATATCCTGCCACTAATGCACTAGGCGCGTTAACAGCGATTAAACGCATTAAAGCAGCCACCGATAAAACCCAAGTAAAACTAGGGGATAAGACTCAAACAATTACGTTTAGTGGTGCTATCTATACTAGCCTTGCGAGTAAAGCCGTTAGCATCGCTAGTATTCAAAATGAGCTTGAGCGGCGTTTAGACGAGGCCTTATCTAAAGGTGATAGTGAAATCATTACCTCAGGCCATAAAGATGAGAAAAGCAGTTGTCATCCTTCAATTGAACGCGCATTAACCCTCATTGAAAAAGATAAAACCGATGATTTGAAAGCACACACTAAAGCGCTTATGACTCGTACCATTCCACTTTTACGCTTTAGCAATGCACAACTAAACCTAGGCATGGATAAAGTCATTGATTCATTAACAGAAAGACTAAAAAGCCGTTAGGCACTCGCGTGAATTTTTAAATGTTCGTTAAAATATCAAAATGGCTACCTAGCCTAGCATTTTTTATTATTGTATTTGTAGCTGCCAATATTTGGTCTACTCGAAATCACCCTAGCGGAGCAGCACCTTCATTTAATATTTTAGACCTCAATGGCACGAGTCATTCATTTGAATTTAACAATAATTCTCAGCCGGTTTTATTACACTTTTTTGCCACTTGGTGTCCCATTTGTGAACTTGAAAATGACACTCTAAATAGCATCGCTAAAGACCATCAAATAATTGTCATCGCTATGCAGTCAGGCCATGCTAATGACATTAAGCAATACCAGCAAGAACATCAACTGAGCATGACTATTTACAATGATGAAACAGGTCGTGTTTCTAAACTTTATAACGTCACTGGCGTACCAACAAGTTTTATCATTAATCCTCAAGGTGATATCACTTCTAGTACCATCGGCTTTGCATCTGAGCTAGGATTACGTTTTCGTTTATGGCTTAGCCAATTTTAATATGCTTCAACTTCCTAATAAAGAACCTACATTGCGCGTAGCGGCTGCAGTAAAAGATTCAAACCCCTCTGGCACCATGTTTGGCGGCTGGTTAATGGGCCAAATTGATATCGCAGGTAGCATTCCAGCCCTTGTTTACTCTCAGGGCCCTGTTGTTACTGCCGCCGTGAACAACATGACATTTTTAGCCCCTTTATTTCCAGGTGATTTGTTAAGTGTGTATGCCGAACTGGTATCACATGGCAAAACATCGATGGTGATTAAGGTAGAAAGTTGGATTCAGCGCAATGCATCTAACCCTCAATGCATAAAAGTTTCTGTCGCTGAATTAGTGTTTGTTGCGGTTGATAAAACAGGACTGAAACGAGCCTTACCTAAACACGATTAACACCGTGGTTATTAAACAAATTCCTTGGCAAGACACCATCATTGTAAGACATGCGGTGTTATGGCCAGACAAAGACCCACAATTTTGTCATGTTCCAGGCGATGAAAATGCCATTCATTTTGGTGGCTACATCAACGGCTCTTTGACCTGTGTTGCCTCGATTTTCATCCATAATAAAAGCGCTCGATTAAGAAAATTTGCAACTTACGTTGAACATCAAGGTAAGGGCTATGGTTCAACCATGCTTACGCATATTTTAAACGGTTCTTCCACGCTTTGTTGAGTGAGTTTATGCTGACATATAAAACATAGATTGATCGTCAGGCAGCGATGTTTGTCTGATTTTTAGTTTAAAATATTCTGTATCTTTAATGCCTCTGGCTCGTTTTCTTATCATTCCTATACTCACGTTTCCTGCTTCTATTCTTGCACTAGTCAGTTTGTATTTTGCATAATGACAGATACCTTTACGGTGAACTCTCAATGACTTGGCAAACGTCTTTAAATAATGCATTCCGGACTCGTCTGCTATCTGACACCACTGCTCTAACTGCTCATCCATAGCGTCATATGACTCGGCACTCCATAGTGCTTGAAGCTGCTCTTTCAAGACATAAATAAGATTTAAATGTTCATTATTTCTCAACAGCTCTTGCAGCACACTAGCTTGCTTCTCTGATAGTTTATGAGCATTCTTTAGGAGCAAATAGTGAGTTCCTTTCATTACTTTTTTGTCGGGCTTACTCGCTTTTCTAAACTCTATTCTACGTTGATTCTTAATCACGTTGCTATACAGCTTCATGACGTGAAACCGGTCAA
>CAYZQE010000148.1:0-3317 GCA_964480635.1 uncultured Gammaproteobacteria bacterium | reverse complement strand
ACCACAACTCCGCCCCCCCCCCGCTCTTACCTTTTCAATCCACACCCCGGGCAAGGTTGCGACGTATATTGAAGTGGATACCGCTGCCATTCCTTATGTTTCAATCCACACACCCGTGAAGGGTGCGACGCCGCGCCCGACTCGGTAGAACAAGCCATAGCACGTTTCAATCCACACACCCGTGAAGGGTGCGACCGCTCTAGTTTAACCTATTGATTTACTGAGGAAAACATTAAAGTTTCCGCTAACCTTCTGGTTGTAGCATTACTTTTTTCTAATTTATTAAAGAACGCCTGTTAGTTTCACAGGATATAAGGGTTTAAGCCCACTGCTAACCTCCTAATGATTTATGAGCACTGGAGGTTAGCGATTACAAAATTAATGCATCTTTTAAGACATCAACCACTGGTTTTGCACCGACGTGTTCGACCTTTTGTCTGCCTTTTTTTCCTAAGTAATAAAACCTTAAACTGTCTTCTTCTGGGTTATATATATCCATTAGTTTATTTTTTAAATTAACTAACTGAGCCGGATCAACTTCACATTCAAATACTGAATTTTGGACTCGCATTCCATGGTCTAGGCAGGTTTTGGCTATATTTCTTAATCGACGCCTTCCTTCTGACGTTAGGCAACTCACATCATAGGTGATTAATACCAACATGATTATTTTAAATAATAAGGTGGGTAATATTCGGTATCACCCCTTAAATGTCTTGCCAGTAACATTGCCTGACAATGGGCTAATAAACCGACTGAAATTGTTTCGTTTAAATAGGGATGCATTATTTCTGCTTGTTTACGTTCTTGCCACGCTATTAAAAAGCTTTTTCTGGCATCATCGGTTAAGCGAACCGCTCCGCTTGCTTCGGTTACAAAATCTTTTGGCTTCACTTGCTTGCGGTTAATTAACGTAAGCACAAAGCGATCTGCCCAAGGCCCTCTAAATTCTTCTAGTAAGTCTTGTGCCAAGCTGGTTCGCCCCGGTCTATCTTGATGCAAAAACCCGACATAGGGGTCAAGACCAACACCTTGCAAGGCAGCAGCGCAATCATGGCTAATTAATGTGTAGGCAAATGACAGTAAAGCATTGACTGGGTCAGTGGGTGGCCGCCTGACACGCCCATTAAATGTAAATTCATCACCTCTTATTAATTCATTAAATACGCCAAAATAAGCACTGGCTGCATCACCTTCTATGCCCATGGTTTCTGCAACCGACTGAGCATGTTGCACCCTGCGTAGGCTGGTTGCTAATTTTTTTATTACCCGCTCTAAGGCGTTGTTGTCTCCGTGGTTTCGTATTTCTCGCATAAGCACTGCTCGGCAATTTGAGATTTTGGCGGCAACCATCAGGCGCGCAATAGAAACTGACTTTTCAATATCATCTGCCCAGCGGTATTGGGTTCGGCGTAATAATACGTTGCCGCTTTGCTGCCCTTGAACGCGTGCTAAAAATTTTCCATATTCAGTATAAAACGATAAGCCTATGCCCTGCTCCCCACAAAAACCCATTAAAAAAGGTGATACTGAAATTTGCCCAAAACATAAAATATTGCCAATGCTGATAGCCGGAAACTGCCCAAGTTTTTCTTTGCCTTGTTTGATAACAATGGTTTCTCGCTCTTTATGCAGATAACTTTCTTGACGGGTTATGTAGAGCGTATTCAGTAATTTTTTCATTCTTTAAACATTAGCTCCATATAGGCTCGTGAATGGTCTTTGCGAAAACTATTTGGCTCGCATAAATCAATCAGCGAACAGGCTTTACATCTTTTCGCTTCTACCGTTGGTTTTGGCGTGACACCTGTTGCTAATAGCTTATGTGCTTCATTAATAACAATTTCTGTTTCCTGCCTTAGTGATGCATCCATCATCACTTGCTCTCGTCGTCTTACCTGCCAGTACCATAGTGCGCCTTCTTCAATCGTAATTTGGCGCATTTCTTCAAGGCATAATGCCTGAGCACAGAGTTGTATTTTATCCCAGTTATCTAGTTTTGGCTTTCCTCTTTTATATTCGACTGGAAAATATTTCTCTACGGGCTTCCCTTGTATTTCAAGTAAATCGAGTTTTCCTGAAATATTTAAGCGCGATGATTTAACCGCAACCCCTCGTTCATAGCGTGTATTGCCTCGCTGTTCTGGCTCACAGCTATCCACCCGTTCGTGCAATAAATTACCGTGGGCGGTAAAAAAGTTGTCTGACCACACTTGTTCTATGTGAATCAACGCAAACTGGCGCGGACAATATGCGTAGTGTTGCAGCGCTGATAAAAAAAGTGGCTGGTTTAAATCGTCCATATTTAAGCTTGGTTGGCTCCCTTGCCGTTATTGACCATCATTATCTTTCTTTTGAGATTGGATCAGCCTATCAAAGTCTGATTCAAATAATTGGTCTTGTACGATTCGGTATTTTTCAAACTCGCTGTTGGCAAAATCTTTGGCGATTTGTGCTGTTATTTTTCCACTGTCTTGTAATAGATTACGTTCATCAAACTCAAGAAATAGGTCTAACCGTTTTGCCCAGTCTTCCATAGTCATGGGGATTTTTCGTTGCGCACGATCTTCGGCCAAATCAAGGTAGGCGTTAACAATTCGCCCCAGTGATTGTAATTCATCGGTGTGCAGATAGTTTTTAGCCACCACCACATCTGTTTTAACAATTTTACCCTCTGGCGCTTTTGCCCAACTGCTTAAACCCATATGTGTTTTTTTACTGTCAGCTCGTTGCACAATAAGTTCTGCTGCTGTAAACCCATGAATGGCAAAGTGGAGTTTGTTTTGTACTTTGGCAAAAAAGTCTTGAGTCGTTTTGTCGTTGTTGTTGTAATCTAAACTGGTCGCATAAATATCAGTGACTTTTTGATAAAAACGACGTTCACTCAAGCGTATTTCTCTAATTTCTGACAATAGCGCGTCAAAGTAGTCTTCATTTAAAAACGTGCCATTTTCGAGGCGCTTGTTATCCAGCACAAAACCTTTAAGAGCGAACTCTCTTAAAACTTGAGTCGCCCACTGGCGAAACTGAGTTGCCCGTTTAGAGTTAACGCGATAACCAACTGAAATAATAGCATCAAGATTATAGAATTTTGTGTTGTAAGATTTTCCATCACTAGCAGTGTGTCGGAATTCCCGACACACTGAATGCTCATTCAATTCATGCTCGGCAAAGATATTTTTTAAATGTTCAGTAATCGTGTTGCGGCCTTTACCAAACAGCTCGGCTATTAATTTTTGCGTCAACCACACAGTCTCATCTTCAACCCTGACCTCAATACTGTCATCATCAGCCTGAGCGGTGAAAATCAAAAATTC
>CAYZQE010000147.1:0-3325 GCA_964480635.1 uncultured Gammaproteobacteria bacterium | reverse complement strand
AGGGCTTTACTGAATAGGGCTTTACTGAATAGGGATGGTGACAATGCGTTTTGACGTGATTACCTTGTTCCCAGAAATGGTTGAACAAGTCACTTTAAATGGCGTTGTGGGTCGAGCTGCTAAGGCAGATGTGTTTCGTTTAAATTGTTGGAATCCTAGAGATTACGCCAATAACAAACACCGAAGTGTTGATGACCGCCCTTATGGTGGCGGTCCAGGTATGTTAATGACGGTGCAGCCGTTACAAGATACTTTAACGGCAGTTAAAGCTCAGACAAAACCAAGTAAGATTATTTATTTAAGCCCACAAGGCAAAAGCATTAATCAAGCATTGATGTTAGAGGCAGCAAAATTAGAGTCTTTAACTTTAATTTGCGGACGCTACGAAGGCATTGACCAACGGTTTTTAGATAAGCACGTTGATGAAGAATGGTCACTAGGCGATTATGTATTAAGTGGTGGTGAATTAGCTGCCATGATTTGTGTTGATGCCATTGTTAGGCATTTACCGGGGGCTTTAGGCTCAGAGCTTTCAGCTCAACAAGATTCATTTAGTGATGGTTTGTTAGATTGCCCTCACTATACGAGACCAGAGCAGTACCAAGGGCAAGGTGTGCCAGAGGTATTGTTAAAGGGTCACCATAAAGACATTGAAACATGGCGATTAAAGCAAGCTTTAGGACAAACATGGTTAAAGCGCCCTGATTTATTGGCGAAAAAAACATTAACGCAGCAGCAAAAACTGTTGTTGCAAGCGTTTATTGATGAGCAAAATAACCCATAGCGCTTGTCTATTTAGATTTATTTTGAGGAAATATAATGAGTAATATTATTGCAGCATTAGAAGCTGAGCAATTAAAAACTGATGTACCTGATTTTTCACCAGGTGATACTGTGATTGTTCAAGTAAAAGTAAAAGAAGGTGATCGTGAGCGTTTACAGGCTTATGAAGGTGTTGTTATTGCTAAGCGTAATCGTGGCATAAACTCTGCTTTTACAGTGCGTAAAATTTCACACGGTGAAGGTGTAGAACGTGTTTTTCAAACTCACAGCCCAATGGTTGCAGGTATTGAAGTGAAACGTCGCGGTAAAGTTCGTCAAGCGAAATTATATTACTTACGTGGATTAACCGGTAAGGCAGCTCGTATTAAAGAGAAGCTATAACCCGAACCGAGTAAACCGTATTTTAAATTTGGTTTACTAGGTCATATAAAAAAGGCGTGTTAGCATTTGCTAGCACGCCTTTTTTTTTGCAATTTTTTATCATGGTTTATAAAATGCTAAAGATAATATTTGTCGTTATATTCTTGTTTACCAGTCATGTTTATGCCGATGCTGCAGAGAAACTCGAACAATTAAAAAGTATATCGAATGCTGGCGCACCCTTTTTAACCCTCAAAATGTTAGATCAAGCTCAACCTAATTTAGATGCAGATTTATACAATTGGATACTATGGGAGCAAGAGCGTTATAAAATTTTAGAACAATGGCAACAGTGGGATAGTATTTTAATTCGTATAGAAGGTTTGCCAGATGACTTACCTGAACCTTTTAAACACCAATTAGCAACTCAACACGCACAAGCCTATTTAAACCTTAAACAAACAAAAACGGCTCGTGAAATCATTCGCCCGTATTTATGGAATATTGACGCCTCAAGTTCATTAGAGTATGAGCGCTGGCGTAAAATCATTGTTGATAGTTATATTGAAGATGGGCGTTTTGATGATGCCAGAATTGCGATGCGCCGATTTTCTCAAGACTTTTCTAGCCAAGATAATGTTTGGTTAGAAACTAGAGCGCTCATATTAATTCAATCGGGGCATTTAGAAGAAGCAGCCGAAGTCTTATTAGATAATAATGATGCGACCTTAAAAGGCTTATCTTTAATGGTTGATTTACAGTCTGAAAAAAAACAAGCAAAGTCAGTTTGGTTAGAAAGTATGGCATTAGCTAAAGCATCTTCAGCACTCTCAAAAGATAGCGCTATTTATTGGATTGTTGCACTCAATGCAGCAAAAGGTTTATCAGCTGTTAATCAAGTTGTCGCTACAGAAGCTGTTCTAAAAACGTCATTTGTTCATATTAATGAACTATTGAAGGTAGACGCTGATGCATTGTGGCTTGCGTATAGTGAATACGCGCAATTAGTCGGTAATAGAGCTGAGCTATTGCAAGGTGATGATGCTAGCTGGTTAAGACTGGCCGAAAATTCGACCAAACTCACGCCTATTAAAGCTCGATCATTATTAGCCCATATTATAGTGACGGGTCAAAATGCTGACATTATTGAATTAGCAGCTCAAACCTATTTAAAAACCTTAGATTTAGAAAAACAGAGTACGACTAACCTGTTAAATAGTTTGTTTAGTCAGCATGGGCAGTTCTCTGATGTTAGTAAAATCCCAGTATCCATACGTTTTGAATTAGTCGACTTGGCGTTGAAAAATGCTGACATAGAAACCGCCACTCGGCTTATGAGCGGCTTAGATGAACACCCAAAAAACACCGATTTATTTGCATGGCAATTAAGGCGCGCACGTGTCTTAGTATTGGGCGGTCAAATAGTAGAGGGTCATCAAGTGATATCACAACTATTGACTGACTATCAAAGTGCCACTACCCAAAATACAGACCGTATTATTCAAGTGCTATTTGATTTGCAAACAATAGGCGCACATAAAGAAGCCATTATAAATTTTAATCAATTATTAGGTTTAGCTATTGAGCCTAGACAAAAAAGAGAAATTTTATTTTGGATAGCAGATTCTTATAAAGCATTAAAACAACATAACAAAGCAGCATTATTGTATTTAAAATCTGCCTTATATGCAGGGCAAAAGGCTATGGATCCATGGGCTCAAACGGCACGTTTTTCAGCGGCTGAAAGCTTAGAGAAAGCAGGTTTAATTGATGACTCTAGACGCATATTGGAAGGGCTATTAAAAGCAGCAACTAAGGCATCTCAAAAAGCATCATTACGCCACAAAATTCAACAGTTGTGGCTTAACCAAGTAAAATGACGGCTACTAAAAATTTAGGTCTATTGTCGCTTCAATAAAATTAGCATAGTGAAAGCCCTACGCTTAACAATGGGGGGTCGATAAATTACTATATTAAAGCGATTACATTAGACTAATGCTTTATTATTCATTCTTAATTGCCATTGATTGTACGTTTTATTACGATAGTATCAGTGGTGATTAGGGTAATGAAGGTGGCTTGATGATTTCAATCGAGTCTGACCCTATTGGTTCTATTGGTTTTCCACATGCCTATGTCATTATGACCAATCATCTACATTTACTGGTTTATTGACCATTAC
>CAYZQE010000146.1:0-3354 GCA_964480635.1 uncultured Gammaproteobacteria bacterium | reverse complement strand
ATTTAGGGTGGAGCGTTCATTTTTTAAGCCCACATAATAACGCTCTTCTAGCGTTAACAATCGGTTTTGGTTTTGTTGAATGTCACTATTAATCAACAATAATGACATTGCACTAAGCTCTGTCGCTTTTGCTAATGATTTATTTTTGTTTTTATGGGCAACATTAATTAAAGCCTCTAGCCCGCCAATATTCTTTTTAATTGTTTTTTTTGTTTCATCTAGGTTTAATAGTTTTTTCTTAATAACTAAAGCTTGGTCTATTGATAAATCTAGTTTGTGCTTCGCAGAAATTATTTTGTTTTTAAATTGATTCTTTTTAATACCAAAAAACTCTTTATCCTTAAGCTTTTTAAGCTTAATTTTTTCAGCATCTAAATCAATTTCGATCGCTTTAAGTTTTATCGCCAAAAACAATGGCGTTTGTAATTCTTGTAGCTTTAAATTAGCTATCTCTAATTGGCTCAACAACACTGCTTGTAGCGCGACAATAAGGTTTTTATGATCATCTACAATCGATTCTGTTAATGCTAACTGGTAGTTTTTAAACAGCTCAATGTCATCAACATTAACTTTGTTTTTAACGGTGATGATATTACTGTTTTTTGGGTTAGATAAGGCCGTATTAATAAACCCTTCAATTTCATTTTTGTTTTTCCACTGGGTAGTAAAGATTGGCTCTATAGAGCTTTGTATTTTTGAAAGCAACGATTCTGGCGATTCTATTGCAACAAAGTCATTTGCTGCTTTATAGGAGCCAATTTGTATTGTTGTTGTTAGTTCATAGCTTTCTTTAGCGATAAAAACAACATACAGCAACCCCAACACAATGATTGGCAACATCGTTTTTAAAAATAATGCTTTATAGCTTGATAGCAGCAACCATAAATCGAGCAAATTGATTTCATCATCGGCATAAGGCGCTGGCATATAATACGGCTGCATTATGGGTGTCTGTTCATTCCTAGCATTATTTTGTGGCTCATTCATTTATCATCTTTCCTCTTAATGAGTTATTTAAAGCTTCGGTTATTTCTACATTAACTATTTGCCCCACATAGTCGAGGCTCCCATTAAAATTAACGACCCTATTATTTTCGGTACGGCCTGTAATTTGCTGTTTGTCTTTTTTAGAAAGCCCTTCAACCAAAACTGCTTCTATTTCCCCAACCATTTGCCTTGAGATACGCTGAGTTGATTCATTAATTAAAGCTTGCACTTGCTTTAAGCGCTTTTTCTTAACGTCAGTTGCAACATCATCTTCAAAAAATGCTGCTGGTGTACCCGGACGTTGGCTATAGATAAAACTAAATGACAGATCAAAGCCAATCTCATTAATCAAATCAATCGTTGCTTGATGATCTGCCTCTGTCTCATCAGGAAAGCCGATAATAAAATCTGAAGAAAAGCTTAATTTTGGCCTTAATTCTTTAATAGCCGCCAACTTATCTTTATATTCTTGAATTTTATGACCTCGTTTCATTAAAGCTAAAATACGGTCAGAACCACTTTGCACCGGCAAATGCAGATGATTGACCAACTTAGGCTCGGTAGCATAAGCATCAATTAAACTTTGCGAAAACTCAACCGGATGAGATGTTGTAAATCGAATGCGCTTAATATCATCAATAGAGGCAATGTAATTAATTAATAACGCTAAATCAGCTATCTCACCATCTTCCATAAGGCCTTGATATGAATTTACATTTTGACCCAATAAATTAACCTCTTTAACGCCTTGCTCAGTTAATACCATGACCTCTGCAATCACATCATCTAAAGGTCGAGATATCTCTTCTCCTCGCGTAAAAGGAACCACACAAAAAGTACAATATTTGCTACAACCTTCCATAATAGACACAAAGGCTTTAACACCATCGGTTTTCGGCTTGGGCAAATGATCAAATTTTTCTATTTCTGGAAAACTAATATCAACCACTGGTTTTTTTTCTTGCCGAACCGCATTAAGCATTTGCGGTAGCCGATGCAGCGTTTGAGGGCCAAACACCATATCAACAAAAGGAGCCCGTTTACGAATGGCTTCACCTTCTTGACTAGCGACGCAACCACCCACTCCAATGACGATATTAGGGTTTTTTTCTTTTAATTTGCGCCATCGACCAAGCTGTGAAAAAACTTTTTCTTGTGCCTTTTCACGAATCGAACAGGTGTTCAATAACAAGACTTGCGCACCCAGCTCTACGTTCGTTTCTATCAATCCACAATGCTCATTAAGCACATCCCGCATTTTGGCAGAATCATATTCATTCATCTGACATCCGTGGGTTTTTATAAAGACTGTTTCAGGCATAAGTATGTGGTTTTAAAAAGTGTGCGAACAATACACCGTGGAGATACACTTTTCTAGATTTTTATTGTATCTTCAGCACAATAGACACTTTACTTTATTGTCATTAGCTATCAAAAGGTGAGTGATTTGAAGATCGCCTAATAACAAGAGATAAGAGGTCACAAAGCTATCATCTGGCACTAAGGCTTTTCAATCACAAAAGTTTAGCATTCAATATTGCTTCGGCACCTTAAGAGCGAGCCAGTCGTTTTAAGAAACCATCCTGCGACCCAGCATTGATCCAACCAGTGGCAATCGTCTTACTGCGCTCGAAATTTACTCGACCACGATGGATGTGTGAGGGGGAGGCAGGAAAGATCACTAGCTTGCCTCGCTCTGCCACCTCGTGATGTTCCTGCCAGTAGAATTCTGTGCCAGCCTCGTCCACAGAATTGCAGTAGAGTATCCATGCCAGTACACGATTCATGGGCTCGGTGGCTTCGTCGCTTATCGTCCAGTCACAGTGCCACTGCCGAAAGCCCTCGCCTGGAGCATAACGCTGTAGGTTGAAAATAGGCATCACAAACAACTCTTGATCCGGACAGACTTCACGGTACAAAGACCGCTCCTTCAGGTAATGCTCCAAGCCTGCTGAAACAGCCCGAAAGATCACATCTGCAAGAGCGTAGGATTCTGGATCACTGCTGCTACTGTGTACCACAAGGCTAATATCTGTCGAAACTTTGGCGGGCAGTGCATCGCTGCCACCGGAACCAAAGGCCACGCCAGGCCGCTGCAAATCATGACGTCGGTCAAAGAAGTCGATGACGCCATCAGCAACAGCCTCGAAGCCAGCATTATGATAGCGACCAATCAGCTTCATGCCGAAGAAACTTCAAGTAAAGGCAGAAATTTTGTTTCAGCCAATAGTTCGATTTGAGCCGTTAAAAGCACACCATTAATCACTATGCTTTGTTTCATGTCGTACTGAGTGTTGTTAATCATTATCGTTCTCTCCTTTCTTTATCTTAATCTAGCACTGATTATCTCACTATACATTAAGGAGA
>CAYZQE010000145.1:0-3369 GCA_964480635.1 uncultured Gammaproteobacteria bacterium | reverse complement strand
ACTAATTACGAAATTAAAAAAGCAGTTTTGTCTGGAGAAGTGACACACTATCAAGAAAAAGACATCATCATTGAACAAGGCAGCACAGGCAGTAACTTTTACGTTATTTTAGAAGGTGGCGCTAAAGTTACTCATAAAGATACTGATGGCTCTATTCACACCATTGGTTCTCTTAATTCTGGTGATTTATTTGGTGAGGTTTCTCAACTAACAGGGCAAAGCCGCACTGCCCGAGTGATGGCCCAAGAATATACCAAAGCACTAAAAATTAAATGGTCTAGCTTATATCAGCTAGGTCGATTTAACCCTCGTATTTCTTTAAAGCTGTACCGCAATTTATCCATGGTTTTAGGTAAGCGTATGGCTCAACATATTGATATTTCTGGCCGAATTAAGGATGAATTAACCGGCGCAGTCACCAAGCCCTTTTTATTAGAGCAATTACAAATAGAATTGGAACGCTCTAAACGCCATGTTGAACCGTTGTCTTGCATTATCTTAGATGTCGACTTCTTGATAAGCAGCCCTGATAAGGTTAAAAGAGACGTTGAATTATCCATCAAAGAGCTCACCCAGACAATCTCATTTCAGATGCGTAATGTCGATGTCTTTGCTCGCTGGGGAAACCAACAGTTCATCATTGTGATGCCAAGAACAACGCCCGAAGATGCTGAGCGATTAGCCCAACGCATTAAAAATGCTTTAGACAAAATTGAAAACAATAGCATTGGGCGCGTACATTTAAGCGTAGCCATCACCAGTTCATTAGGCGAAGGCAGTGCCAATGACATTTTATATCGCTTAGAGTCAAAAATTAGAGATTTAACAAGTGATGGCAAAAGTTTACAAATAACAAAAGCATAAGCCTCAATTAGTTTTTAAAAAAACTCATCACTTTAAAGATCTCTCCCATTTCTGCGGGTAAGGTTAAGGTCTTTATTTGCTGAGCAATCTTAATTTCATACACTCCTTTATTGCTGCCTTGATAGCTAGCCGTTTGTTTTTCTGCAAGCTCAATCAATCCATTTCTAATTAAAAACTCAGTTTGCGAACTAATATCCTTAACCACAAAACCACAATCTTCAGCGGCTAAGGCTAAGGCACTAAAATCTACCGATGCGGTGATATCTTGCAACCCCGGTAACACTAAAGGGTCAGAATGAGCACGGTGACGAAAATAACACATAAGCGTGCCTGTCGTACGCTCTGCATGATAATATTCTGATTGAAAATAACCATAGTCAATTAACAAAACATCCACAGAACCACAGGCATCAAAAAGGCTATTCAGCCATGCTTTATGCTGTAAATTAATTTCGGTGCAATAGCCTAGTTCGCAGTCTATATGATTGTTTTTTTCAATTAATTGCATGGTATCAACGGCTAATGATTCTTTCTCTAGCGCCTTCCATGTGAACTTGTTTTTTTCAAATGCCACGCCTAGTTCATGCCATGTTTGTTGCTTAATGACTATATTAACGGGCATGGCATCCATCACTTCATTGCCTATTACAACACCATTAAATTCATGAGGCACTTGATGAATCCAAGTGATTTTATCTAAGTTTTTTTCTAATAAGTTGTTTACTAAAAATTGTTTTTGGCGTTGAATTAAATCAGCACTGGTTTCTAAAATTTGATAGCTCTTCCATGTGGTATTTGATGCATTCAAGCTATTTATAATATCTAAACAAAGCTTACCTGTCCCTGCGCCAAACTCTAAAACATTGGCTTCTTTACCTTGTTCAAAGCTTTGCGATATGCTGTTTGCTAGGCACTGCCCAAACAAAGCACTAATTTCTGGTGCTGTTACAAAATCACCTGCTTCACCAATTTTAGTGGCCCCCGCTGCGTAATACCCTAAACCCGGTTCATACAAAGCCATATGCATATAATCTGCAAAAGAAATCACACCGCCATTCATAGCCACAATGATTTTTTCAATTAATTGCTCGCTATGTGTGATCTCATCGTCGGTTAAGTCTGGAAAATCGAGTGAAGTTTTCACGGGTAGCCTCTGGTTATGTCTATAATTTTTATCTAAGCCAAATTTTACTCAGCTAGGCGTAGCATTGCAATGCCATCTAGATACCGTAAAATGGTAGAACGACGCAGGGTGAAATTTGGCAACGACCCGAAGGGAGCCACATGGATGTGGTGAATGTCGATAATGCAGGCGCATTTATCGCCCGAGCTATCAAGCCATAAGCTTCAAGTTGCGCCTAGTATAGAATGCCTTGATAGCTAGTATAACTTATAGACATAACCAGAGGTTCCTTCCGATAGCGCTATGGACAATAATTCGTTAAAAAATAAAGCTGTTTTAATCACCGGTGCGGCGCGGCGCATTGGTGCTCAAACTGTGCGCACTTTACATCAAAGCGGTGCTAACATCATCTTGCATTATGGGCATTCACAAAGCGATGCTAATGCATTAGCCGATGAGCTGAATCAGCTTAGAGCTAACTCTGTTCACACCTTACAAGCCAATTTGTTAAATATGGGTGAATTAACAAGCCTAGCTGAAAAGGCTTTTAATATTCACCAAAGGCTTGATGTACTCATCAACAATGCCTCAACTTTTTATCCCACGCCCTTAGGGGAAATAACAGAAGCCAACTACGATGATTTAATGGGCACCAATTTAAAAGCACCTTTGTTTTTAAGCCAAGCTTGCTTTCCTTATTTAAAGACAAGCAATGGCGTCATCATTAATATGGTCGATATACATGCTCGCAGCCCATTAAAAGATCACATGACTTATTCTTGTGCTAAAGCGGCGAATGCTATGTTAGTCAGGTCATTGGCGAAAGAAATGGGGCCACATGTACGCGTTAATGGCGTTGCACCCGGTGCTATTTTATGGCCCGAAAATGAACTGGATAAAGAAACCATCAATGAGATTATTAATGATATCCCATTGAAAAAAACTGGCGAGCCACGCAATATAGCCGACACTATTTTATTTTTAATTCAACACGATTACATTAATGGTCAAATAATCGCCATTGATGGTGGTCGACAACTTTTTTAAAGCTATCATTCCAAGAGTTTCAACTTAGGAATGCAATGAAAGTCTTTTAAGTTATAAGTAAATAACGTCATATTATTAACAATACAACTTGCTGAAATCAAAGCATCTGGAATATCTAAACCGTAGCTTTTAGCAAAATCTGTTATCTGTTTAAAAGCTAAAGCTGAACTTTCTTTTTGCACTGGCATTATTTCAAATTTATCGATAAATGCTTGTATTTTTTTAACTTCGGCTTTATTACGCGCCCCATATATCAGCTCCATTGCACTGATAGATGAAATAGTTAAGGGTGGCGTTAAACTTGTTAATTTTGCTAAAGTTTGTTTATTATTTTT
>CAYZQE010000144.1:0-3591 GCA_964480635.1 uncultured Gammaproteobacteria bacterium | reverse complement strand
AAATTAATCACCCATGTTGAGAAAGGATTGCCATGTGGCGCAGATAATTTTATCAGCAAACTAGAAAGGATAGTAGGATATGGGCTTAGATATAAACCACAGGGCAGACCTAAAAAAGGGTAGCGTCCCCTTTCCCATTACAGTTGTTAATGTTTCACAAGTGTTAACGTTAGATAAATCTTTTTTAACTGAGCCATTAGGTAAGCTATCGAGAAAGAAAATGCTTACTTTAAATGATGGGTTAAAACTTGCTTTATCTATTTAAAAGCATAAGAAGAAATTGTGGTCTTTAAATTTGCGTAATTGTAATATTAAGATTGCTCTTTGAATGTGGCAAGGCATCTTAGAATGGAATGCAAATTTAAAGACCTGACCCTCATTTTTCTTATTAAAACCCAATACAAAAAGTTATCACCCGCTGTTCTCAGGAGCATATTGCTATCGGTACAAACCAGTGTTCTGGACCACCCTCAAAAGAAGATCAAGTATGGTTTACCGTCATCGATCAGCCCTGATGCGATCAAAATTTATCAACTGATGGGCGTAAAGATGAAGCGATGTGCCTATATTATTGAGAAATATGCCTAATGTAGTGCCCTTATTTTTTAACAAACCCTTATATGACGGGGTTTATTGAAAAAAAGTGCGGAAGTCAGGAAAAACAGGTTGGCAATAGGTATTTATTCATGACTATTTCTCATATTTAATATATTGATTAGGTAGAGTTAAAATGTTTTTTTACTCAGTATTTAGCGTTCTTGTTGGCTTCGGTGCTTTAATATTAACGAGGCGAGCAAGCGTTGATTGACTCTATTGGGTTCATTTCTTAACTTATTTTCGAGTACGGTTATATCTTCATTAGCGAAAGTAAAGCCAACTTTTTTAAGGCTGGTGAGCGCATTTTGATCAAGCACTGGGTTATCCAGTTCGGCTATTAGTTTTTGTTTGACTGTTATTTCAGAGTGACTGGCTCTGCCTAATGCAATAATTAAGTTTTTTCTCACCTTGTTGCTAGGCTCATTGCCTAATCTGTCAATGAATTGTTCGCCATGTTCTGGTTTATAGGGAACCCTTTTAAAGGCGGAGGATGCTGAAACTCTAACCTGTTCAGAGTCAGCAGCTAGGCTGCTAATTAAAATGCTTTCACCTTCGCTATCAATGCTGTCTTTAAGGTTGCCAATGGCACTGATGACCGCAGCGTTAACCTTCGGGTCAAAACTATCGACCTGTGAGTATAAAAACTGTTTGATTTCCATGCTATGCGCTGGGTCTGTTACGTGTCTGCGACTGGCCATGGCTCCTAACATTCGCATGTACATTAACTCGTTAGTTTGTATCTGCTCATTATAGCCAAATGATGAGAATTGGCTGGTTAGTAGCGCTATGTCATTTTGATTAAAGGGGGCGGATGTGCTGGATAAAGCAAGCACGGCTCGAAACTGATCTCTAGTGGTCAAGTCACTGGTGGTGAGGTTAACTAAGGCGTGGACAGAGCCCATGGTGTTAATTTTATCCAGTGCCCAAAACAATGTCAGACTCAGTTTGTCTGAAAGCTGGCCTGTTTGAATATGTTCAGCGAGATAGGGCCATAGCGCTTGTTGTTGCAACATCATGGCGATAAATTGATCTTTATCATCTAAGGTCGCAGCAAGCCCCACTAAAAAATTGGGTATTTTATCGAGCGCTTGCTCTGCTGACATGACGACTGCTTTTTTATAGCTAGGCCACGCTAATAAATTATCTGTTAATGAATAAAAAACATGTGACGCAGGCAATGCGTTAGACGGCTGTGCAGTGACGGTTACTGAAGCATTTCCAGCAACAAATGCATTGGGTGATAACACGGTTTTAAAATGCTCTTTGCCATGGCTTTTTTGATAAAAACACTCACCACCTTTTTGGTCTAATAGAATGTTTAAAAAATGCTTTTCTATGCTAACCATAGAGGCATTATTACCTTTCTTTGTATAACCCAAATTAGTTTTTATTAATTGTCCTGCCTGTGTGTCAATGCTGGCTGTGTAGCGGCCATTGCCATTTTGGTAATGGTATTCACCTTTGTTTTTAGAATATTGAAACAGGTCATAAAAAGACCTATATTCATTCAGAGCTGCGTTATCATCCTCGGTCGATTTAATGCTGATCAGCTCGCCACTGTTGGCATTAACGATAACCATAAACGGGTGTTGATAACGATGATTAGTGTTCGTCGCAACCGGTATAGTTTTAGGGTTATTAGCTTGTGCCAAGAAAATAAAGGAGCGCACCGCATCGACCCCTAAAGCATTGAAGTACGTTACTTGCGCGGGTGACATAGCCAGCTCTTTGACATGAAGGTCTATATCAACATTGATTGTTTGGCGCTGTTCTGTTGCGCCATAGTTCATCGTTAAGTTTAAGTCTTGTTGAATGTTATAAACGGAATAACACAGTTCATCTCCACTCGCATTAAACGATAATAGCGAGAGAGTGAATAACAATGATGGTATGCCTAACGAGATTGGCTTTAATAAAGTATTCATGCAAAGGTCTCTAATATTTAATAAGGCTTCCAGTCACTTCATCAGAATAGATGTACCAAGCAGGGGGGCTGAACAAGTAATTATCATTCGTCGAATAAATAACACCATCAACTTCACCATCATCCCAAAATGAGGGATAACTTATTTCATAGGTCAGTTCGGCTTTTAATGCCTTTATCGAAGCATACAGTGATGTATTAAAACCTAAAGCAAGCGCTGTATTTTCAGGCGGAAGAGCAGCCGTAAATCCACCTCCAGTCTCAAAATCAAAGCTTTGGGCTAATAGTACTACAGTGGCTGTTAAGGTGGCAGAGGCTAAATAAAGTTCAGCTTTTGCGCTTAAATACCCTTCTAGCGTGAAGGCTTGTGCCAGCGTTAAGCTTAATCCAACACCAGGTGAGCTAAGGACTCCTGTTATGGATACTTCACCGCTAATGCCTCCACTGATTTCGATAGGGATGACTAAACCGTAATAGGTAAAGTTAATGAAGTCTTCCTCAAGCATATAGCTAAGCTCTGGGTTAATATCGTCAAAATCAGGCACTTCATTAACAATTAACCCAACCAAGGTTTGAGGGCTATAGGTTTCTGTAATGGTGTGCTCGGTTAACTCGCCTTCAATGATGCTTTCAAACCCTGCGACTGCCATGGAAAACATTGCGCCATTTTCGACATCAACATCGGGTGAATTTTGTCCAGTAAATGACAGTTTTTTAAGAAAATGTTTTTTAAGCGCAAATTGAACGTCAACAATGTCGGTACCTATACCAAATAAAGAGCCCGAAAAAGTAATGTGACCTTGTGATGTTGAACCCAAAATAGGGAAGTAATCGACATAAGACTCACCGCCATAAGATAAGGTGGCTAAAACGAACTTTTCGCTGCCCCAGTTTTCTTCCTCAAATTTTTGTACATAAAATAATCTGCCTGTTGTGCTTAGGTTAAGGCCATTGGCATCAGTAAAAAAATCTGGCGCTAATGCTGCTGTTTGAATATCGACTTCTTTGATAATAAGGCCTGAAAAAACCACGCCCAGATAACCCGCCGTGCCTTCAGCATATATTTTATT
>CAYZQE010000143.1:0-3657 GCA_964480635.1 uncultured Gammaproteobacteria bacterium | reverse complement strand
CCTGTATTTCTCATGCCTGCTGCAATGGCATTAATAGAGCTGAGTAAAGGATCCTTCCATTGGTTATTCTCCAGTTTTTCATCCATAAGTAATTGCGCCCTATATTTTTTTAGTAGATTAATTTGAATGTAACCTAAGGGGTCTAGATAAGGATCGCGTCTGGTGAGTGATAAAAATAAGATGGGATCATTTTCGAGTAAGTTTTTAATATTAGCAATACCCAAAACATGCTTAACAGTTAGTTCATTCTCATTTTTTATCATGCCAAAAATTTGATCAGAGACTTCTTTATTTTGACATAAATCGGCATACTGCTGAGCGGTTGTCATGTCAGATTTAAAAAGAGCCATTTGAGAATTTGATATGATTGAATTAAAAAATGGCCATTTTTCATTCATCTCACGTAATGTCTTAATGCCATCAGGATTTTTGTTGATCCAACTTTCAAATGCATACCCAAAACCATACCAAGCAGGAAGGGTATGACGGGATTGAGCCCAACCAAAAACCCAAGGAATAGCTCGAACAGATGATTTAGATGCATCACCTTGTTTACGATGCGAAGGGCGTGAACCAATATTCATTAGTCCAATTTCGCTAACAGGCGTTGCTTCGTAAAAATAGTCAAAAAACCCTTTAGTATGGTCGGTTAATACTCGATAGGTTTCTTCAGAAAGATCAGATAACTCCTGCATTATCGGGTAAAAGTGTTCTGTTTCTGACTTACAGTCTTTAATTAAGCACATGCTCGCTTTCATCAACCCCGATACACCCACTGACAATTCATAAGTAGCTGTTTCAACATTGTTATATTTGTTTGACAGCACTTCACCTTGTTCGGTAAATTTTATTTGACCAAAAACGGTGTTGGCAGGTTGGGATAAAATTGCATCATGAGTCGGTCCGCCACCTCGTCCAATAGTGCCACCACGGCCATGAAACATACGGCATTCAACTTGGTGTTTTTGGGTGATAGTAATTACTTTTAGTTGGGCTTGGTATAGGCCCCAAGCAGATGATAAGAAGCCGCCATCTTTACAGGAATCTGAGTAACCTAACATGACTTCTTGTAAATTAGAGTGACTCTTTAATAGCTTTTTATAAGTAGGGTTAGCAAGTAAAGTATCTAGCACTTCATAGATATGGCTGAGGTCTTCTATCGTTTCAAATAAGGGAGAAATTTGTAAGTGATTAAACCAACCTTGGTTTTGCTTTCCGGCTAAACCAACTAGATAACCTAAAAACATAACTTCCATGATATGACTGGCAGAATGAGTCATTGAAATAACGTAAGAACCAAAGCAATCCTTGCTAATTTCTTCGCGCATGGTTTTCATTACTTGAAATACTTGATACGTTTCGAGTGTTTGCTCGCTTAAATCTGAATCTTGAAATGATGGCTTCATGCCCGACTCAATGAGCCCAGCCATGAGTTCAATTTTTGCATCATCGGATAAACTGTTGTATTCATTGTTACCTGTTAATTGAAAAATCTCAGCAACAGCCAGGGTATGACGGGTAGACTCTTGCCTGATATCAAGAGCCATCATATGAAAGCCAAATGTTTCAGCTTGGCGAATAACGTCCTTTAATAAGCCGTTAGCAACACGTTGGTCATTATGAGACTTTAGCGAGTCACGAATTGAATATAAATCTGATAAAAAGTCATCAGCTTGTTGGTAGCTATGTTCGAAAGTTCTCTCAGAATCACCGTTTAAGCGAGCTTCAACCATAGATAGGTTTTGCATCAGTCGGTAACGCATAAAATAAAGCTTACGTCGGTATATCTCTTGTTCAAAGCGATCACGCTTTTTGTCAAAAGTAGTGATCCCACAAGCTTCATCTTGAACAAGCTTTTGCATAAATTCTTCACTCGGTTTACACCAACGACTTGAGTGAGTGAGAACTCGGCTAAGAGCATGTGTTCTTTCTACATATTCAGCTAAAATTTCTTGTGAATGCATACGTAATGTTTTTTGAGTGGTATGCGGTTTAACAAATGGGTTGCCATCTCGGTCGCCACCAATCCATGAGCCAAACTTAATGAACGATGGCGGGTTTACAATGGCATTACCATGGGCATCTTCACCATAGACACGCTTAATCGCTTTTTCTAAATAGCGATAGTTGATATTGACGGCATCATAAATACTGCGTTTAAAATAATGTAAGCCATGTTTAACTTCATCCATGACTTCGGGTCTATTTTCACGTACTTCAGTCGTTGACCATAAAATTTCTATTTGGCATTGTAATGATTCAATAATTTCTTCAGATTCGATATCTGATATTCTTGGGTCAGTTAAATAGTCTATATACTCAAAAATTCGACGTTGAAGCTCACTGATAGTACGACGTTTAGATTCTGTTGGATGGGCTGTAAAGACGGGCATAAATGCTAAGCTATCAAGTAAAGTACCTAACTCATTAATGCTAACGCCATTATTTTTAAATTCTTTTAATGTTTGGTAAAAAGAACCCTTCCAGCTAGCAAAGCCTTCTTTTCTAACACCTTTACGACGTTGTCTGTGTTGATAATCTTCTTCTGCAATATTAACTAAATTAAAATAAAGCGTATAAGCTCGTATCACTTGTTCGATAATTTTGGGTTCTAAATCTGCGATAACAGAGACAAGCTGCGCACGCTTTTTAGCATTGTCTTTTTTCTTAAGTTGAATAAAGCCCTTTCTAAGTATTTCTACGGTTTTGAAGACATCAGGGTGTTCATATTTTACTAAGGTATTACCGACTAGTTGGCCTAAAAGCTTGACACGAGAACGTAATTTTTTATCTGAACGAGCAATATCTTTAGACGGTTTTTCACTCAATATTTTCATGGTTATTTGTGCTTATTAGGGTCAAAAGGTATGGATTATATCAGAAATGACACGATGAGATGAGTGAAAAATCACCTCACCCCATGATCGTGAAGATTTATTTTTTTGAATCGTTAGTGATCTGAAATGCTGTAAATTGTTGGATAATACGTTGTTGCTGAGTTTCCAAGGCATTGATTGTATATTGTCGTTGTTGTTCAGCGGTATCCATCATTTTCTTAAGAGCAGCAGCTTGTTGTTTTTGATATAGTGAAAAATTAGCAGCATAGACATCCGCTTGTTTTTTATCAAAAGCTAAACGTTGCTTGGCCGATATTAATTGAGTGTTTAAATGCTGTTTAAGCATCGCTTCTGTTATTGGTTTTGGAGCAGGATAATACCTCATTTGATGGTTTTGACTAGATTGGGCATTAGCTGGCAAAGAAAGAGATAAAGAACTGGCAATAAAAAAAGATAATAAATAAGGGGCTTTCATAAAATGGCCTTAGTTGCTTGTGAAAATAATGTTATTTTAACAAGCTGCTGATTTATTTCAGCAAGTTTATGGGCTTAACTGAAAGTTATACGCCAATGGCGTATCGCCGAACTAGAATGGTTATTATTGAAACTAAAGTTTTTACTAAACTCATCACCGAGTTATTAGCAGATGATGAATATAAAAATTTCCAAGAAGCCCTGATCAATAGACCAGATTTAGGAGATTTAATTAAGGCTTTAGGTGGTCTTCGTAAAGTTCACTGGAATCTAAAAGGGCACAGGTAAAAGTCGTGGAGTGCGTGCCATTTATTACTGGGTTGTCGATGATCATCAAATTCGTATG
>CAYZQE010000142.1:0-3681 GCA_964480635.1 uncultured Gammaproteobacteria bacterium | reverse complement strand
GATAAATGATGATTTATTAGCAGGAAATGTCATTGTAAAAACGGAGTTAAACTTTAGTCGAAAAATTAATACACTACATAATGAATTGTTGCATATTATTATCAATGTCATGCAAAATGCCTTGGATGCATTTAATAATAAAGAAATAAAAACAAAAGAATTAATCATCAGAGGGAGTAATACCTCTGATACCTGGATGTTTGAAATAGAAGATAATGCAGGTGGTATTGATAAGGAATTATTGCCTGATATTTTTCAAGAACACTTTACAACTAAAGAACAAAAGGAGGGTTCTGGCATAGGTTTGTATTTGTCAAAATTTATATTAGAAAAGCATTTAAAAGGCACTATTACCGCAGAAAACAAGAGCAACGGAGCGTTGTTTAAAATAACCTTAAAGGAATTAAAAAATGAATAATTTATCGGTGTTATACGTCGAAGATGATGACATGGTAAGAGCTAATTTTGAACAAATATTACAGCGTTATTTTAAAACGGTTTACGTTGCAAAAGATGGTGAAGAAGCATTAGCTCAATATAATCAGTTTAAACCTAAAGTGGCTATTTTAGATATTTCAATCCCTATCATGAATGGTTTAGATGTCGCTCAAAGGCTTCGTGATGATAATGACTGTATTGAGATAATTATGCTGACGGCTTATTCTGATCATGAAAAACTATTAAAAGCGGTTAACCTACAGCTGTTTGCATATTTATTAAAACCTGTTAAAAAGGAAGAGCTAAATACGGTATTGAATAAGCTGATTGAAAAGTTGGATAATAATCAAAGAATTAAACTGGGGCATAGTTACAATTGGGATAAGCAAAAAAGAGAACTATTTGATGATGGTATGCAAATAAAACTAACAAAAAATGAAAAGCTATTGGTCGATTTATTAGTGCGTCATCAAGACCGCTATTACAAGCCTTGTGAAATCTCTTATCAAATATTAGATGAAACAGATGATGACGATATGACGTGTAATAACATTGTGCAATTGATCTCTCGGTTTAAGAAAAGAATGATTGCTCAAAATAAAGATAATCATTTTTTCATTCAAAATACCTATGGCTCTGGCTATAAATTGATGCTTTAAATTTTTAATATTCGCTGAAGTGGGACGTTAATTAAGAATAAATGTTTTGATATCGGCTAGGTTTCTAGCGGTGTTATTAAACGTGATAGTTTTAATTTTAAAGGTTTGTGCCGCTTGTGTGTTATCGGCTCGATCATCTATAAAAAGCGTGTTAGTGGGGTCGATTTTATATCGATTAATTAACCTTTGATAGATGTCTAAATTAGGTTTACCCATGCCTTCTTGAGCAGAAATAACCTTACCATCAAATAGTTTAAAAAAATCATAGCGACCCGTTAGGTACGAAAACCATTCATGTGACAAATTTGAAAGGCAATATGTTTTTAAATCATGGTGCTTTGCTAATTGCAGAAGCGCTATCATGTCTTGTTTAGCGTGTAATGATTCTTTAGCGCTTTGCATTAACCTCATTAAGTCAGTTTTGGATAAATCCATAGCTGCACTAGATTGTCTGATGAGTTCTTCTTCAGAAATTAAACCACTATCGAAATCAATCCAGCGTGAATGGTTAAATAATTGGTGAATGATAGATCTTTGAATGTTTGTGTCTGACGAGTAATCTTCTGCAATAGCTTGTGGGTTCCAGTCGACCATAACGGCACCAAGGTCAAAAATAATAGATTTTGTGGTTGTGGGCATGGCCATTATATTCTTAATACGATGATTTCCTGATGATAATCCAAGCGATTAAATAAGCGTTAATTCTAGCTTGAGATAGAAGGCTTTAGCAATAGACTAATCGTGAAACGTTTAAATTAGCTTTGCAATTAATGTCATATTAACAACAGCTATTTTTGTTTTGTTGAATAGGAGGGCAAGGGTTTGTACCGTAAGAGCAATAAACACAACAGTCCCTAGGTTTAGGCTTTAATAATGTTTTACATGACTCACACTCATAAAAAAACTGACAGTGATCAGTCGGCATCGTCTCTATTTTTTTATGACCACAAAAAGGACAAGTAAGCGTTGATTGAAGATGAACTTCCATCAAGCTGGCCCCGTTTCACATGTGCCTTTATGGCAATGTTTATTGGCAGGCCAAAATAAAAACCAAATAGAGACAAGCATCATTAAGCCAATAAGTTAAGTGTGAATTCAGTATAAAGGCTGTACTGCGGTACGGAGTCAAATATGATTTTTAAAAATTTGAATAATGGGGCACTTAAGTGAAGAAGAATTATTTTCACAAGAATGTATGAGTGCTTTTAACGCTGTTGATATGGATGTTAAATTTTTTATTTTGGCATTTATTAGGGTTAATTTATTTTCGGTTAACTGTTTCATTTCATCGCATTGACCGGCATCAAGTAATAATAAATTAGAGATTTCAGCAAGGCTAAAGCCAAGATGTTTAGCCTGTTTAATAAAAAATAAGCGATCTAATGTTGATTGAGGGTAAATGCGGTAACCCGCGTTAGGTTTTGTTGGTTCGGTGATTAAACCAATGCGTTGATAATAGCGAATTGTTTCAATACCAATCCCTATTTCTTTTGCAGTGTTACTAATGGTGAAAGAGCGTTTTTTCATGGCTTAATTAATGGCGATAAATGGTTTCGATTAAATGAAAACCAAATTTGGTTTTAACAGGCCCATGTACGGTTAATAATGCTTTTTTAAAGACCACGTTATCAAATGCCTTGAGCATTGTTCCGGGGCGAAATTCACCTAAGTCACCACCCTTTTTAGCCGAGTTACAAGTAGAATGTTTTTTGGCTAAAAAAGCGAAATCGCCCCCTTTTGCGAGTAGCTTTTTAATATCTTCGGCTTGTTCTTTGGTTTTAACTAAAATGTGTCGTGCATTTGCTATAGGCATGGTTGATTCTCTAATGTATATTCCGCTCATCCATTTATGACATAAACAGTATGAATTCTATTTTCAATAAAAGCGTTATCACAAACCTTATTGCACTCATTATAATTGCGATAGGTTATCAAAGCCCAGTGTATCCCGAATTAATTTTATCAGTGGGTTTTTTTGCATTATCAGGTGCTATTACAAATTGGTTAGCCATCCATATGTTATTCGAAAAAGTACCCTTTCTATATGGCTCTGGCGTTATTCCTAATCGTTTTGAAGAGTTTAAAATGTCGATAAAAGGTTTGATGATGAATCAGTTTTTCACCGCTGACAATATCAAGCAATTTATGAATAGCGATGAGCAAAGTAATAAGGCGTTAGACTTAAAACCAATGATGGCCGCTATTGATTACGATAAAATTTTCGAAGGGTTGGTATCGTCCATTATGGAATCATCCTTCGGTGGCATGTTACAAATGATGGGTGGTGAAGAAGCCTTAGTGCCCTTAAAAGAACCGTTTACCGAAAAAATGCAGGTAACTCTGGCAGAAATGGTGCAGTCAGACCAATTTAAACAAGCGTTAAAGCAAGGGTTAGATTCAGACCAAATGGGCGAGAGTATTATCGCTAAAATAGAAACCGTTATTGATAAACGTTTAAATGAGTTAACACCGCAATTAGTAAAAGAAATGGTTCAGGATATTATTAAAAAGCACCTTGGCTGGTTAGTCGTTTGGGGTGGTGTCTTTGGTGGTGCTATCGGTGCGGCTTTTAGCTTTATCTAAA
>CAYZQE010000141.1:2058-3778 GCA_964480635.1 uncultured Gammaproteobacteria bacterium | reverse complement strand
ATTTATGACTCTTTTGATGGGCTTTATAAGGCGTTATTTTATAAAATAGGATTAAATATCAATCTAAATAATAATGATTTGTATTTAGATTAATACTTGTGTATATTCCTGTTTATTAATTATATAAACAGGAATTACCCCATGAAACCATCTTTACCCCTTTTAAGTATTCTTGTTGGCAGCTTATGTGCTGTTAACGCTCAAGCCGCAGATTCTTACGGCCCTTACCCCATTACGCTTAAAAATTATCAAGGCGATAAAACAAACTCGGTTGCTTATACCGGTCAAATGGCGCGCCAAGTGTTGCTTACTTCACTGAAAAAATTATCAGCTCAAGGTAATGGCGAGGCAAACCCTGCCTTAAAAGCGAAGATGATGAGTTATTACACAGGTAAAGATGCTGGCCGTGCCATCATTAGCCCTGTGACTAAAGGCTCGTTTAAAATAAAACAAACAACCATAGATAGCCTGTCAAAAAAGAAAAATCTAAAAGGCAAAACATACAAAGGCGTTATTAATGGCTTTCCGGGCCAAATGACTGGGATTGAGTTGTCAGAGTTTTTAATTGATAAGGCATCATCAAGTAATAAGGGTTTTGATCCATTAACAGGTTACGATTATCAGCAATTATTAGCTAAATTTTTAGCGGGTGCTGTATTTTATAACCAAGCAGTGGATAATTATTTAGATGAAAAGTTAGACGCGAATAACAAGCCGAACAATAAACCCTATAAAAAAGGTGCTTATTATACGGGTAAAGAACACTCTTGGGATGAGGGTTTTGGTTATTTTGGCGCTCCAGCACATACTTTAAGCTTAAGCCCATATGAAATTGTCGCTATCAAAAAACAAAAAGACATTGATTCTGCTGATGCAAATCACGATGGTGTGGTCGATTTATATACTGAAATGGTCTATGCCCCTGCGTATTATGCAGCAACCTTTGATAAGGACGGAGAGACGACTTACACGCATACTATTTTTCAAGCATTTGTAGATGGTCGCGAATTAATTCGTGATGCAAAAGGTAATGCATTAACTGATTCAGAACGAGCAAAGCTTAAAAATTATGCTCAAATTATTGGAACAAACTGGGAATTAGTGATTGCAGAAGCTGCGTTTAAATATGCGGGTTCTACCTATAAAGACTTGGCTAAGCTACAAACTATTATTGAAAATAATGGCAGTGCCAATAAAGCCTTTAGAGCTTACGCCAAGCATTGGGGTGAATTAAAAGGATTTTTGATGGCACTGCAAACCAGTGGTAAAAGCTTAGGGGCAGTATCTGTTCGATTAAATCGCTTAGTTGGTTTTGGCCCCGTATTACTTGGTGGTAATCAAGTGACAGGTATTGATGCTGATGGTAACTTCGAGACGGGTGGTAATCAAAGTTTAGGTGATTATCAAGTGCATATGCTAAAAGTACAGCAAGTGTTAGCCGATAACTTTGCCATAAAAGCCAAGCACAATGATGTAACTGCACATATGTCTGGCCTTTTAAAATCACTAGGTAAAAGTAAAAGCGCTGAAAATGATTAAATTTTTTTCAGGTAATATTTAAGCCTTAATACAGTGTTTGAGTATTTTATTCAGCCATTCTTTTATGAATGGCTGAATGCGTTTATAGACCCACAAAAGCGCATTTTTATAGGGTATCTTTTTTCAGCATTCTTAATCGCTTTAGCGTGGCTGTTAATCTTTAAAAATAAGGGCTGGCAAC
>CAYZQE010000141.1:0-1958 GCA_964480635.1 uncultured Gammaproteobacteria bacterium | reverse complement strand
CTTTTTTTGGTCGACGATTTTGCACGTTACTGGTTGCATCGCTGGCTACACAAATTCCCGATTTTGTGGGCATTTCATCAGGTTCATCATAGTGCAACATCTTTAAACCCATTTACTGTTTTTCGCTCACATCCTGTTGAAGGCATTCTATTTTCTATACGAGGTGCATTAGTGCAAGGTGTTGTTGTTGCTGTTTTTATCTTCTTTTTCGGCGATAAAGTGACACTAACCAGTGTGTTAGGTGCAAACGTGTTTAATTTTTTATTCAATTTACTGGGGTCTAATTTAAGGCATAGCCCAATATCCATTGCGTACAGTAAACCAGTTGAGCGTTACGTTATGTCACCCGCGCAGCACCATATTCATCACTCCTATGCCCCCGAACATATTGATAAAAATTTTGGTGTGGTTTTATCTTGTTGGGATCGCTGGTTTGCTTCTATCTGTTATTCGCAAAAAGACCAAGCTTTAAAATTTGGAATTAATGCCAATCAAGACAGTAAAGAGCATCAATTAATCAATATTTATTTTTCACCGTTTATAAAAATAAAAAAACTTGTTGCAAATGCGATGCATTCACATTTAAGATAACGTTAATATACAAATCTATTTAAAAGGAAAATCATGTCATTACTCAGTAAAAAACTTTTTTTATCATTTATTGTTGGTACCGTAATGGTTACCCCAAACATTACGGTGGCTTCCAGTGATGTCGTTAATATTTATTCTGCTCGCAAAGAAGCTTTAATATTGCCATTATTAAAACGCTTTAAAGAAGAGACAGGCATTAAATACCGTTTAGTCACGGGCAAGGCAGATGGTTTATTAAAACGTCTAGAAATCGAAGGAAAACACAGCCCTGCTGATATTTTCATCACCGTTGATGCTGGGCGCTTGCAGCGTGCTAAAGACTCTGGTGTTTTACAGCCCATAGAAAGCGATGTATTAAATACAGTCATTCCTAAGTATTTAAGAGATAAAGATAACTATTGGTTTGGTTTGTCGCAACGTGCGCGCACCATTATTTATGCCAAAGACCGTGTTAAGCCAAGTGAACTAAGCACTTATGAAGACTTAACGAATGCGAAATGGAAAGGCCGTTTATGTATTCGTTCATCGGGTAATATTTATAATCAATCTTTAGTGGCATCCATGTTAGAAGTAAAAGGCATTGAAGCGACAGAGGCATGGGCTAAGGGCTTAGTAGCTAACTTTGCACGGCCACCATCTGGCGGCGATACTGGGCAGTTAAAAGCGACAGCTGCAGGTCAGTGTGATGTGACTTTGGTTAATACTTATTATGTAGGGCGCATGCTCAATAGTAAAAAACCAAGAGATCAAGCTATTGGGCAAAAGCTGGCCGTTTTTTGGCCAAACCAAGCCAAAGGCGAGCGTGGGGTACATGTAAATGTGAGTGGTGCAGGCATTACCAAACATGCTAAAAATATTAAAGCGGCAACACGTTTATTAGAATTTATGGTGACACAAGAATCGCAGCAATGGTATGCCGAAGTGAATAACGAATATCCTGTGGTCGCTAATGTTAAAATCTCAAATACCTTAAAGTCATTTGGCGATTTCAAAGCCGATAGCGTTAATCTCAGTGTATTAGGTGAAAATAATACAGCCGCCGTTAAGTTGATGGATAGAGCAGGTTGGCGTTAAATTTGATTCTATTGCTCTGCGTTACTTTTAAAATTAGTTTTAATTTAAAGTAAATAGGCATGAACGTTTACAGTGTTCAATCAGCCTCATTTTAAAGTAAAGACCGTGTATTTAATAGCAATAGTGCCCGTAATTAAATTATATCGTTAATTATTTTTTGTTTGTAAATTAAGGCTCGGTTATAACCTTATTTTAGGATGCTTTGAACAAGGAAAATAATTTTGAGATTGTTCAGAGTATACTTTAGTTAATCAGGATTTCCTTAAGGAAATCCTGATTAACTCCATAAACTT
>CAYZQE010000140.1:0-3806 GCA_964480635.1 uncultured Gammaproteobacteria bacterium | reverse complement strand
AGATAACACTAAAATAAAGCCAGCGCTTAAACCTAAAATAGCCCAAGTCATTTGAGTAACCTCCAATTAAGTTAAGAAGACAAAACTGTCGTCATAAGTCCCCAAGTGAGTCGTAATGGTCGTTCTATTGCTGCAATCTTCGGGGCTTATGATGACAGTTCTAGCAAGTTTGAAATTATTGGGCATAGTTTGAGGTTACTCGAGAACCTCTAAACCGTAGTTGGTGAATTTTTTATCGAGATGACTAATGTCTATAATTTCCCCAGCGGTGTCTAAGGTAAAGCGTAACACAGTGAGTTCATCATCCTCTGCCTTGAGAGTGACTTTATCAACATAGACCAATTTTAATGAAGGATTTACCTTCTCAATTTTTACTGTAGCGGTGACAGGTGTTTGAGTGACGCTTTTATAATACTGCAAGTTTAAAATGTATTCACCAGAGACAATGCCTCGAATCGACACCACCTCTTGGTTGATGGGGTAAACCATTTTCACGCCGTTGACTTCAATGGTATCGTTTAAATCACCTTGGTCATCGCGGTCTAATTGCAACCAGCCAACGTCACGCGCTCGATACGATAATATGTTTTGGTTTGGGTCAGACATCCAAATATCAATGTCATCAGGTTGGTCGTCAGGCCAAGTGACGGTAATGATGTATTCTGCTTTATAATTAACATTACCAAGTTTGGCAATGGGGTTCATAAATAAAATGGAAATAAAAAATAGTAAACTAAACCCCAGTAAAGTATTAAATAGCAAGTCAGTAAAAGGGTCTGACAGCTTTTTATCTTTAATCATGGTTTATTTGTTATCAACTAAATTGAGTGAAGATTCTTTTAAATCATTCATTAAATGGTCTGCCGCCCAATCTAAAAAGTTGTATTTAGCGTTTAAAAAGATACCGGCCAACATGCCCGTCAATGTTGTATAAAGCGCTATTTTCATGCCATTACTCATATCGGCGAGTAATTTTTGCATCACACTAATATCAACACTGTTTAAATCTTGTAATGACCCTAGCATAATGATGAAACCGATAACCGTGCCTAACAAACCCAGCTTCATCATTAAGTCGGCAATTAAAAAGCCAAATGAATAGCGGCTTCTAATACGAATATCGAGTACTTCTAGTAGGGTATGAATACGCTCATTAGTTAATGTTTGGGCTTTTAAATCATCAAAATATTTGTTAATCGCAACGTTAGAACAGTTTGTTGAACGTTGTTCAACTTCCATAAACTGACGGCTAACAACAAGGCTAGAGTAAATAAAATGTAAGGAAGTGAGTGCATAAAAGCCAATAATGAGAAATGAAACACCACTGGTATCACTGAGAATGAGCTGATATAAAAAACCAACATCTTGTAGATAAAGCCAAATAAACAATTCAATGCTTGTGAGCAATAAAACGAAAAGGAAGAACCCATAGTGTTTTTGTAGCAATGGTTGCATAGCGCCCCTGTTTATTTTTTTAATTATTTATAATGTTTCAGTTTGTGTGTGAAATATTATATGTTTTAAACTTAGTCTAAAAGCAAGTATTAGTATAGCTCTTTAAAAATTATATCAAGTTCGCTTCTTGCTCTTTTGGCTTCTTTCCAAAAAGAATTCATCATTAACCCATAACCAATCACAAAGGTAATAAAGGCATTGGTGCCAGAAATAGCAACAGAAAAAACACCAAATGTTAATAGCAAAGCCCCCGCTAGCCAAATGAGCATAAAGCTCATAACGAAGTAATGCATGCGCATTTTTATCATGACAGTGCAATGTTCATTATGAGATAAAATAGAGCCGATAATAATAGGTGAAAATGAGTTTTGATATTCAACAGCTCGTCTAATTTTAAAACTGTTTTCTGTCACGTGACCAGAAAACCCTTTGTGTAGAGGGTTGAATGAATTGCCAAAACTGGTTGCGTGAGTGTGTTTATCAATACAATTTAACGTTGAAGTGCATTTGGCGGGTAGTTTTACCGAAAAATGATCAAAAGGAATTGGGTTTAATGTCATCTGCCAAAGACTATGGCATTACTGACAAAATAGTAAGCCTTGATATTTTGTTTAAAAATAGACGCTCCTGACATAATGCTGTCAGGAGCACCTCAGTATAGTACCCATAAGTACTTAATGATGAGTGCTAAAAATGCGAGAAAAAACAATGATTAACCCAATGAAACAACATGGTGCTTTTAGCTGGAATGAACTATTAACAACTGATGTAGAAGGTGCAAAAGTCTTTTATTCAGCCATGTTTAACTGGCAGCTTGAAGATTTTAATAATGAAATGCCCTATACCCTAGCTAAAATTGACGGGCAAGAAGTGGCAGGCATTATGGCCACACCGCCAGAAACTAAGGGCATGCCACCAATGTGGGGTGGTTATATTACGGTCGATGACGTTGAGAAAAGCGCAAAACAATGCGAGCAGTTAGGTGGTAAAATTTTAGTAGAGGCACGCGATATACCAGACGTTGGGCGTTTTTGTGTGATAAGTGATCCACAAGGGGCTATGCTAACCATCATCACTTACTTTGAAAAAACGAGTTAAGCTCGTAAGCTATCGGCATGTCTCACTCCACTCAAACAACATTTCAAAATACTCAAGTAAAAGACGTGTTTGATGCCTATCCTAGGGCGTATTCTAAACACCTGCTTATATTAAGAGAGCTTGTTTTAAAAGTGGCCTCAGAGATAGATGTGGAGCCTTTAGAAGAAACACTTAAATGGGGTGAGCCAAGTTATCTAACAAAAAATGGAAGTACGCTTAGATTGGCTTGGCACTCTTCTAGCCCGAAGCGCTATGGCATGTTTTTTAATTGTAAAACCACTTTAGTTGAAACATTTAAAGAGGTTTATGGTGATATTTTTAAATTTGAAGGTAATCGTGCCATTGTGTTTGAGCTTAATGACACAGTACCTGTCGTTGCGTTAAAACATTGCATTGAATTATCACTGCGTTATAAAAGTATTAAACATTTACCTCTGCTCGGGCTTTAATAATGAGAAGAGCTGACCGACTGTTTCAAATTATTCAATTTTTGCGTACACGGCGTGTCACCACGGCATCTTGGTTAGCCGATAGATTGGAGGTATCAGAGCGTACCATTTATCGTGATATTAAAGACTTAATGACCACGGGCGTTAACATAGAGGGAGAAGCGGGCATTGGTTATGTGGTGCGTAAAGGCTTTGAGTTACCGCCATTAATGTTTAGTGAAGAAGAAATTAAAGCACTGACATTAGGTGCCAGAATTGTTGAAAGCTGGTCAGATAAATCACTGGCAACAGCCGCACAAAGTGCATTAAGTAAAATAGAAACAGTTTTACCCAAAGATAAGCGCAAAGACTTAAATAATACCCTGTTATTTTCTCCTTTAATGCGCATAAGCCCTACCGTTTCAAACATTATGGCTAATATGCGTTTAGCCACAGATAACCAAAAAAAAGTCAGGTTGCACTATAAACGTAAAGACGGACAAGCGTCAGAGCGAACCATTTGGCCATTAGGGTTATTTTTTTGGGGCGCTGTCTGGACCATTGGTGCATGGTGTGAAAAGCGTAACAGCTTTAGAGTTTTTCGCTTAGACAGGATTGTAAGTCTAGTTATTTTAGACAGTCATTACCCTCAAGAAAAGGGTAAAACACTCAATGATTTAATTGATGAAGAAAACAAACAGCATTGTAAATCAGGTTTGAGCTAAGTGATTAAATTGGCTTTGTTGTAATGTAGTCAAGCAGATGTTGATAAATTAATCACCCATGTTGAGAAAGGATTGCCATGTGGCGCAGATAATTTTATCA
>CAYZQE010000139.1:0-3821 GCA_964480635.1 uncultured Gammaproteobacteria bacterium | reverse complement strand
CGAAAAACAAAATTAAATTGTAAATTGGACTAGATTAAATTGTTTATTGGTTCTATTTAGCCAACTTGTTTAGTCGATAAAATAATAAAAATAGATGACAAAACTGGATAACAACCATGACAGATGCAATACGGATTAAAAATTTAATTGATGGCGAATGGGTCACAGAATCAAATGAGAAAACAGTGCCACTTTATAACCCATCAACAGGTGCTCAAATAGGCGAAGTGCCTATGTCCTCGGCTAAAAGTGTTGAGGCTGCCGTTAAGTCATCTCATGAAGCCTATAAAACGTGGCGTAAAACATCAATTGGAAAGCGCACAGGTTACTTATTTGCATTACGTGAGGCAATGAAAGCTAATTTAGAAGAACTTGCCGAATCAATAGCCATCGATCAAGCAAAGCACATTAGTGAAGCACGTGGTGAAGTACAGCGCGTTGTTGAAATTGTAGAAATGGCCTGTAACGCTCCCGCATTATTGCAAGGAGAAGCATTAGATAACATTGCAACAGGCATTAATGGGCGAGTCGTTCGAGCGCCTCTTGGCGTGTTTTGTGGCGTCGCACCCTTTAATTTCCCAGCGTTAGTGTTTGGTTGGTTTGTTCCCTTTGCGATTGCTGCGGGTAATACCTTTGTGTTTAAACCATCCACTGACTCACCACTTTTTATGCAAGTGATGGGGCAAATTTTAAATGATATTGGTTTACCAAAAGGTGTTGTTAATATCGTTTATGGTGAGCGAGAAGTAGCAGAAACATGGTATAAAATACCTGAAGTAGTGGGTGTGTGTTTAGTCGGTTCAAGCCCAACGGCTAAAAGCATTGCGGCTGCGTGTGGCAAAGTGGGCAAAAAGACCATGTTATTAGGTGGTGCTAAAAATTACTTGGTTGCTTTAGCCGATGCTCAAGTTGAGCTACTGGTCTCTAACATTATTGCCTCTGGCTATGGTTCAGCAGGACAACGCTGCTTAGCAAGTTCTATTATCGCGATTGTTCCAGAACTGTATGACCAAGTGATTGAACGTTTAATTGAAGAAGCTAAAAAGATAACTTTTGGTGATGCCATGGATCCTGATGTGTTTATGGGGCCAGTGATTAATGCTCAAGCGAAAGCACGTATTGAAGGCTATATTGAAAGTGGTGTAAAAGCAGGGGCTAAATTGGTTTTAGATGGCCGTCATCCTAAAATGCCAACAAAAAATAAAAACGGCTACTTTATAGGCCCCACTATTTTTACCGATGTCACGCCGTGCATGGAAATAGCCCAAGCCGAAATTTTTGGCCCAGTGTTATCTGTCATGAAAATAAAAGATATGGATGATGCCTTAGACCTTATTCAACAGCAGACTACTGGAAATGGAGCCTGCCTGTTCACCCAAAATATGTATTATGCAGAAAAGTTTATGGCGGATGCTGATGTGGGTATGGTCGGTATTAATGTTGGCGTATGCGCACCGCATCCCTATATGCCATTTGGTGGCATTAAAGATTCTTTAGTGGGTAATAATAAGGTTCAAGGTAAAGATGGCTTTGATTTTTTTACTCAAAGCAAAGTATCAACTATTCGGACGGTTGCACCAGATTTTTTATCGGCAGATCAATCAAAAATGGCTTCATCATCAAAATCTAAGTCTAAAGATGGTGTGCGAAGTTGTATTGCCTCTTAAACTCATGGATATGGTTGAGAGTTGAGTTAAAGTAAATTATTCAATTCTCATCTAATATAAAAATAGTGCCTCACAGTATAAATTTTTTAAGTTGATTAAGTGACTGGTTGTTTATTTATAGGCTTCTATACTTAAAGTTATGCAAGATACCAATGATAATAAGCTCTTTTTAAATGACCTGATTCAAATGATAGAGTTCGATTTCTGCTCATGTTAAGAAAAACGCTTCTGCCTTTAATTTTTATTCTATTGAGTTGGGGTTTTTGGGTAAGCCCTGACTTCAATTCAATTACGGCTGGCGTCGCTATCTTTTTATTTGGCATGCTATCCCTTGAAACCGGCTTTAAAGTATTTACAGGTGGCACCTTAGAACGCATTTTAACAACAATGACTAATACCCGTTTTAAAAGTTTAATGTTGGGCGTTATATCAACCAGTGTTCTTCAATCAAGCTCTTTAGTTTCCGTTATTATTATTTCATTTTTAAGCGCAGGCCTTATTGGTTTAAGCCAAGCTGTCGGTATTATTTTTGGCTCTAATATTGGCTCGACAGCCGGTGCATGGTTAATAGCGGGTTTTGGCTTAAAAGTAAAAATTTCTACCTATGCATTGCCCATGTTGGTATTTGGTATTTTGCTGATTTATCAAAAATCAAAGTCACTGATTGGCATGGGATACATTTTAATGGGCTTAGGCTTTTTGTTTTTAGGCATCCATTATATGAAAGAAGGGTTTGAAGCCTTCAAAGACACCATCGACCTTACTGAATTTGCGATCATCGGCTTTAAAGGCTTATTGTTTTATACCTTTCTTGGCACGGTGGCCACCGTTGTTATGCAGTCGAGTCAAGCGACGTTAATTATAACCATAACAGCCTTAGCCACGAGCCAAGTGAGTTATGACAATGCATTGGCCTTGGTCATAGGCGCGAATATAGGAACAACCGTTACCGCTATTTTAGGGGCTATCAATGCCAATGAAAAGGGAAAGCAATTGGCAGCGGCGCACCTTATTTTTAATCTTGTGACCGGCATTGTCGCTATCGCGTTTATGAGCTATTTATTGTTAGTTGTTGATATCATTAGTCTAACGATAGGTATTGATGCTGATAATTACACGCTTAAATTAGCGGTTTTTCATACCGTTTTTAATATTTTAGGCGTGATGCTTTTGTATCCGGTAATGGATCGCTTTGTGTTAATGCTACAACGCTTATTTCCAGCTAAAAATAAATCTCGAATTAAGCCACGGTTTTTAGATGAATCGACCATTGGTTATGCCGATACAGCCATCGAAGCATTGCGTAATGAATCATTGCATCTTTGGGATAACAGCATTGAAATTATTGCTCATGGTTTAAATTTACCACGAACAGCACTGGTGTCTGAGCAAGATGATTTAAAGCAGTTGGTGAAGGCGCATCAAGTCAATAATAAGTTTGATATTAACCGTTATTATAATTTAAAAATTAAAAATTTATATGCTGAAATTGTTGACTATATCAGCCGCGCTTCTATCAGTTGTGATTTACAACAATCGGGTGATATACATTGGTTGCGTAAAGCAGACCAGGACATGGTTGATGCCATAAAAGACCTAAGGAAATTACGAAAAAATCTAACTAAATTTAGCCTCAGCCATAATAAAACCATTAAAAATCAGTATAATTTAATTCGCATTCAGCTGGTTCAATTAATTCGTGGTTTAGAAGCGATTCGCATGGCGGATGACAGTGATATTCCATCATTGATGATAGACCAATTAAAAGTTGAGTCTGACTTAGAATATACGCAACAAAATAAAAGTATTAGCGAGCTGATTCGTCAGCAAAAAATTACAACAGACATGGCGACGTCATTATTAAATGATCAAGTCCATCTCTACAATATGTCACGAAGACTCGTTGAAATGGGGCAAACCTTGTTTGTCGACCAAGCTAAGCAAAGTGACATGACGGATATCAGTATTCAACTGGATGAAGCCGAATTGAAAACGATCTTAAATCGGTCGAGTGGTGATAAAGATGGGTAGAAAAAAGTTATTAAAAAAGCTAGCTGAGTTTTTTGATATGGATGCACGAGCAGCCGAACAAAAAAAAGATGAAATAAAAAAACTGCTTAAAAAGCTGAAAGCGAAAGAAAAAGAGCTTAAAAA
>CAYZQE010000138.1:0-3843 GCA_964480635.1 uncultured Gammaproteobacteria bacterium | reverse complement strand
CTATCTCTCAGGTAACCGGACAGAGGGGACAATTGAAATTTTAAATTAATTGTTACTTGAGGTTACTATGAATCAACAAACGCCACTTTACCAAGCTCACCTTGATGCAAATGCCAAAATGGTCGATTTTGGCGGTTGGGATATGCCTATTCATTACGGCTCTCAACTTAACGAACACCACATTATCCGTAAAAACGCAGGCATGTTTGATGTGTCTCATATGACCGTTGTCGATGTGACTGGCTCGGATGCCAAGGCATTCTTAAGTTATTTATTGGCTAATGACATTGATAAACTATCTCAAGCAGGTAAGGCTTTATACAGCTGCATGTTAAATGAAACTGGCGGCGTGATTGACGATTTAATCGTGTATTACATGACGGATGAGTTTTATCGCATGGTGGTAAACTCATCAACACGCGATAAAGATATGGCATGGATTAATCAAGTCGCTGCAAAATTCTCAGGCACAACCATTACCGAACAACCTCAATTTGCGATGATTGCAGTGCAAGGCCCAAAAGCGCGCGACAAAGCATTAAAGGTATTAGACCCAACAGGTGAATATGGCGCTGCTGACTTAGCTAAATTTGTTGCTAAGCAATGTGGTGATGTGTTCGTAGCGCGCACAGGCTACACCGGCGAAGACGGCTTTGAAATTACCTTAGATGCCAGTTTAGCCACGCAATATTGGAATGATTTTATTAAAGTGGGTATAGAGCCTTGTGGCTTAGGCGCAAGAGATACCTTGCGTTTAGAAGCCGGTATGAATTTATACGGCACTGATATGGATGAGACTGTTAGCCCTTTAGAGGCAGGCTTAGGTTGGACAATCGCAATGAAAAATGAGCGCGATTTTATAGGTCGAGCCGCTTTGCAACAGCAAAAAGACGATGGCGTTAAAATGCGTTTTGTGGGTTTAGTGTTAATGGACAAAGGCGTATTACGCAATCACACCGCCGTTAACACCGCATCAGGTGACGGCGAAATCACATCGGGTAGCTATTCACCAAGTTTAGAGCAATCCATTGCTTTTGCTCGCATCCCTAAGGGTGAAGAGACTGAGTGCGAAGTACCGATGCGCAAAAAATTATTAAAAGCTAAGATTGTAAAGTTGCCATTTGTGCGCGACGGCAAGTCTTGTCTTTAACATTAAACGACATTATATATTAAAATTATATATTAAGAACACACCATATTTAGATTGACATATCTAAGTAAAAAAACTGGAGAAAACAAATGAGTAACGTACCTTCTGAATTAAGATTTTTATCATCACACGAATGGGTTGCTGTTAATGGCGACATCGCAACAGTCGGAATTTCTGACCATGCGCAAGCGCTATTAGGCGACTTAGTCTTCGTAGAAGTGCCTGAAGTTGATGATGAAATTAGTGCTGGCGACGAAGTGGCAGTTATTGAATCAGTTAAAGCCGCATCTGATGTGTATGCCCCTATCTCAGGCACGATTATCGAAGTCAATGAAGACCTAGACGAAAGCCCAGAGTCAATAAACAGTGATGCGTATGGTGATGGCTGGATTTACAAAGTAAAAATGTCAGACCCTGATGAGTTTAATGACTTAATGGATGCTGATAGCTATGCAGATTCGATTGTAGAGGACGAGTAATGCCTTTTATTCCGCATACGGAAGACGAAGTAAAAGACATGCTGGCGACTATTAAGGCCGACAGTATAGAAGACTTGTTTGACGAAATTCCTGCCGAGTTACGTGCGGATGAGGTTGAAGACTTTTTACCTCAACTCAGCGAAATGGCGATTACGCGTTTAATGCAGCAACGTGCCGATGAAGATGGGCAATCACTGTGTTTTATTGGTGCTGGTGCTTATCAGCACCACATACCTGCGGCTATTTGGCAAATCACTACGCGAGGTGAGTTTTATAGTGCTTATACGCCTTATCAAGCCGAAGCATCGCAAGGTACATTGCAGTTAATTTACGAATATCAATCAATGATGGTGGCATTAACGGGCATGGATGTGTCCAATGCGTCTATGTATGATGGTGCAACAGCACTTGCCGAAGCAGTATTAATGTCGGTGCGTATTAACCGTAAATCAAAATCACGTAAAATTTTAATGCCAGCCACGGTAAACCCTGCCTATCGCAAGGTGACCACGACACTGGTTAAAAGCCAAAAAATTGACCCTGTTGTGTTAGATTATGACGCAGCTACTGGCACAACAGCCATGGATGTCTTTGAGCAATATGCTGACGACGACATCACTGCCGTGGTTATTCCATACCCTAATTTCTTTGGAGGCATTGAAGATGTTGATGCCATCACCAATTGGGCGCACGAGCGTAAAGCCGTGGTGATTGCCGTGGTAAACCCAACGGCTTTAGCCTTATTTAAACCACCCAGTGAATGGGGTGACAAAGGTGCGGATATTGTCGTTGGTGAAGGCCAGCCTTTAGGTATTCCTATGGCATCTGGTGGCCCTTATTTTGGTTTTATGTGTTGTAAGCAAGCGATTGTGCGTCAAATGCCCGGTCGAATTGTGGGCAAAACAACCGATTTAGACGGCAAAGAGGGTTTTGTATTAACGCTTCAAGCGCGTGAACAACATATTCGCCGTTCTAAAGCGACATCAAATATTTGTACTAACCAAGGCTTAATGGTCACAGCTGCCACGCAATACATGGCTATTTTAGGTGCGCAAGGGTTACAGCAAGTGGCTATTCATTCGCATAATAATTTAGTGCAATTAATTGAAAAATTAAAGACGCTTGATGGCGTGTCGCTGCGTTTTAACACCACGTCATTTCATGAATGTGTGGTTGAGTTAGACGGCGTTGACTGCAAAGCATTGGTTAAGCAACTCACACAAGAAAAAATCTTACCAGGTTTTGTGTTAGCCGACGATTATCCAGAGCTCAGTCATTGTTTGTTAATTAATACCACTGAGGTTCATCTTGAAGAAGATATTGATGCCTTAGTCAACGCGCTTAGTAGCGCCTTAGCAGCTTAATATTATGGCTCAGATACTCATTGGTGAAAAACCAACAAAAATAGCGGGTGAAATGCCTGCAATCGGTGCTAATGCCCCTGATTTTGTATTAGTTAATAAAGCGTTAAAAAACCACAGCTTAAAAAACTATGGCAAGCAGCGTAAAGTGCTGTTTATTGTGCCTAGCCTAGACACCGCCATTTGTGAAAGCAATGCGATTGAAGCCAATAAATTAGCGCAACAATACCCCAATGTTGCGGTCATGGTTATTAGCTGCGATTTACCCTTTGCACAAAGCAAGCTCTGTGAACAACACGACCTCAAGTACATTAAAACCTTGTCGCTCATGCGCAATAAAAAATTCGCCATAGATTATGGCGTGTTAATAGAAGAGGGCATGATGCAAGGCGTGTGCGCACGAGCCGTTGTGGTTATAGATGAACTCTCACAAATTGTGTATACCGAGCTAGTTCAACAAATATCAGATTTACCAAATCTCTCAGAAGTTGAGGAATACTTAGCATGTTAATTTACGATCATTCAAAAACAGGCCGTGCAGCGCGTGCTCAATTTCCCAGTATGCAGACGCAAACATGTTCTGACCTACCTAAAAATTTAATGCGTGCGCAAGCACCAGCACTGCCCGAAGTGTCAGAGCTTCAAGCAGTGCGTCATTACACACAGTTATCGCAAAAGAACTTTTCGATAGATACGCAATTCTATCCATTAGGCTCATGCACCATGAAATATAACCCAAGAGCCTGTAACTCTTTGGCGATGTTACCCAGTTATTTAAATCGCCATCCTTTAGCACCAGAAAGCACAGGGCAAGGCTATATGGCGTGCATGTACGAGCTACAAGACATGCTGA
>CAYZQE010000137.1:0-3850 GCA_964480635.1 uncultured Gammaproteobacteria bacterium | reverse complement strand
AGAGCTTCCATTGCCTCGAAAACGCCGAGAACGAAAAATCTCTAAACCATTGAAAGTAACAAGTATCCCGTCTTAAAGAGGTAGCCTTCGATTCCTATTCCTAAGTTCAAATTTAACTGACGCATGCAAATGTGTCGTATCAATAATTGATTTATTCGTATTCACTTTAATTCAGCAGCCAGAATCTCTTTTAAAAAAGGCAAGGTGAGCTTGCGTTTGGCAACTAAGGTAGCCTTCTCTAGCGTCGGTAATAGGTCCCATAAAGCAGGTAGATCACGCGCATAATGTTTGTTCAAAAAACGACCCACGGATGGAGAGATTTCAAACCCCAGGTATTTAGCTTTACATGTGAACGCTGCAATTTGTTCCGCATCGGAAAGCTCTTGCAGCTTTAATGTTAACCCCCAGCTCATTCGGGTTTTTAAATCAGCTAACTCTAATGGCAGAAAATTTGGCGGGCAATGCGCTGAGATAATCAAATGCTGATCGCTATCTCTACTAAGGTTATAAAAATTAAATAATGCAAGCTCCCAGGCATTATTACCTGCACAGAATTCAATATTATCGATACAGACAAGGTCAAAAGTATCGAGTCCATTTAATATTTCTGCAGAGGGTAGCTGATTCTTATCTAAAGGCAAATAAAACGCAATACGTTGTAATTGTTGTGCTCTTTGGCAACAAGCCTGCAATAAATGAGTTTTACCTAAACCTTCATCACCCCAAAGATATATTTGTTGGTCACCGTCGCCATTAACAGTTTCTTTTAAGTGCTGTATGACTTCTTGATGACTAGCAGTATAAAAACTAGTAAAAGATTGTTCTGCCTTAAGGTCAAATTGTATAGGAAATTGCACCGCCATTATGACGGGTTTCTTGCGGCATGACGTACATAAAGAGTGGCTCCCAAAAACAGCATCAGACTAAAAAACACTTCTAATGAAGGTAATAATCGTTCTGTTCGCGCATAGGCTTCAATACTGCCATGGATAAAATAAGGCATACTCAGATAAGCCATCCATGAACAGCTTTTTAAGTTGCCTTTTAAAAAACCTCTAAAAACCAATAATAAGGGACCAACATTTATAATGAGTGCCAATGCCACAGGCAGTTTCTCAGGAGGCGATATGACAGTGTTCCACAACATAAGTAGCGTAAATAACCCTAGATAAGCTGTTAAGGCGATGGCGTAATAATGACGTGCATTCATGGTGTTTTTAATTTTAAAGCAGTGCTAGCCAAGCGAGCACCTAAGGCAAAGCAAAGTGTTTTTTCTTCTTTACTTAAAGATTGTTGTCCGTGCATTACATGGCTTGCACCATAAGGTGTGCCGCCTGTTTTAGTTTCTCGTAAGGCATCTTCACTACTGGGTATTCCTAAAAGAATCATACCTTGGTGAAATAAGGGCAACATCATAGATAAAAGAGTAGATTCCTGCCCACCGTGCATACTACCTGTGGAAGTGAACACAGCAGCTGGTTTATTTGCCAGAGCACCACTAAACCAGACTTCGGTGGTATTATCAATAAAATATTTAAGCGGGGCCGCCATATTGCCAAAATGTGTAGGACTCCCCAACGCTAAACCGTCACAGTTGTTTAAATCATCCAGTGTGACATACAGAGAGCCCGATGCTGGAATATCATCTTCTGTTTTTTCACAAACGGTTGAAATCTTAGGCACGGTGCGTAAAATCGCGTCAGCATTAGCGATAGACTCTATTCCGTGTGCAATATGTTGAGCCATCCCTTTAGTTGCTCCATCGCGACTGTAATATAAAACTAGAATATTGACCATTCTTTAAACTCTAAATTATTTTAAAAAAATATCTGTTCTATCGCCTTCTGAAAGCATATTGAAGTCTTATAAAATAGCCAACACACTTTCCGGTGGGCGGCCAATAGCTGATTTTCCATTACTAACAACAATGGGACGTTCAATGAGTTTAGGCGTGGCAACCATTCCTGCAATCAATTCACTGCGACTCAAATCTGGGCTGTCCATCCCGGTTTCTTTATATTCAGCTTCTCTAGTGCGCATTAATTCACGTGGCTGTATATCAAGCATCGTTAAAATAGCATCTAGTTCATCTTCTGTCGGAGGTGTTTTTAAATACTGAATGACTTCTGCTTGAACACCATTTTCTTCTAATAATTGTAACGTTTGACGTGATTTACTGCATCTTGGATTATGGTAAATTTTTACGCTCATCGGCTTATATTTAGTCGTTATTTGAAAGCCTTATAATATCACACACCAGATGAATTTAGTCCGCAAAAATAATACAAACAAACTGGGAAATAGCCCCCAGCCCCTAATGTGATTAAGTTAAATAATGGTAGGAACGAATTCATTTTAAAAGTAAGCAGATAAACACACTTATAGTGGTTTTGAAAATAGTAAAACCCTTAAATTATCTCTATTACCCTGTCCTTATGCTACTCTTCGGTAATAAAACTAAATAAGTGATTGAGCAATGCTGCGTTTATTGCACCCATAATAAATCAACATAACAAGACTTCGGGCAAACATAAATAATGATAGTGCCAGCCATAAACCATGATTACCCAAAGCTTGGGTAGCATACCATGCAGGCAAAAAAACAATAAACAATGATAATAAAATACAATCACGCATTTGCCTGGATAAAGTCGCACCGATAAAAACACCATCCATTAAATAACTGAAAAATGATATCAATGGCAAAATAATAAGCCAAGGTAAATACTCATAAGCCTGCTCTCGAACCACACTTAATTGAGTTAACGCATCAATAATATTTTTACCGAGGAAAATAAATATACTAGTAAATACAACTGCAAAATAAAAAGACCATAAGCTTGTGGTTTTCAACGACTGCTGAAAAAGAGTTTTATTCTTAGCGCCCAGTGCTCGGCCAATCAACGCCTCAGCGGCATGGGCAAAACCATCCAGTGCATAAGCCATAAAAGTCTGGAAATTCATCAAAACAGCGTTAGCTGCTAAAATGATACTTCCAAATTTCGCCCCTTCTACGGTAAAAAAACTAAAGGTAAAAATCAGGCATAAAGTTCGTATAAACAGGTGGCTGTTAATTAAAAACATCGCCGCAATTTTGTCTAACTGAAACACTTTCGCCCATGACAGAGAATCAGTACAGAGTGGCATGTTCTTGAATAAAAGCAAAAACCCTACTCCCAATCCCATGAATTCAGCGATAACAGAGGCTAATGCAACGCCATCAATGTTCATACCGAAATGCACGACAAACAACACATCCAAAGCTATATTGGAAAGATTGGTCGTTAGCACAATAAGTAAAGGGCTTTTGGTGTTTTGACGACCTAAAAACCAGCCTAAAATGACATATTGACATAAAGTCGCCGGCGCACTCCATATACGTATATAAAAGTACTGTTGAGCCAGAGGCACAAGTTCATTTTGACTATTCATTAGATAAAAACTGAGCCTTGCAATAGACTGCTGACACACTAAAATCAATAGTGAAATACTTAAGGCAATAAAGAGAGCGCGAAAGAGTACAGCTTTTAATTCTATAGAATCATCTGCTCCAAAAGCTTGCGCACTAAGACCAGAAGTGCCCATGCGCAAAAAACCAAAGCCCCAGAACAGAAAATTAAAGATTAGCCCGGCTGTAGCAACTGCAGCTAGAAAACTGGCATCATTCAAGTGCCCCATTACTGCAGTATCAACCAATCCAAGTATGGGTGTTGAAATATTAGCAATCATCATCGGCAATGCAAGTTGCCAGACCTGTCTATGATTAAATTGTTTGTTTTTCAAAAATGCTTATAAAATTGGTGGTGGGTCAAATCTGTTATTAGGCATGAATGTCTCGTCCAAATTCGAC
>CAYZQE010000136.1:0-3850 GCA_964480635.1 uncultured Gammaproteobacteria bacterium | reverse complement strand
ATTCCCATTCCCATTCCCATTCCCATTCCCATTCTCATTCTCATTCCTATTGCCATTGATAGAGGCTTTTTTGCTTTCACTTAAACATTGCATTTATTAAAAACTCGTCTAAATATTGTATTGTAAATATTAATTTCATCTCAATTAGGAGCATTAAAGTGAACAAAACAAAATCAGTAAAGGCGTCTTTACTCAATTCAATCGTCATCGGTGCATTCATTTTTGCACCGTTTGCTAGCCATGCTGAAAATATTAAAATTGGCATGTCTACCGCATTAGATGGCCCAGCAAAAGGCTTAGGCCTTGGCGTCAAACTCGGTGTTGACAGTTATTTTCATAAAATCAATCAAGCGGGCGGCATTAATGGCAAAAAGCTTGAATTAATTGCCCTTGATGATGGCTATGAGCCCAAACGAGCAGGGCCTAATATGCGCCAGCTTATTGATAAAGACAAAGTGATTGCTGTGATTGGCAATGTCGGCACGCCCACCGCAGTGGTTACCGTGCCCATTGCAAACGAAAAGAAAATCGTTTTGTTTGGTGCTGTGACGGGTGCTGGTTTATTAAGAAAGTCTCCTCCTGATCGTTACGTTATTAATTACCGAGCCAGCTATGGTGAAGAAACTGCCGCTATGATTGGCGGCTTATTAAAATCAGGCATTAAAGCCACAGAAATCGCTTTATTTACCCAAAATGATGGCTATGGTAATGCTGGCTACAACGGTGCAATGGCAGCCTTTAAAGCCAATGGGTTTACCGATACCGATAAAATAGTGCATGCTCGTTATAAAAGAAACACAACCAATATTGAAAAAGGTTTAAACACTATCCTTGATGCCGATGTCGAGCCAAAAGCCATTATTATGGTGGGGGCTTATAAGCCCAATGCCAAATTTATAAAGCTAGCTAAAGAAGAGTTGCCCGACACACTTTTTCTTAATGTGTCTTTTGTTGGCAGCATTCCGTTATTAAAAGAGCTGGGCAAACAGGCAGAAGGCGTCATTGTTACTCAAGTTGTTCCGCACTATGCCGATAAGTCTAAGGGAGTGGCGCAATACAGAGCTGATTTAGCAGCATTTAACAATAAAGTAGACCCTGGGTTTTTGTCGTTAGAAGGTTATATCGCTGCTCGAATTTTGGTAGAAGGCTTAAAAAAAGCAACAGCCAATAACCGAGAAGGTATCATTGATGGTCTTGAATCTTTAGGCGCCATTGATTTTCAAATGGGTGCGCCAATGAAGCTGTCTAAATCAGAGCGTCAAGCCAGTCACTCGGTATGGCCAACACGCATTAAAAATGGCAAATATGTGTCATTTGATTGGAGCGATTTGTAGGTAAAGACGCCTTTGCTACTTTAAATCCCGTTTAAAAGAAAACTGGGTGATTTAAAGTGGCAAAGCCACACCGCCTAAGACTAGTAATAAAGTATTAAACAGGACATAAAAAGATGAAAACTAACATAAAGTTTAAGTTATCCATTCGTTTATTAGTCATTGCATTGGCTTTTATTGGCGTAACGTCTAATGTGTTGCAAGGTTTTTTGTCTTCATATCATTTGTCGCAATTAGAGGTAGAGCAAAACAGCTTGATTAATATTTCAAGCGTTCAAGAGGCCAGCTCAAAAGTATCGGATGCATTGGCTAGTTTCAAAAACCGTCAGGCCCAGGTATTAGCCGCAAAAAAAACCATTTCTTTAGATAAACTGAATAATAATTCAAACACATCTGAGCTATATCAACAGGCATCCGTCAGTTTAAATCAAACGATCGGCAATAATGCCGAGCTAAAATTAGTAATCGCTGACTTAGACAGCCAGTATTTGGCCGCGGAATTAACCGATAAGCAGATTTATAAAACAGCCAAAGGGTTATTGTTGCGCCAAGTGCAGATTACCCAACAATCGCTTATTGTTGATACGTTGCTGAATGAACTTGATACATTAATTGGCGATATTAGTGGAAAAGTAAATTTTAAAACAAAAAAATTAAAACGAAAGATAAAACGTTTACTAAAAAAAGAAACTCAATTTGAAGCGAACCCTGCTCTGGTGACTAGGCTAATTGATAATGTAAGGCTAACGACTGTCGGTAAAGAAGAAAAGCTTGTTGGTTTAGTCAACAGTATTCAAACAGACATTCTTAAGCTTTCTGCACAAGTGCGTGAATTAATTAATGTACACTCCATTGACGCAATTTTAAATTTAAGAAAAAATAAAATAGATCAGCAAATTCAACAGATCAATATGCTTGTTAAAGACTTATCTGTTTCCACTAAAGGAGATAGTGTTCTAGCAGAAATTAACTTTAAAATCACAAAAAAGGTTGCTGACTTTATTGCCGTTTCTATTCTCAGCAATAGCTCAATTTATGAATTACAATTTCAGCAGATTAAGCATAAAACAATACTGGAAAAACAAGTCATTGCTTCTCGTATTCATGCAAGCAGTATTGAGGCGACTTTATCAGAACTGACAAAGTCTGTACTCACTTCACGAGATAAGCTGGTAAAACAAAGCAATATGCAAATACAAAGCAGCTACCAGCTTAATTTAATTATAACCGCCAGCATTCTTATTGCGCTCATCATTGCCGCTGTTTATATCGTCATTAGTATTAATAAACCCTTGTCTAAAATCTCAAGTGCTCTTTATGGCATAGCTCACGGTGATGGAGATTTAACGCAACGTTTAAATACTAATGGGATAAAGGAAATTTCAGTGATCGCAGAAAACTTTAACCAATTTGTCGAGAAAATCGCACATACCATTAAAGATGTTGATCAATCCTCAGCTAATTTGTTTATGGCTTCTAATACCTTAAAGCAAATTTCAACCAAAACGCGCGATGAAATTAATAATCAGCAAAAAGAAACCGACAATGCCGCAGCAGCCATGACAGAAATGACAAAGGCCGCTAACGAGATTGCTACTAATGCAAACAGCGCTCGTTCAGCGTCTGAAAATGCGCTAGATGAATCTTCAACAAGTAACGAACTAGTGAAAAAGGTAGCTGCTGATATTTCACTATTAGCAGAGAAAATAGAAGAAACAAGTCATTCAATAGTTGATTTAGAAAAATACAGTGAATCCATTGGCTCGGTTTTAGATGTAATTGGCGGCATTGCCGAACAAACAAATTTGCTGGCACTTAATGCAGCCATTGAAGCGGCTCGAGCAGGTGAACAAGGGCGTGGTTTTGCCGTGGTAGCCGATGAAGTGAGGTCATTGGCTAGCCGGACTCAAGAGTCAACCATAGAAATAGAAAATATGATAAAGCAACTTCAAACCCGTGCTCAAAATTCGGTCGTGGCTATTCAGGATGGTAACAAAAATGCTCAAAATTCAGCACAACAAGCCTCAGAGGCTGTACAGACTATCGAAAAAGTTAATACAGCCATTCTTTCTATTTCACAAATGAACTTTGCGATTGCCAGTGCAGCAGAACAGCAATCCGTTGTTTCAGTTGAAATAAATAATAACGTGATGGCCATTAGTAACATTAGTGCTCAAACCGTTAAAGGAGCTGAGGACATATCCAATTCTGGACAAAATTTATCTGAAATCAGCACCCAGTTACAGCATCTATTATCTCAGTTTAAGGTGTAATTATGGCTTTTTAGATGTTAGTGAATTTAAGGTTCAACTCTATATTTGTTAGGTTTTTAGAACTCCTAAGAGGGGGCATAAAGTTAAATTCAGCAGCCCTGTTTTTAAAAAACCATTAAGCCTTGGGTTGGCGCAACAAATTTAAATTTAGTATTCTTTTGTAAATGTTTGTTTTCTTATTTTATTACTGGCGTGTTAAGTCACGTGAAAGCACTAAAATCAAACCAAACAACTGCATGAAAATAG
>CAYZQE010000135.1:0-3851 GCA_964480635.1 uncultured Gammaproteobacteria bacterium | reverse complement strand
TTTGTTTATATTTCTACTTGGCAAACGGGTGGTGTCCATGTAAGGATCTCCTTAAAGACCGTCAATAAGTCATACTTTTATAAAACCCCATCATTTAAATAGCAACAGTTTTAAACGTTCTGGCTTTAGCTAATAGACTATTTATGGCATTATGCAACCTATTATAATAAAAAACTCTGTGAAATTGGCCATAAAAACCATTCAACACTATCATCTGGCTAGCCTCTTTTGCATTCAATACTTAATGCCAAATTAACAAACTCCTCCCCCAAAATAGAGGGCGGAGCTAATAACTAAAAAACGTTAACCATTAAGAGGAAAAACAATATGACCGCATTAACCTTTGCACTCATCTGTGCATTTATTGGCATTGCATATAGTGCCATTACCATTAAAGGCATCTTAGCCAAATCCGAAGGCAACGATGAAATGAAACGCATTTCTCATGCCATTAAAGAAGGCGCTATTGCTTACTTAGCGCGTCAATACATGACCATTAGCGTCGTCGGCGCCATACTATTTATTATCATGGGTGTGTTTTTAGACTGGTACAGCGCCATTGGCTTTTTAATTGGCGCCGTATTATCTGGCTTAACGGGATACATCGGCATGCATGTTTCTGTGCGCTCAAATGCACGTACCGCCGAAGCAGCTAGGGGCGGTATTCAACCCGCTTTAGACATGGCATTCAAAGGTGGCGCAGTCACTGGCATGTTAGTCGTTGGCCTCGCTCTTTTAGGCGTTGCCGGTTATTACGCCTTCCTTATTAATAATGGTGCGCCAGAGCCTTTACATGCAATGCTTGGCCTTGCATTTGGTGGTTCGCTTATTTCAATTTTTGCACGTTTAGGCGGCGGCATATTTACTAAGGGTGCAGACGTTGGTGCTGACATCGTGGGTAAGGTTGAAGCAGGCATCCCAGAAGATGACTTAAGAAACCCAGCGTGTATTGCCGATAATGTTGGCGACAACGTCGGTGACTGCGCAGGTATGGCAGCTGACTTATTTGAAACCTATGCCGTTACCATCATTGCCACAATGATTTTAAGTGGCTTAGTCTTCACCTCAGTGAGTGAAGAAATGTTACAACAGATCATTGCTTACCCATTAGTGTTAGGCGGTGTTTCAATCATCACTTCTATTATTGGCACGTTCTTTGTAAAGCATAAAGAAGGCAGCAAAATTATGACTGCTCTTTATAAAGGCACCGCTGTTGCCGCTACTTTAGCGGCGGTTGCATTTTACTTTATCACTGAAGAAATGATGGCTGATAACGGTTTATATTCAACCGAATCACTCTTTTATTCATCATTAATAGGTTTAGTGTTAACCATCGTCATGATTGTGATTACCGAATACTACACAGCGACTGAGTATGCCCCTGTACGTCATATAGCAGAAGCATCTACCACGGGTGACGGCACTAACGTTATCGCTGGTTTAGGTGTTTCAATGAGGTCAACGGCTCTTCCTGTATTAGCTGTTTGTGCATCAATTTATGCAGCACATGATTTAGCCGGCTTATACGGCATTGCGATAGCAGCAACTGCCATGTTATCTATGACGGGTATCATTGTTGCGTTAGATGCCTATGGCCCAATCACTGATAATGCCGGTGGCATTGCAGAAATGGCCGATTTGCCAGCTGAAGTACGTGAAACAACAGATGCACTTGATGCCGTTGGTAACACCACTAAAGCAGTTACAAAAGGTTATGCGATTGGTTCTGCTGGCCTAGCGACTCTCGTGCTCTTTGCTGATTTTACCGCCACATTATCAAAGCATTCGGGCACCACCATCACTTTTGATTTATCAAACCACATGGTTATCATTGGTTTATTCATCGGCGGTATGATTCCTTATCTATTCGGCGCGATGGCAATGGAAGCGGTAGGCCGAGCGGCTGGCGACATCGTTAATGAAGTACGCCGCCAGTTTAAAGAAAAACCAGGCATTATGGATAGAACAGAACAGCCTGATTATTCTAAAGCAGTTGATATGCTCACTAAAGCTGCCATTAAAGAAATGATCGTGCCATCTTTATTACCTGTTTTAGTCCCCATCATTGTGGGTTTAACGCTGGGTGCTCAAGCTTTAGGTGGCGTATTAATCGGTACTATCGTAACCGGCTTATTCTTAGCTATCTCTATGACGACAGGTGGTGGCGCATGGGATAACGCTAAAAAGTATGTTGAAGATGGGCACTTTGGTGGCAAAGGTTCTGATGCTCATAAAGCGGCTATTACTGGTGACACCGTAGGTGACCCTTATAAAGACACCGCTGGCCCAGCCATTAACCCACTCATTAAAATCATGAACATCGTGGCTTTATTAATGGTGCCTTTACTGTAATAAATATTATTTAAATGATAAAAAGGGTCGACTTGTTCGATCCTTTTTTTTGACTATAATGACAAGTTATTCAGGTGCTGTGTATTGGTATTAATTCTGCTACCTATAATCACAATCAATACTTTTTATGGTTGATTCTGATTCCCTCACCGAGCACTAAACCACTTGCCCCGCACACCAACCAGAAGACCAAGCCCACTGAAAGTTATAACCACCCAACCAACCAGTGACATCGACAATTTCACCAATAAAATACAGCCCATCTACTTTGTTTGATTGCATCGTTTTAGAAGATAGTTCATCACAATCTACACCGCCAAGCGTCACTTCTGCGGTTCGATAACCTTCAGTGGCATTGGGTTTTAGTTGCCAATGATTAAGTTGCTCACCAATTTGTTCGATCTGACCATACGTTAAATTGGGCAATGTTGAGTCAAGCAATCCTTGACTGATAAAGGCTTCTAACACGCGTTTTGGTAACATATCAGCCAAAATTGTTTTAAGCTGTTTATTGGCTAATGTGTGCTGATTTTCTTTTAAATAATTTGCCACATCTAAACTTGGCAATAAATTAATATCGACTGATTCGCCTGCTAACCAATAGGATGACATTTGTAAAATTGCTGGGCCACTTAAACCCCGATGAGTGAATAACACGTTTTCATTAAACTCAATGCGTTGATTTTTTACCGTACAATCTATGGCTATTCCAGAGAGCTGCGACAGTCTTGCCTTATCTGTATCGTGCAGGGTAAAGGGTACTAAACCCGGTGAGGTAGGCCAAATGTGGTGACCAAATTGTTCGGCAATTTTATAGCCTAATGGGCTGGCACACATTTTAGGAATAGACAAACCACCACTGGCCACCACTAAAGAGTTCGACTTAAATACACCTCTTGATGTATTCAGCTCAAATGACTTATTTTTATAAACGGCTTCAATATCACAGTTTAAACGAATGTCTACCTTGGCTTTTTTACACTCTTTCAGTAGTAAATTTAAAATATCTTTAGCGCTGTCATCACAAAACAACTTACCTAGGTCACGTTCATGGTAGGGAATCTCATACTCTAAAACCTTCGTGATAAAATCCCACTGGGTATATCGACTTAATGCTGATTTGCAAAAATGGGGGTTATGGGAGATATAATTATTGGCATTGATGTCTACGTTAGTGAAATTACAACGCCCACCACCTGACATGAGGATTTTTTTTCCTGCTTTATTAGCGTGGTCAAGCACAATGACTTTGCGCCCACGCTTACCTGCCTCTATCGCACACATTAAACCAGAAGCACTAGCACCAATGATGATGACGTCATATTGATTTAATTGAGTCGGCATAAAGATCGTATCGTGACAATAAGTGCCGCGAGACTATCACTCACAGTGATTGTTACAAGTAATACTATAGCGCTAAAGCCAAACTCTCAGATAGGGATGTGAAAAGGGTGTCATCGCTTGATGTGCATAGTGAAGCGAAAAACTTCGTGGTCACC
>CAYZQE010000134.1:0-4123 GCA_964480635.1 uncultured Gammaproteobacteria bacterium | reverse complement strand
AAATCCATCTTTCATCGATATTAAATGAGCATAATTATCGACTAAACAGTGATAAATAAGCTAAAATGCAGGCGATTTTTATAATGTAGGTTAGCCATGTCTTTTGAATCTTTCTTTGAAGCCCAGTCATTTTTTTTATGGGGTGCTTTTTTGTTAGCGCTTATTATGGGTGCTGTGGTTAATAAAACCAACTTTTGTACCATGGGCGCAGTCTCAGACATGGTAAATATGGGCGACTATAGCCGTATGCGAGCTTGGTTGTTAGCCATTGTGGTCGCTTTGTTAGGTGTCGTCATTCTAGAGTCTCAAGGTGCTGTTCAAGCAGACGGTACCTTCCCGCCCTATCGTGATAGCCAGCTGATTTGGTTAGAAAATATCTTAGGTGGCTTACTGTTCGGTATCGGCATGACATTAGCCAGTGGTTGCGGTAATAAAACCTTAGTACGAATCGGCGGCGGAAACATTAAATCCATCGTCGTGTTTTTAATCATCGGAGCTATAGCCTTTTTTATGGCCAATCCACTCCCCGATTCAGATCAAACATTATTTAGCTTACTCTTTTTTGATTGGGTTCGCCCAGCAGCCATTGCATTAGAAACACCATCAGACCTAGGTTCAATGATTAATGCAGAAAACGCAGTCAATATTCGCCTTGCCATTGGTGTTGTTATATCAGTTGCACTGCTCGTTTATATCTTTAAATCAGCTGACTTTCGAAGCAATTTCGATAATGTACTTGGTGGTTTAGTCGTTGGATTAGCTGTATTAGGCGCATGGTATCTAACCAGCAATGTGGTCATCAATGCCGATGAAGAGCTAGTTACAATGAGTGAATACTACGAGCAGTGGGACATGCTGGCAGAAGATGATGAAGGAAAACCAGCAGTAGGTCGTCCTTTAGCTTCACAATCGTTTACCTTCATCAACCCAATGGGGCAATCTGTGGGTTATATTGCGTCTGGATTTAAAAGCATTAACCTCACCTTTGGTATTGTTTCAGTACTTGGTATTATCTTAGGCTCATTAATTTGGACACTTATCTCAAGGAGCTTTAGAGTGGAATGGTTTGCCAACTTTAAAGACTTTTACATGCACGCTATTGGCGCGGTGTTAATGGGCTTTGGCGGCGTTTTAGCATTAGGTTGCACCATAGGTCAAGCCATAACAGGCGTATCAACCCTCGCGCTAGGCTCTATACTTGTTTTCTTGTCAATTATTTATGGCAGCGCCTTAACCATGAAAATACAGTATTACGGCATGTTGTACGAAGAAGCGAGCTTTTTTGATGTGTTAATAACCGCTTTAGTCGAGTTAAAAACACTGCCAGCATCCATGAGAAAACTCGAAGCGCTATAAACAATTCATTAATTTAAAAAAAACAGGAAATTGTCAGTAATTAACGTTGAAATTACAGCAATCTCCTGTATTATGCGCATCCTCTATTAGGGCCGTTAGCTCAGCTGGTAGAGCAGTTGACTTTTAATCAATTGGTCGGGCGTTCGAATCGCCCACGGCCCACCATATTTATGATCAAAGGCTTAGCTTAATCGCTAGGCCTTTTTTGTGCTCCTGCAAAAAAGCCATTCACGCCGCTTGTTTTTTTGTGCTCCATGCAAAAATGGCATTCACCACGTCCATGTGGCTCGCCTTTTTTGTTTCTAAGGATATACGCTGGGTATACTACTCGCCGTTATAAAAAATTCAGTAAACTTCTTCTTTATCTTACCAGTTACTTTCGTCTTAATTCACTGGGCGTAAATGTATAGTAACGTAAAAAGGCTTTCGATAAACTTCTAGCACTTGAAAAACCAACATCATCCGCAATCTGTTCAATTGAATGATTCGAAAGCTTTATTAATTGATACGCTTTCGTCATTCGCCAATTCATAAGGTACGTCATTGGCGTAACTCCTAAGGTATTTTTAAAGTGTCTGATTAATGTAGCGCGAGACATATTAACTTGTTCTACCAACAATTCTAAGGTCCATTGTTGTTCAGGGTTTTGATGAATGAGTTCCAGCGCTTTTTGAACTTGCTTATCATGTAGCGCCGCAAAAAAACCGGTGATTTCTTTATTCTCTCTCATGTATTTATTTAACAGCTGCATGAAGAGAATTTCAGTCAGTCGATCGATAATAGAGGTTTTATTGGTGTGTTTGTTTTCCATCTCAACATCGATTAATTGTACCGTTAGCCAAATTGGGTCATTTTTTTCAATGCCCTCAAAATGTAACGCCTGAGGCAAAGAATCAATAATCGGGTGCACAATATCTTTTTCATAATCAATTAAACCGCAAATCAGTTTATTAGTGATTTCACCTTGTTGAAAAAGTGGCATGCCGAGTTCACAAGCATCACCAGCAACTTCACTGGGAGTTAATTTTCGACCAGGCTGGTCTGCAATCCAATGCATTTCACCGTGTGGCAGCATGACTATATCCATGTGCCTCAGATTGATTACTTTGTCTTGGGTGTCATCAACCCCAATATAACAATCACCGTTTAATGCGATATGAAAACGAGGTTTTTTAAGCTTGGATAAAGACATTCCCCAAGGTGATGCCAGTTTGGAGTGAAAGAACACACTGCCACGAAAACGTAACGTGTCGAGCACATCGGCTAAGACATCGAAGCTAGAATTAATAGGGTTGATACGATGAGATACTTTCTTGAGCATGATGGATACCTAGTTAATTAATAAGTAAACCTATAATCATCGGCGTAGAAAAGAAGATCTTACACAACACTGTCTAACGATGAGGAATGAAAATAAATATTAATCTAAAGAAAATTTTCAATATGGTATTAGCCATTTCGGCTTTACAGTTTATCTTACCTGCATCAGCACTAGCGGGCGAGCCTTTCTCTATTAAAAATGGAGAGCTGGAACGCCCAACAGGCTATAGAGAATGGGTTTATGTTGGCACACCTGTTACGCCTAATGATATGAATATGGGTAAAGCTGCATTCCCAGAGCATCATAATGTCTATATTGAACCTAATAGTAAAAAATAAAGTCTTTAGTTAGTTGGAATTAAATTAGTAACAAAGAGAGAAAGATAATATAAAACTTTACAGAAAGCGTCCTCTCCTAGTGAGAAAGGGCTAGGGTGATAGAAGGAGAGTAAAGCATTGTCATTTTTAATTATTTAGGTTTTGCTAACCATTCAATAAAATCAACACATGCAGAGAAAAATTAGTATGAAAAAAATAAACCTAAATCTATCGGTATCGGAGTCAGCTGAGCGTTTAAAGAAGTCGTTGTCCGAAAAAGGTTTTACCCTTTTTTGTGACGTTGACCATCAAGCTAATGCAAAAGCGGTAGACCTTGACATGCCGTCATCACGCACGCTTATTTTTGGTAACCCTATAGCGGGTACAAAACTAATGCAAAAGGACATCATCATGAGCTTAGACTTACCCTTGCGCCTAGCCATTGTTGATGTTGATGGTCAAACAACGTTGATCCATCAAACATCTGAAGACTATGCGCAAAATTATAACGTTGAAAACCACCCCGTATTAGAAAAGATAGAATCATTATTTGCGGTATTATCTAATGAATTAAACGGCTCTTAATAAACAAATAAAGGTAACTAACATGACTCAATATACTAAAGATAAAGCCAACATTGAAGCGCTCACCCAAGAACAATACAGAGTGACCCAAGAAAATGGTACTGAAGCACCTCAAAGTGGTGAGCTATTACATAACTTCGAATCCGGAATTTATGTTGATATTGTATCAGGTGAGCCTTTATTCGCTTCGTCAGAAAAATTCGAATCGGGCTGTGGTTGGCCGAGCTTTAGTAAACCGATAGAGCATGAAAATGTGAACGAAATAAACGATGCAACACATGGCATGTCTCGTGTTGAAGTGCGTTCAACTCATGGTGATAGTCATTTAGGTCATGTATTTACAGATGGCCCTCAAGACAAAGGTGGACTACGCTATTGCATTAATTCGGCGTCATTACGATTTGTCGCCATCGAAGAGATGGAAATGCAAGGCTATGCAAAGTACATTAACCAAGTAGAAAATTAGGAGACATAACATGGCAATTGAAAAAGCGATATTGGCAGGCGGCTGTTTTTGGGGCATGCAAGATTTAATTCGAAAAAT
>CAYZQE010000133.1:0-4151 GCA_964480635.1 uncultured Gammaproteobacteria bacterium | reverse complement strand
GCTAAAGCGGCTTAACTTAGTGCCATTCTACTCTGAGACCGTTTAAATACCTGACAAAGCTCTTTAATAGAATAATCAGCGTGCGCCGTTTTTAATATTTCATTATCTCTTTTTGCACACCACAATTGTTTTTTTAGTTCTTAAATCCGCTGTTGGTCAGAAGTTAAAGCTTTCTTTCATTAGGAGTACAGCCTTTTAATTCATCAAAATATTGTCTTTTCCAACGGGTAACCACTGAGCTGGATACACCTGAAATAGAGACGACCTTCTGATTGGTATATCCATCATCAATTTTGCATACTCAAGCTTTTGTTCAATGGTGACTTCAATTCGTTTCTTGGTATGTTTTTTCTGACATTTTGTCTCTTAATTATTTTGGAATTATAGGCTAGAAAACCTTCCAAGCTAATTAGACCTTTACACTTTTAGCTGTAACCCAAAAAAGCCACCCTAGGGTGGCTTTTTAAATAATTAAAAGTAATGCTTTAAAAGAAAACCAGCTCAATAATAACGACAATTAAAACGCAGGTTTATCTTTTGAATTATTATAACGTTCGACACTAGTCATAATTTCTTTTTTAGCTTCTTCTACACCTAACCAGCCATCTAATTTAACCCATTTTCCAGATTCTAAATCTTTATAGTGTTGGAAAAAGTGGGCAATTGAGTCAAGTAATGGTTCGTCCATATCACGCACGGTATTGATACCACGATATAAACGTGACAGCTTATCAATAGGCACGGCTAAAATTTTAGCATCTTCACCGGCTTCATCTGTCATTGCTAGCATACCGATAGGACGTACACGAATAACCGAACCAGAGATTAATGGATGTGGCGTTACCACTAATACGTCAGCAGCATCGCCATCGCCAGAGATTGTGTTTGGAATATAGCCATAGTTACAAGGGTAATACATGGCTGTACCCATAAAACGGTCTACAAACATCGCGCCTGTTTCTTTATCTACTTCATACTTTACAGGGTCGCTGTTCGCGGGAATTTCAATAATAACATTCACATCATTTGGTACGTTACTACCTGCATTAACTCTGTCTAAATTCATGGTTTTACCTTTGTGTATTTATTAATAGGGGTCGAAGTCGATTACCATTATCTTTATAAGATTGACTGCATTAAATTAATTATTGCATTCAATTCACTGACAATTTTATTTGACTCCGACCCCACTAGATTTTGATTTCTATCTACAAAAACAAAAAAGGCTGATGAAGCAATTTGCTAGCACCAGCCTTTTTCTAACAATTAACGATAGATTATAGTTCGAATTTCTCTAACTTCTTGTCAATAATTGTATTTTTCATTGTCACGTACTTAGGCATGCCGTTATCGTCATAATCAGGATAAGACTCACCTTTGATTAATGGGTAAAGATACTCTTTACACTTATCCGTAATACCAAAACCATCTTCAGAGATGAAATCCATAGGCATCATTTTCTCAACGTTAGCAACGTCAGCTAAGTTAGCTTCACCAATTGACCATTTGTATGGGTTTGAAGATTCACGAACAATAGTTGGCATAATGGCATTTTTGCCTTCCATTGCTTTTTCAACCGCTGCTTCACCTAATGCATAGGCTTGTAAAACATCAGACTCAGAAGAGATATGACGTGCTGAACGTTGAAGATAGTCGGCAACTGCCCAATGAAATTTATGACCTAAAGCTTTTTTAACAATGTTAGCCACGATTGGCGCTGCGCCGCCTAATTGAGCATGTCCAAAATCATCACGTGTACCCTGCTCTGCAAGGAAAGTACCATCTGGGTAATGTGCGCCTTCTGATACTACGATAGTGCAATAACCGTGCTCTTTTACTTTCGCATCAACGGCTGCTGTAAATTTTTCTTCGTTAAACTCAATTTCTGGGAATAACGTAATAACAGGAATGCCATAGTCTTCAACTAATGCGCCTGCTGCTGCAATCCAACCGGCGTGACGCCCCATCACTTCGATAACGAAAATCTTAGTTGATGTCGCACACATAGAGCGCACGTCATAAGACGCTTCTAAAGTAGATATTGCAATATACTTAGCCACTGAACCAAAACCTGGGCAGTTGTCTGTAATTGGCAGATCGTTATCGACTGTTTTAGGCACGTGAATGGCTTGAACTGGGTAACCCATTTTTTCAGATAACTGAGATACTTTGTAACAAGTGTCAGCCGAATCTCCGCCGCCATTGTAAAAAAAGTAGCCTATGTTATGTGCTTTAAACACTTCGATTAAACGTTCATATTCTGCTTTGTTGTCTTCTAAGCTTTTCATTTTAAAACGACAAGAACCAAAACCACCTGAAGGTGTTGTTTTAAGTGCCGCGATATCTTCATCAGATTCTGCAGATGTATCAACAAGCTCTTCTAATAATGCACCGATGATGCCGTTACGACCTGCGTATACTGTACCAATTTTATCGCTATATTTACGAGCTGTTTCAATAACACCGCAAGCAGATGCGTTGATGACAGCAGTTACGCCGCCAGACTGTGCATAAAATGCATTTTTAACCGTCATGTAGTTCTCCGAGTATTTTTAAAAATTAAGTTTTTTATTTAAAGTTTATCTAAACAAATTTATGTCGTTATTCAGATTTTTCTTCTTCCTGTTTAGTGTCTATGTTTTTAGATAAGGCATGATTAGTTTGTAATTTCAGCAATGCCATCGCACATTCGGCAACATCATCAAACTCTAGTGTCTCAACACCAATTTCTTCACTGTTTTGGTAAAAAAATTGGGGGCGGAATTTATTTTTATCTGTTTTCATTAATAAAAAATGGTATTCGCCATATTCCCAATAAAAAGCAGGGCAATTAATGCTCTTCTCATTTGATTCAGCAATACGCACTTCTACATCCACTGATTGAATGTCTACTTCACCTTTACGCCAACGTTTTGCTAACGTTGTGCGAAAAGCGATTTGTTCTTGGTCGGTAAAACACAATTCAGTGGGCATAGTTTAACTCTAAATAATAAAACATATTCATCTTCTAATGAGACGAAAATTGGCGCGCATAATAGCGTATTTTGGCTTTATTGGCTAGATGGGAAATTGTTACGACATTGTAGTGGATTTATCGGCAACCTATTATCGACTAAAATAGTTCTAATTAAGGCTATGAAAAACCGTATCTTAATGAAAAAATAATGCTTTAGATTTATTGAAAGTCTTTACATTAGCTTCAGAATGAATATTTCTTAATCCAAGGGCTTCGAACACCATTTAAAATCATTAAGCGTTTCTGCGCGCTGATAGCGTCCGTATAACGTTTAAATTGTTTAATAATAACTCGATGATAAGTTTCATTATTTACCTCTGATGATACAATTTCAGAAGGATAACCTTGCTGATTTAAACGTTCAGAAAATGCTTGGGCATATTGTTCATCTTTTAGAGACATTAACACAACAGACCACTGCCCATGCTCACTCATAATACCGTAGGAAGAATCAAGCTCAGTTAACCTAGCCCATTTAGTTAATTGCTCAACATCTACCTTGCCTTTTAGCGCTCCCGCATCTCCTTTAGCGGCATCATAATACTGCCTAGGCTGATCCAGCCTAATCGTTTGACTTTGAGGATGACTGACGTCGATTTTACCCTCTAACAAACAGACTAAATCGGTCTCCTCATTCACTCGACCCCAAATATCTGTCCCTCTAATGCCCGCAGTTACCGTACCAAATGAAATAGCGACATCTCTTTTTTTGTTTTGACCTAAAGCCGATGTAGTAAAACGAAATACGCCTTTTAATACATTAAGCGCCAAACCAAATACATTATTATTTTGGGCCTCAGCAGGTTTTACTATTTTGATTTCAAGCTGAGAGCTGTTGCCTAATTTAATGTCAGAACCATCATCCATACTTAACAGTAATTTGCCACCTTCACCCGTATAAATAAAATCACCTTCTTCGACCATTAAGCCGGGTTTTATGGCAATAATGTCACCACTGCGTTCAACCCACCCTGGAAAATGCGCCGCCTTAACCCGCCCTGCTATTTGCCCAAATGCCGTTTGAGAGACTAATAAAGCGCACAGAGCTAATATTGTTATTTTCATATTCATTTAACTTTTCCTGATTACCCCTAAGGCTCAGCCTATGAGCTACTAGGTGTGGATAATGACAGCC
>CAYZQE010000132.1:0-4187 GCA_964480635.1 uncultured Gammaproteobacteria bacterium | reverse complement strand
CAACAATACACTCACGATCTCAACCTTTACAATTTATCTAAACAGTAGATAATTACTATTCAAACCCAAAGGAAAAGGATAAACCTTGTCTACCCCCCATACTTATATGAAGCATCAGCTAGGTATATTGGCTCGCCATTTTGCTCGTAATGCTAATTATAAAGAGATAATACTTACTCGCTCGGAATTATGCCTTGTAGAAAAAGATGGATTGCCTCTAAACATTAACTATATGCAGGTTAATGAAGACTGTCATATAGTTACAGGTTATCTCTGGGGTGAAGTTCGTATTGAGATTTTTGATGGTTCTCAATTGATTTTAGGCGGCATTAGTAAAGCTGTAGTTAATGAAATTTACAGTACACTAAAGCATTTAGTTCATCGGTATCAGCAAGCGTTCTTTTCTTCATTACAATCTAGAGTCACTCAAGCACACTATGATGCTGTACCTATTCTTGATTCAAGTAGCTATATTCGTCATCAGACATTTTTAAGATGGCAAGAAAGCCATCAGGCGTTAGAGAAAAGTATTTATCATCCAGCCATTAATGATCATTTAACTAGAGAGCAACAACAGTACCTTAATGCTATTAAACCTTTAGTTGTTGATGGTAGTCAGGTGGTAAAAAGCCAAAACAATACTTTTGTTGAAAATCAATTAGAACAATTTAAATCATTTTTCGACACCGTTGAAAGCCAACCTCTTACATCTAGTCAGCGTAAAGCATGTGTCATTAATGAAAAATATAATTTAGTATTAGCGGGAGCTGGTACTGGCAAAACCAGCACAATGGTTGGGCGCGCAGGCTACCTGATCCATGCGGGTCTTGCTCAGCCCGATCAGATTTTAATGCTGGCATTTGGTAATGATGCAGCGAAAGAAATGAGAGGTCGAATTGAAGCCAAACTTCATATTGACGAGCTTAGTGCTAAGACGTTTCATAGTTTTGGCAAAGAAATTATCGCTCACGTTGAAGGTGTTGTGCCTTCCATTAATAAAATGGCTGAAGATGAGCATCTTAAAACACACTTTGTTGATGAGCAATTTAAACGGCTCATGCTTGATAAAGAGTATCAAACACGATTAATTACCTATTTTGTACGTTTTGCCTATCCTTATAAAAACCCCTTTAGCTTTAAAAATCTTGGTGAGTACAACAAATATATTCGTGAAAATGATATTCGTACATTGCAAGGCGAGCTTGTAAAAAGTTACGAAGAATGTGAAATCGCTAATTTTCTATTTCAACAAGGTATAAATTATCAATACGAGGCTAACTATAAAGTTAACACCTCAGGACCAGATTTCCGAGCTTACCAACCTGACTTTTATTTACCAGACGATGATATTTATATCGAGCATTTTGGTGTGGATGAGCATGATCATACCCCGCCCTTCATAGACCAAAAAAAATATCTTGAAGGCATGCATTGGAAACGCCAACTACATGAAAAACATCAAACGAAGTTAATCGAGACATATAGCTACCAAAAACGGCAAGGTAATTTGCTCCAGACACTCGAAACAGCATTAATTGAAGCTAATGTTACTTTCAACCCTGTCCCCAATGATGAACTACTAGCAACCTTGGAAGAGTTTGGACAAGTATCATCCTTTAGTCGCCTACTCTCTCAGTTACTGACACTGCTCAAATCAGCTCTAATATCTATTAAGCAGTTCATATCTAAGGCTGAGCAGCATGATGACAAAGAACGCATGTTAGCAGCAGCATATTTATTTGAGCCAATTTTTAGTGCTTATCAACAACATCTAACTGATACGGATACCATTGATTTTGATGACATGGTGGCTAAAGCCATTACCTATATTGAGTCAGCACAGTATCAATCTCCTTTTACACATATTTTGGTCGACGAATTTCAAGATATTTCTGCAAGCAGAGCCAGAATGATAAAGGCACTATTGGCGCAACATCCAGACAGTACATTATTTTGTGTGGGTGATGATTGGCAAGCCATTTATCAGTTCACTGGCAGTGATGTATCTATCACTAAACACTTTGAAGAGCATTTTGGTACGGCTGCAACATCAGTGTTAGATCAAACATTCCGTTTTAATAATAAAATAGGCGAGGTTGCCTCTAAATTTATTACTCAAAATCCATCTCAAATTGAAAAGAAAATGCATAGCTCTCATCTCGTAGATAATGCAGCCGTATCTTTACTTAAAACTAGTGATAGCCAACAAGGTGTTTTAGCTGCGTTGTCATTAATTAAAGACCGAATAGATAGTAAAGCTTCAGTACTCATACTCGTTCGGTTTAAACATGACAAACCTGATATCAATCAGTTAAAAAGAAGTCATGCTAATTTAGACATTAAAATAATGACTGTACATGCGGCTAAAGGTAAGGAAGCTGATTATGTCATCGTGTTAGGTTTACAAAAAGGTAAGTTTGGCTTCCCATCTGAGAAAACATCTCATCCTCTACTAGAGATGCTGCTCCCTCAAGCTGAATCATATGCTTACGCGGAAGAAAGACGTTTATTTTATGTTGCATTAACGCGTGCCAAACATCATGTGTATTTAGTCTCAGATGCAAATAAAGCATCAGATTTTGTACGAGAGCTCATAAAAGATAATTATGATGTAATTCAAGAACAACCTGCAGGATATGACTTTCAGATAAAAATAGCCGACATTCCATGCAGCCAATGCAAGTCTGGATATATGGTAGCTAGAGATGGAAAGTTTGGCCCGTTTTATAGCTGTAGTGACTATCCTTTATGCAACAATAAACAATCGGCTTGTGAATGGTGTAAAAGTGGCTTAATAGAGCGTGGAGACTTTCGTGTCTGTGAAAACTCAGCCTGTAAATATGTTGAACCTATTTGCCCAAAATGTAATGGTAAAATGAAATTACGGACAGGGCCTCATGGAAAGTTTTGGGGCTGTTCTAATTTCCGTAAAGATTCTGAATTTACTTGTCGCCACTCAGACAATTATATTGATTTATCCACTGCTAGCAGTGGATAGAATGCCTCCTAACCTGCACTTCTACAAGTTAGCCAAAACACTCATATACTAACTGTCTATTGAGCTTAGTAGCTGTCCAAATGTCCGGTAATGGAGGCGTCCAATGAGAGCTTCTCTGCACGTATTTAAGACTTAACCTTAAGGATTGCATGGAGAGCAAGCATTGAGACTGTTACACGGTAAGTCAGAGGGGTGGAAGCGAATTAATAGTCTCGCTTAGAAGGGTAACAAGTTGTAATGATGCAAAGCAAAAGAAAAGAGCTTGACGAGCAATTCACCATTAATCGTCGCCGCAGATAACAAGACAAAATAAACGATCCAAACTGCAAAAAATAAAACAGGCAGTTACCACCAATAAATCTCTGTGGTAACTTCATCAATGATTCCACCACTAGGCAGCTTTCCTGCTACAAGAAGTGTAACCATGAAAACACCAAACTAAGGCGGTGTTACCACCACTAGTGGTGAGTAACATTACAATATAAAGCAACAAGCATTCACTGTTAACAAGAAAATAAATCCATGATTCCACCACTAGTGGTGAGTAACTTGCTTGCAGGGCTTTAGCCGATCTAGGCTGGTTTTTAAACGGTGATACCACCACTAGTGGTGAGTAACTTGGGTGCAAAAATAACGCTATTTTCGAGTGATTTTCACCACTTTTCAACTTGTTATTTTCTTGGAAATCAATGATTCCACCACTAGTGGTGAGTAACTTGCTTGCAGGGCTTTAGCCGATCTAGGCTGGTTTTTAAACGGTGATACCACCACTAGTGGTGAGTAACTTGGGTGCAAAAATAACGCTATTTTCGAGTGATTTTCACCACTTTTCAACTTGTTATTTTCTTGGAAATCAATGATTCCACCACTAGTGGTGAGCAACTTGGGTGCAGGACTTTAGCCGAGCTAGGCTGGTTTTTAAACGGTGATACCACCACTAGTGGTGAGTAACATGGCTAATCTAAGTTGGTGTCGAGTTTTAATGAACCACTACATGCAGATGATGATGGTGAAAATCTATTAATGGGGTATTCAATTCTAAAAGCCGAAAACATAGATACTGCTGCTAAAATGGTAAAAGGAATATGCTGAGTGTTGTCAATAGATACTTCGCCTATTGTTTTGAAATCATCCTGATGATCACTGCTTCACTGGAAAGTAATTTATATTAACAATGCGACAATTAAAG
>CAYZQE010000131.1:0-4224 GCA_964480635.1 uncultured Gammaproteobacteria bacterium | reverse complement strand
GTTTGAACCAGTGAGTAAAATAACGGTAGAGCCCATATTAAATCGACCCATTTCTTCACCCTTTTTTAAGGTGATTTTGCGATTTTCATAACGTTGTGCCGTAATTTTTTTGCCTTTAGGCGGGGTCACTAAACCGGCCCAAACGGTTTCGATAGCTGCTACATTAATAGCGCCAACAAGTACCATCGCCAAAGGGCCATGTTCGGTATCAAAAATACACACCACGCGTTCATTGCGTGCAAATAAACCTGGCACGCTGTTAACCGTCCAAGGTGCAACACTAAATAAACGTCCGGGCACATGAATCATTTGTTTTAATGTGCCATCACAAGGCATATGAATACGGTGGTAGTTATAAGGAGCGAGATAAATAGTAGCAAATTGACCGTTTTTAAACGTATCTTTTAAATTAGGTTCGTTGCCTAATAATTCATTAGCTGTGTAGGCATGTCCTTTCGCTTGAAAAATACTGCCATTATCTATTTCACGAGCTTGTGAAACTGTGCCATCAACAGGGCTTGCTAAATATTCTGCATCACAAAGTGGTCTAGCACCATCAACTAATGGTCGAATAAAAAACTCATTAAATGATGCATAGCTAGCAGGGCTAGGGTTAACCGCATCGCTCATGTCAACCTTAAAGCTTTTAATGAACCATCGAATAACAGGTAGCGCTTTAGGGCTTTTAACGCGCGTTAATTTAAAAATTATTCGCGAAATAAAGTGATGGGGTAAAGCATAAAAAATAAAGGCTTTAGCTTTGTCTAAGGGTGATGCTGATGACTGGCTCATAATGAATCTTTAATCGGCGCGTTGACTAAAATGACCTTGCCTTGCTGGGTATGAAAATTTAATTGGATGTGATTGAGTCCAATTAATGGTTTTGTTGGCATCATAAGCATTAAATGCTTGCCTCTAGGTTTTAATTCTAAAGTGCTATTAGGGGCAATGTAAAGGTTATGTAAAGGGTGCATAGAATACACCGAATTACGGTAAACAGTGGCATGCGCTTCAATAGATTTAAATTGAGGAGAGGTGATTTTTTTAATGATGACTTTTTCGTTAGATTTATTAACAAGGGTTAAATAAGCGGCTCTAACAGGAACAACTAAAGGCGCATTTTTTACCCATGCATTTTCTATCTTAAATTCGGCTAAAACAGCTGTTGAAATGAAAGCTAAATAGAGAGCTAATAATGTTTTCATTAAAAATAAGCCTTAATTGCCTGTAGGTCTAGAGCCATTTGTACGGGGTCATGAGGAGGGGAAAAGACCGCGTTATAATCGCCATTTGGGTTGATTAATAACATATTGCCCGAGTGTGCCACATTGTAAGTTGTTTGGGTTTTAGAAATATAATGCATAATGCCAAGCTTTTTAGTGAGAGGCTGAAGCTTGTCTAAGTCAGTGAAAGCACCGATAAAATCTTTATTAAAAAATGCCACATATTGTTTTAGCTTTTCAGCGGTATCACGTTCAGGGTCAACACTAATAAAAATTACTTGAATGTCTTTTCTTTCATCTGGCTCAAGATGCTCCATCATTGTTTTAAGCATGTTTAAACTATCAGGGCAGACATCTGGGCAATTTATAAAACCAAAAAACAAAATACTCCATTTATTTAATAAACGCTCTTTATCTAAAATTTGATTGTTGTGATCTGTTAATTCAAATTTAGGCAGCGTCATTGGTTTTTTAAACCAAGTAGCACTTTGAATGTTAAGTGTTTTAGGCGTTAATGCTTCGGAGATGAAGAAACCACCCGCCAAGGCTAAAATTGCGATTAGAGGTAATATAATTTTGTTCATGAAATTAAGTCTATTAAAAATGCGAGAGCATTATAAAGGAGAGAAGGATTAATCGACATTAAATTTTTTAACGGACCAAAATTAATCAAATTACTTCATTATCATGAAAAAACCTTTAAAATCAGTCCTTACTTAAATTAGGTCGTATTATTTTGTCTGAATTTTCTGATATTCAAGAGTTAAAAACATTGAGAGATTTTATTCGTTGGGGAGCCAGTGAAATGAATCGACATGATTTATATTTTGGGCATGGTTTTGCCTCGGCGTTAGATGAAGCTGTTTATGGTTGTTTGTATGCTTTGAAGCTTCCTAATAATTGGCCAACGACTTATTTTGATACGCATTTAATTGAGAGCGAGCGTAAAGCGGTTTACGAATTGCTGTCTTTGCGCGTTAAATCACGCTTACCTTTATCGTATTTAACCAATGAATCATGGTTTTGCGGCTTAAAATTTTATGTGGATGAACGCGTTTTAGTCCCTCGTTCACCAATGGCTGAACTTATCCAAAACCAGTTTAAGCCTTGGGTCGATCCGACCGCTATAAATAATATTTTAGATTTGTGCACGGGCAGTGCTTGCATAGCTATTGCTTGTCAGTATGCTTTCCCTGAAGCACAAGTCAGCGGGTCAGAATTATCGAAGGATGCACTTGAGGTCGCGGCGGTTAACGTAAAAGAACATGGCCTAGAAAAAGATTTAACACTCATCGAATCAGATTGTTTTGAATCTATTCCAGCACAGCAATTTGATTTGATCGTGAGTAATCCTCCTTATGTGGATGAAGGTGATCTAGCCTCTATGCCTGATGAGTATGGTCAAGAGCCCTCTATGGGTTTAGGCTCGGGTGTTGATGGATTAGACTTAACGTTTCAAATACTAACTCAAGCCGTGGCTTACTTGTCTGATCATGGTGTGCTTATCGTTGAAGTGGGTAATTCAGCAGTGGCTTTAGAAAATTTATTGCCAAATGTTCCTTTCTCTTGGATAGAATTCGAGCAGGGTGGCGATGGCGTGTTTTATATTTCTGCAAAAGATTTGAAAAATCATCAATCAGACATAAATAGTGTATTACAAATTAGGTTAATTTAAAGAAAAGATAGGAAAAGAATATGGCATGGTGGGGTAAGGCATTAGGCGGTACATTTGGTTTTATGATGGGCGGTCCATTAGGTGCAATGATAGGGATGGCCTTTGGTCATAATTTTGATAAAGGCCTAAAGTCTGTTATGGGCGGTGGTGAAGGCTTTAATATTGGTGATCAGCAACGAGTGCAAGCCGCTTTTTTTACCGCGACTTTTTCGGTAATGGGGCACATTGCTAAAGCTGATGGCAAGGTTACCGCTGATGAAATTCGCTTGGCAGAAGCGGTGATGGATCAGATGGGTTTAACTGGCGATGTTAAACTGTCGGCTAAAAAATTATTTTCTGAAGGTAAATCAAATGATTTTCCATTAGATGAAGTGTTACGTCAGTTTAAAAAAGAAAGTAGCCGCCGTACCAATATCATCCGTGCATTTTTAGAAATACAAATTCAAGCAGCCTATGCAGATGGCACTATGGACTCTGCCGAAAAAGATTTGTTGAGGCATATTTGTGACGTATTAAATTTTCCACAAGCAAGCTTTGATCAATTAGAACAAATGATTAAAGCAGGTTTTACGGGCGGGGCTGGCGCTCGTGGCACTAATAGTTCCTTAACGGTAGATGCTGCTTACGCCATTCTAAGTGTCGATAAAAACACGTCGGATAAAGACCTTAAAAAAGCATATCGTCGTTTAATGTCGCAACATCATCCCGATAAATTGGTTTCAAAGGGCTTACCTGATGAAATGATTAAAGATGCCACTGAAAAAACACAAAAAATTAAAGAAGCCTATGATTTTATAAAGGCAGAGAGAAAACAATAATGAGCCAAATACTATACGAACGTAACCCTGCACCCGGTAAACTGGATGTGTTAAATGTTGACGAATGGCCAGTGTGGGAAAAAGAAGTGTCTGAATTCCCATGGACTTTTGAGCGTGAAGAAGATTGTTTTATTTTAGAAGGACGCGCGATTATTACGCCTGATGACGGCGGTGAAGCGGTTGAAATAGAACGTGGGGATTTAGTGAATTTCCCTAAAGGGATGACGTGTACTTGGAAAGTAACTGAAGCGATTACAAAGCATTATCGGTTGAAGTAATAAATTTAGAGCTAAAATTTAAAGTCGTTTAAATGACTCTGTAGGAATATCATGTTTCACCGTTTAAATGCCGTTGATCTTAAGTTTTCGTACTACGTTATTGTCTGTGGTTTGTTGTAAGTGGCGTGCTCATGCCGCACGCGACTGTATGGATACAGGAGGTAGAGCAATGCAGGAGCAATTGCCGAGGCATTGCCTTTTCACCCATTATTGCTGACCTTTATTGATGA
>CAYZQE010000130.1:0-4321 GCA_964480635.1 uncultured Gammaproteobacteria bacterium | reverse complement strand
GTTTAAAAAAAGGCATCCTTAAGGCAATAAGGGTTAACAATAAAAAATAGACAACATGGCCTAAATTCCACAATGCTCTTGTGCTTCGATTGACTTCTTGAGGCAAACCATCAGAGAGCAAAAAATAACTGCCTAAAAGTAAGAGCAGAAAGCTCATTAAGGTAAAAAGAAAATTGAATTTTAAGGGTGCAATAGGCATAGAGTTTACTTTATTCGCAATAGCGCGATTAAAGCATTTGTAAAATAGAGGCTCTAACTTCAACGCTTAACAAGGTTCTAATGTCGATATTAATTTGGTTAAAGTTCTCGCTGAGTTGTAATGTCCCGTTTTCATTTTTAGTCACATAATCCATTTTAAAGAGCGTGGCTATAAAGTGTGTGAACAGCTTTCGGTCAAAAAAGTCTGGCGAATTAATACCATAAATCATCGAGATTTTTTGCGCTAATAAATGTCCCTTAGTTTCTAATTCTTGTTTTGTTAATGGCTCGTCAGTTGACTGCCATAGAATGATGAAGGTCATGTAGTAGCGTTCTAAAATGGGTTGCACAATTTGAGCTAAGCGAGTCATGGGTAAGTATTTTTTATCGCTACGGTCTGGGCGTTTAAGGGTGTTATCTTTTTGGCTTAAATAGCCTTCATCAACAAAGTGTTGAATAATATTTAACACAAAGGTTTCTAGCTCTTTGTCATTCCATTGCAAATGCAGCTCTGATTTTATAAAAGGGTACACATAACGCACAAGTGACAACAGCTTATCGACAGAAACTGTACGTGAGTTAATCAAACAACAAGCCACTAATGATGGAATGATGAGAGTATGTAAGCTGTTATTGCGGTAATAGCTCATTAATATTGAGTCTTCGGGCTTGAGAAATACAATGTCGCCTAACTCATGTTCGCGTATGTGCATGATGCCTTGCTTTTGTATGCGCTCAATTTGGGGGCGGTCAATTATGTCTGGAATGGACACGCTATTCAGTTGCTCTAAGTTTTGGATGCAGGTCGTATAAAACTGAGCTTGAGTAATTAATTCTTTTAAATCAATGCTTTGTCGAGGTGTTGCTAATACAATTGTGGCTATTAAATTAACCGGGTTTATCACACCCGCTTGATTAATATGTTGCATAATCTGTGTGCCAAGCTGGGTTATGGTGTTCATGTACCAGTCTGGCTTTTGCGAAAAGTCACTGGCCTCTGCTTGCCAGTTAGGGTTATTTGTTTGCAATAGGTCATTGAGTAAAATAGGGTTACCAAAACTACTGCTTACTTTGCCAAATTGGCCTTTAAGTTTATAGATAGATTTAAGCGACCCAATCAGCGTTTCTTTTTTCTTTTTATCACCATACAGCTCACCTAAATAAGATTGGCCTTCCATCAGTTTTTCGTAGCCAATATAAACTGGAATAAACGCTAAGGGCTTTTGCTGTGTTTTTAAATAGGCTTGAACCGTCATGGCTAACATGCCGAGCTTGGGTTGTAATAAACGCCCAGTACGGCTGCGACCACCTTCAATAAAATATTCAATGGGCGCACCTAAATTGACCAGTGTCGCAACGTATTCATTCATTATTTTTGAATATAAAGGGTTGCCCTTAAAACTGCGGCGAATAAAAAAGGCACCACCACCACGTAAAATTTTACCAATCACGGGTAAGTTTAAATTGTTGCCAGCCGCTATAGTCGGTATGGCTAAACCTTGTTGATGAATGACATAAGAGAGCAATAAATAATCAATGTGGCTGCGATGACAAGGTACATAAATGAGCTGATGTGTTTTGGCGATTTCTTTAACGCCCTCTAAATGGTAAACCGCAATGCCAGAATAAAATTTATTCCAAAATTTATTGAGCAAACGGAGCATTAAATTAACCGTAATTTGAGTGCTATTGCAAAATATTTCATCACAATATTGGGTCGCTATCTTTTGAGCTTGTCGAATACTGATTTTAGTTTTTGATGCACGAGCAATGATTTGTTTGTTAACATTATCAGCGGCTAAAACCTGATGTGTTAAGGCCTTGTGGCTTAACATTTTTGGGCCGAAAATCACTTCGGTTTGTGTCGATAAAATATCACTTAGGGCATCGTTAATGCGCTCAGCCGAAAAATCATTTTTTTCAGCTAAGTTTCTAAAGCTAATAGCGTCTGAAAAAAATAATTCACAGCGTTTACCGTGCATTAAAATGGTAATAAAACGTCTAAAATGACTAGCAACTTGCCAAGTGTCACTAAATAGCACCTTTAACCAATGTTTTTGTTTAGCCAGTGGTCGCCCCCAAAATACCGATGCAGGCACTAATTGAACATCAAACTGATCATCATCTTGGCATTGCTTTATTAAGTTAGTCAGCATGACAGAGTCTTTTTTGGTGCGTCTTATCCAATCAATTAAATGGCTTTTAGAAGCAACACTATAAATAGAATGGTATTCATTGGGCTGATATAAAGGGTCTGGTAAGTGATGGGTTTGGCAGACTTGTTGTAACACCAATAAATCACTTAAGCCTCTATCGGCTAAGACATAAATAGTTTGTTTGTGTTCTGATACTGAAAAATTGGGCTTTTCGGGGAAAACTTGTACCTTAGCCCACGAAAACAATAACTGCCGCCATAATTTTTGCATTTGAGTATTAAGTGACATGCTTCCCCTTTGCTAAGACCGAGCCGCAATATAAACGCCTGCGGCAGCCATAATTGACCCTGCCACTCGGTTTAAACCAAGCATCGCCCTTTTTGATTTAAAATAATTTTTAGCCCATGATGCACTAAAAGCGATGGCCATTAAACCAATCATTAATCCCATTAGGCAGAGCAGCACCGCAATGATGATATCTTGTTGCGTTAGAATGGTTAAATCCATAAAAGTAGGTAAAAAGGCAATGTAAAATAATATGACCTTGGGGTTTGATGCAGAGATTAAGAAGCCTTGTACAAATACCATGCTTTGAGATTTAAAGGTTTCATTGTTTTGGGTTTTATTGAGTGTTGTGGATGAATGCCACATTTTCCAGCCCAAATAGATTAAATAAGCAGCGCCAATAATACGAATAGCGGTAAATAAACCGCCCCAATTTTCAGCAATGGTGGCTAAGCCATAACAAGCCAAAACCAAATAAATAGCATCACTAACGGCCATGCCTAAAGCCATAGGGAAGCAAGACCGAGCGCCTTGGAGCATAGCTTTAGATAACAGCGCAAAAACACCAGGGCCAGGCGTAATGGCAAAAATGATGATGGCTAGAAAAAAGATAATGCCACTTTCAACGGTCATCAGGCTTCTCTTGTTTGGGCGCGGGAATTTGGTGGGTTAAAAAAACGTGGGATCACGTCTAATAAGCATTGAATAATGGGGTCTTTTGCACGCTTTTTTTGATAAGCAAGGCTTAATGGCAAAGGAAAGGTGACCTTATCCCACACGATGATCTCATTGTTTTTTAATAACTCATCAGCTTGGTCGTCTCTGACAAAAGATAAGCCTGTGCCAGATAGCAATAAACTAATAGTGAATTCTTCTGAAGCACTGGTAGTGATATTGTTAGGCCTTTTTTCGGTAAATAAATCATCAATAAACTGATGGTACACGCAATAACTTTCAGGTTGAATCCACGGTAGCAGCGCTAAATCATCTACGCTGGCCAGGTGTAATTGTTGTTGCCATTTAGGCGCAGCGGCAACCAATGCGTAACCATTGAGTAGCCGGATGGTTTCTAACGCTTTATTTTCAGGCTCTATTGCGATAAAGCTAGCATCTAATTTCCCTGATGCCACATCATCGGTTAATTTTATCGAAGTGCTTTGAATTAACTCAACGTTTAAGCGCGGAAAATGTTCCTGCAAATACTGATGCCACTCTGATAAACGCAAATAATGTGCATCGGCATTAAGACCTATTTTAATAGTACCTGCTAGCTCACCCTTTAATGACGCGGCTTGAGCTTTTAGCTCGTTGCTAGATTCGAGCACTATTAAAGCTTTTTCTTTCAGTAAAACACCATTGGCTGTTAGCGTCATACCTTTGGGTGAGCGTTTAAATAGTTGTATATCAAGCTCTTCTTCTAATGCTTTTATATGCGCACTCACAGCAGGCTGGCTGGTAAATAAAAGCTCAGAAGCTTGGGTTAGGTTGCCAGTGTTAGCGACAGTAATAAAAGAGCGTAGTTGATACAGTTCCATACTTTGATGTTGCCACTAAAGCTTATTAAGCACAATCACAAATGCTGATGACAGCCTTCTGATAAAACGATTAGATCAAAATACATTTATTGTCTTTAATCATGTTGTCTTAAACGTGAATGAGGAAAGTATTATGTTAGGTTTTAT
>CAYZQE010000129.1:0-4340 GCA_964480635.1 uncultured Gammaproteobacteria bacterium | reverse complement strand
GGTCATTAATAACACGTGAATTAAAGAATGTTTCTTCTTCGAACACTGGCTCATAGATAACGACTTCAACACCCTTTGCTTTGATGCGCTTCATAATGCCTTGTATAGCTGATGCCCTAAAGTTATCAGAGCCTGTTTTCATGACTAAGCGATAGACACCGACTATTTTGGGGTTGCGCTCTAAAATAGAGTACGAAACAAAGTCTTTTCGCGTGGTATTAGCATCTACAATCGCGTTGATAAGATTACTGGGTACATCTTTATAGTTTGCGCGCAATTGTTTGGTGTCTTTAGGCAGGCAATAACCGCCATATCCAAATGATGGATTATTATAATGCGAGCCAATTCTGGGGTCTAAACCCACTCCTTTTATAATGTCTTTACTATTTAATTTATGCACTTCAGCATAGGTGTCTAGCTCATTGAAATAAGCAACTCGCATGGCTAAATAGGTATTAGAAAATAACTTAATGGCTTCTGCTTCGGTAGAGTCAGTAAACAAGACATCAATATTCTCTTTTTGAGCGCCTTCTTCTAATAAACCGGCAAAGACTTTAGCTCTATCTGAGTTTTCACCAACAACAATACGTGACGGATGTAAATTATCATACAACGCTTTGCCTTCACGTAAAAACTCTGGTGAAAACATGATGTCGTTACTACAATATTTGCGCTTTACACTGGCCGTAAAGCCAACGGGTACAGTCGATTTAATAACCATCGTGGCTTTCGGATTTATTTCCATAACATCTTTAATAACAGATTCTACCGTCGACGTATTAAAGTAGTTGGATTCGCTGTCATAATCTGTTGGCGTGGCAATCACGACAAAATCTGCATCTTTATAGGCGGTGTGCTTATCTAGTGTAGCAATAAAATTTAACTCTTTATTCGCTAAGAAGTCTTCGATTTCTACATCGGCAATAGGGGATTTTTTATTATTGAGTAATTCAACTTTATCGGGCATAACATCAAGTGCAACAACTTCATTATGCTGCGACAACAACATTGAGATTGAAAGACCAACATAACCCGTACCAGCTACCGCTATTTTCATTGTAATTCCTTATATTAATTATAATTTTTATAACGGAAGAGGATTCCGTTTAATTTCGCAAAATTTTACAGATTTATTGACTTTCTGGCGAGTAATTTATTTCGCTATCAATTGTAAGAACGGAGGATAGAATAGAAAAATAGAGTCGATAAGTTATTAAGTGAAAAAAACTTGGATCGAAAACCAAAGAAAATACGTTAACAAAACGCCTTCCCAGTCTCTTTGCTCGAACATTCTGCTGCCGCTAATTCACCTCAATTAGTTTTTAACCCCCACAATCACTAATTAACGAGATGGTGAAACAATCTGATAATAACTGCATTAATGTGCAATAAGTACCGTTCAATCCTCTTCCCAAATGTCAGAAAAATTAAAGTTTAATTGGCAATTTTTTATTTCAAAAATAAAAGTCTCATTTTCAGCATCTAATTTTTTTATCAAACGTCCGTCATCCGTTAACTTGTAGACCTTTGCAACAGATACATTTGGATTAACAACAACATAATACTCGACGCCTTCTTGCTGATATAGATCAAACTTAATGCCCGTATCTTTTTTTTCCGTTGACGGTGACAAAATTTCAAAAATAATTTTGGGCGCCTTGGTCAAATACTGGCCTTTTACTGGTTCGCACACGACTAAATTATCTGGTTGGACAATAGTTTCTTCATTTATTTTCCAATCTACGGGTAGTAGTGCTTTACAGCTTTTACAGTTAGTTAGTAACTGAAACAATTGCCCATGTATTTTGGCACTTATAGCTTGATGTCTAATAGTTGGTGCGGGGCTCATTGCATAGGGCACACCTTCTATCAGCTCCCACGCCCCTTCCCACGCCTCATAGTCTTGAGTTGAATAATGCGGTAAATATTCTTGTTTTTGCACACTCATTTTTAGCTCGCTTATAGATTAACTCTTTGAGTTTAGCACTTAGTCATAACCCCTGCATAGAATCGCAACGCAGTGGCTGCTCGACAGGATTATGGGGGCACGATACGTAAATATCACTTTTCATCATTTAGTTTTCATCTTCGACTAAATCAACCAGTTCACCTTGTTGCTGTAACAGCGGTGAATTATGCTCTTCAACAGAAAAACTTAACAATCCGTCATCACATTTACCTTGCTTTTCTAGCCAATGCACAGAATTGCCGATTAACACGATAGAGCCTGATATAACAGCTGTTGATACCGTATATAAAGCACTCACGCCTAAGGCAGCTAAACAACCGCTGTTATGACAACTAATGCCTGAGCGGTGCCCTATTGTTTTTAGGCTTAGTTTTTTGGTGGATAACTGACATCGATGATTATCAGCATCTGATGTTTCTATGGGCGTCACAGTGACACAGCTACTTAACAAAAAAGCCATTGCCACAATGATCGGCATTGTTTTAATCACGGTATAAACCTCACTTTTCGCTCACCAACAATTGCTCAACCGATGCTTGTAAATTTTCAATATTGGCATCTTCACTAGCGATACTATCGCCTGCTTCTAATTCAATTTTATTAAAAAAGCCCCTGGGTAATATTCGCTTCATCGCTGCGCCCTCTTTGCGGCTAAAATAACTACCCCACAAGCCTCTTAGTGCTAACGGTACGACTGGCACTGGGGTTTTATCTAATATTTTTATGATGCCTTTCTTAAAAGTATTTAAGCTACCATCTTGAGTTATTTTTCCTTCCGGGAAAATACAAACTACTTCACCTTGCTGCAACGCTGTGGCTATTTCAGCGAAAGCATCATTCATTATTTTAGGGTTTTCTTGTGCTCCTGCAATGGGGATTGCATTCGCCGTTTTAAAGATAAATGACAAGATAGGCATGTTAAATATTTTGCAATGCATGACAAAACGAATGGGGCGTCTAACGCAACCTGCTAACACTAAAGCATCGATAAAACTAACGTGATTGCAGATTAATACACAAGCACCGGCATCGGGTATTTTGTCGAGATTAATTTTTTTAACGCGATAAATAGTATGAATTAACAACCAGACTAATAAACGCATGATGAATTCTGGAATTAGGATAAAGATCCATGCTGCCACTGCGATATTCATTATGGCAACGACTAAGAATATTTCGCTAATAGATAAGCCTGAAGACAGTGCAAACAAGCTAAAACCCGTGGCTACCACCATAAATAAGGCATTCATGACATTATTGGCGGCAATAATACGCGCTCGCTTTTGTATGGGCGAGCGCTGCTGTACTAAGGCGTATAGGGGCACAATAAAGATACCTCCAAACAATCCCAACATAAATAAATCGAACATCACGCGGCTATTATCACCCAAAGAGATAAAGGCCATTGGGCCGATTAATTCATTAGCATTAAGCACCGACTGAGTAAATATAATATCCATGCCAAACAGCGTTAAACCTAAAGAACCAATAGGCACTAGGCCGATTTCTACCATGCGCCCTGAGAGGCGTTCGCATAAAAAAGAGCCTGCGCCAATACCCAGTGAAAACAAGGTAAGCAACAGTACATACACTTGCTCATTGCCACCCAGTTCATAGCGCACAAAGTTTGGTAATTGGGTGATATAAATAATACCAATAAACCAAAACCAAGAGATGCCCATGATCGAATAAAAAACACTGGGCGTTTGACGCGCTAAATTGAAGCTCTCTTTAAATTGCTTAATAACATTAAAGTCGATTTTTAAATTTGGCTCACTGGCTGCTAGGGTTGGTATTTTAAGGCTTACCCAATAACCGATGATCGCCACCATAACCACAGCGGCGGCTAACCACGCCGTGCCATTGCGTTCGATACCCATAATTAATACCGCTAAGATCATGCCTACCAAGATAGCCATAAACGTGCCAAATTCGACTAAAGCATTACCGCCGATAAGTTCATCATCTTTTAACACTTGAGGCAGTAAGCTGTATTTGACGGGGCCAAAAAATGCCGATTGAGTACCCATTAAAAATAACAAGCCGATGAGCATGGTGGTACTTTGCCAATAAAACGCTGCGGCGGCTAACAGCATAATGACAATTTCTAATAATTTAATATGGGCGATTAAGCGTGATTTTTCATACTTATCCGCGAGTTGGCCGGCTAATGTTGAGAACAAGAAAAAGGGGAGGATAAATAAACCAGCTGCAATATTCACTAAGCTGTTGCTGTCTGACTGAGTGATTGATACGGTTTGAAAAGCAATGAAAACGGTTAAACCATTTTTATAAAGGTTATCGTTTAATGCCCCTAATAACTGGGTGATAAAGAAAGGTAAAAATCGTTTTTTATTAAGTAGTTTCATTT
>CAYZQE010000128.1:0-4399 GCA_964480635.1 uncultured Gammaproteobacteria bacterium | reverse complement strand
TAGTTAGTGATTGTGTGAAACAAGTATTCAGACATAATTTTATTATCAATTATTGGCGGCTTTCAAAAAGAACTTTAAGGAGCAGAGGTGTGTTTATTTATATAGGCAGTGCAGAACTTTTGCCTTTGTGGTAAGCCGCTAATTTATTAGATCATTGCTTTTTTTTCAAATAGTTTGCTTTTCAGATAACACAATTATATTTAGAAAGTAAGCGGAAAAGGAATCCATCTAGCTGCGCACTAAGCACCTTGCTAAACTATTACAAATCTATATTCCAAGGCAACAAAGCTTCAATGTAGTCAACCGTTGAGGCATTAGGCAGTTCTTAAAAATATGATTAAAATAGTGCCAAGGCTCAATGTTGTTGGCTTTAGTCGTTTCGGCGATTGAGTAAAGCGTGTTACTGGCCTTAGCACCTTTAGCACTATTGGCAAAGAACCAGTTCTTTCGCCCAATGACAAAAGACCGCATCACTCGCTCAGCCTTGTTGTTATCAATTGCCTCAATTAAAGGTGGATTAACAAAGTTGGTTGATAATAAAGGTAGTAAATAATAAAAAAGTAGATTAGAAAATATTGGTAGTTATAATTCTTATGTAGCAATAATGTACCAAACCAATCAGGTTTAAGGCTAATTTAGCCTAATTATTACTACATTATAAAGATGATCAAATCCGCAAGTTGTTGATTAATAAAGTATTGCTATTTCGTGTCTAAGACTACGAGCCAGAGGATCGGGAGTTAGAGCCTCTCCCAACGCGCCTTTTTTTGTGCTTGCAGAAAAGTTTGGTGTAGATAAAACGCGTTAGATATGGGCTCATCTCAGTTATAATTTATTGCATCCACCGTTTAAAGAAACTAACAATTATGTCTAAACTTATTTTCAACCTTAAATCAGTGCCTTTTGATGAAGCAGATGATGTAAGAAACTTGCTAACAGATAATGAAATAGGCTTTTTTGAGTCGCCACCGGGCAATTGGGGTATATCGGTGCATGCATTATGGTTGCATGATGAAGCTCAATATAGTCAGGCTAAGGAGCTGCTTGATGACTATCAACTTAGAAGAAGCGAGCAAATAAGGGTAGAAACATTGGAGGAAATAGAAAAAGGCGAGGTTGAAACATTCTTTCAACGATTATTAAACAGGCCTGTTCAATTTATTGCTCTTCTCGCCATTGTGGTTTTTATACTTTATGTTTCTATCGTGCCATTTTTTGAAATGGGTCAAGTGTAAAAACCAAATGGCTATCTGGTCAAAATGTGTTCGTAAATTTTACATTAACTTATCAAGCTGATACTGGAGATACCAATGAATGAACAATTAATGTCGCTGCAAGACATGTTGCTCAATATAACAACGAATTATTATTTACTAGTGGCTGTTGTTCTAGTCGTTAGTTACTTAATGTACCTGATTGCCAATCGCATTGTTTTGGTCTCTCTTAGTAAACTTTTTAAACATACCGCAACGCATGTAGACGACATTTTTATTGAGCAACGCGTGTTTCATCGCTTGGCTTATTTGGTACCATTATTGGTTATTTATCTATCTGCTGATCTATTTCCTGAATACAGTGATTATATAAAGCGGTTTTTGGCGGCGTTACTGGTTGTGGTTTTAATACTGGTCATCAATGCGGTGTTGAATGCCGTTAATGTTATTTACAGTCAAAGTAAATTTTCACAAGTTTTCAATATTAAAAGCTATCTTCAAATAAGCAAACTGCTGTTAAATATTTTAGGTGCCATTATTGTTATGGCGATCATAATTGATAGATCACCCATTTATTTACTCAGTGGTATTGGTGCCTTAACCGCTGTTTTACTCTTAATTTTTAAAGATACGATTTTATCGTTTGTCGCCAGTATTCAAATCCATTCAAATGAGTTATTCAAAGTTGGTGATTGGCTTGAAGTGCCTCAGTTTGGTGCCGATGGAGATGTTATTGATATTGCATTACATACGGTAAAAATTCAAAACTGGGATAAAACCATCTCCATTATTCCCTCGCACAAACTCATTGCGTCGTCGTTCAAAAACTGGAGAGGAATGTCAGAAAGTGGGGGTAGACGGATTAAACGTTCTATTTTTATTGATCAAACAAGTATTCGTTTTTGTAATGAAAAAATGATCGAAAAATTTAAATCGTTTAAGTTGCTTGCGCCTTATCTAGAGGCAAAGTTAGCAGAAATCGATGCGTCAAATGCTGATAAAAACATCAACATGCAGACGTTAGTTAATGGCCGTAGGTTGACCAATATAGGCGCATTTAGAGCTTATATTAATGCTTATTTAAAAAGCCATCCGATGATTCATAAAAACCTCACTTTTTTGGTAAGGCAACTAGCACCCAGTGAAAAGGGCATTGCCATAGAGCTATATGTGTTTACAAATATCACTGATTGGGTTGCTTATGAAGCGATTCAAGCGGATATTTTTGATCACCTGCTGGCCGTGCTAACTGAATTTGAATTACAAGTATTTCAAAACCCGACGGGCAAAAATTTTGAGCAGTTAGGTGAGCGGTATTGAAACGCATTAAAACTAAAAAATTACCTAAAGCCAGTTTTTTCTTTCCCCCCCCTGCTCGCAGAGGGAGTAAAATATGTAATGACTGGCTTATCTTTTAATCAAAGAGAGTTTAATACAATATAAAAATGTTAAGTTTGTTTATCCCTACGTTTTTTATAGTGTCGGTAACACCGGGCATGTGCATGACACTGTCAATGACCTTGGGTATGACAATAGGCGTTAAACGTGCATTATGGATGATGGCTGGTGAATTAGTTGGCGTTAGCATCGTTGTGGTGTTGTCAATGGTAGGAGTGGCGACAATGATGTTGAGCTATCCTTCAGTCTTTACCTTGTTTAAATTGGCAGGTGGAATATATTTGATTTATTTGGGTGTTGAATTGTGGCGCTCTAAGGGACGTTTGGCTATACCTGAAAATAATGACATGGTCGTTGAAGTGAGCCGTAGAGAATTGGCTTTTCAAGGTTTCGTGACCGCTATTGCCAATCCTAAAGGTTGGGCATTTTTTATCGCGTTACTTCCGCCTTTTATCGATCAATCCTTACCATTGTTACCTCAGCTTGCCTTATTAATTGGCATTATCTTAATCATTGAGTTTATCTGTCTAGTTTTATATGCAGTGGGTGGTCAGTCATTAGCGCATTTGTTGCGTAAACGCAGTAACGTACGCTTAATGAATCGTCTAGCGGGTAGTTTAATGCTTGGGGTTGGTGTTTGGTTGGCCGTTTCTTGAAATCCCAATCGTTATTATATAATTGAGATTGAAGGCCTATATAATCCATGAGAGGATGTGAAATTGATTAATAAAAGACATTAATACATTGCCTGACACAGACCCACTGGATAAGCTCCCCTCAAACCTTAGGCAAGATTTAGATAAAAATTTATGCGTTTGTAATGAAGTTAATAAAATGGATATTATTAATGCCATAGTTAATGGCGCGACGACAGTCACCGACATTAAGAAAAAAACCTATGCCACCATGGGGACAGGTTGTTGTACGCAACAAATTGAAAGGCTCATCGAGTGTCTTTGCGCGCCAAAACGAAGGCGGCGCAAAAGTACTAAGACTAAAAAAGACAAGCTATAGGAAAGTCACGAATGCCATGAACGCACGGGTTTGTCTAAGTCCACTGGAGAGAAATTCAAGAAGGGTGCTTTTGTATAAAGCAAAAATAGCAAGCTACAAGGATATAGTGAATGCCATAAGTACAAGGATGTGCCTATACCCGTTGGACAGGAGCCCAAGGAGGGTGCTTTTGCATGGAGCATAAAAAAGGCCTAGCATTTCTGCTAAGCCTTATTATGCAGTAACGAAAGCAGAGGTTATCTGCTTACATTACTTTATAAAGTTGTTGCTTATACTGCAGTTACTTTATTTGCGCATGGTCCTTTTTGGCCTTGGCCAACTTCAAATTCAACCGATTGGCCGTCATTTAAAGTTGCATATTCGCCGCCAGATTGGATTTCTGAATGGTGAACAAATAAATCTTTTCCGCCATCTTCTGGAGTAATAAAACCGAAACCTTTATCTGCATTAAACCACTTAACTGTACCTTTACTCATACTCGTTCTCTTTTATGTTGTGGTGAAAAAAATTAAATTATTTTGCTATCACCATAACAAAACAAAGTTGAAAGCTATTTGTGCACATAACAGTCATTATGTTAATGCCTTGCTTTACTGGAACGACATATTTTTAGGAAAGTATTTAAGCACATAGCTTTATGCACTTCCTAGTACACTTCAATTTAAATAAAAAAGCAAACTACACGGATGTAGTGAATGCTCATTTTACCCCGGAGCAAAAAAAAGGCAAGCTACACGGATGCAGCAGATGTCTTTTTTGCATGGAGCAAAAAA
>CAYZQE010000127.1:0-4431 GCA_964480635.1 uncultured Gammaproteobacteria bacterium | reverse complement strand
GAAACACTAAAAGGGGTCAGTACCCTTTTGCTTGAAATCGTACATCAAAATTGATAGAAACTACCTGCACAATCTAGTTTAGCGCTTATCTTAGCTTAATTTTTGTGCGTTCAATTTCATCAAAAAACACACCGCTTGCCGTACTTAGCTGTGTAATATCCAGCGATAACTCATTTAGGTTCTGAGTCATTAATTGCACGTTAAGTGCAATTTTAGCTTTTTTAAAATCATCATTTGATAAGTCACTGTCTATCGCTATATCAATGTCACCACCACTTTTTGAGTCATCAGTTTGGCTGCCAAATAGATAAACATCTACAGCACCAAAGCTAGTTTCAATGCTTTTAAGTATTTGCTTGGTTAAAGCTTTAGATAGTCTCATGAGTGTACTTATAGGCGAATGCCAATGTTTTGTGATAATAGTTTTCTAGTGATTTAAAGCTATCGATGCAAAATTTTAAGTTGATTAATGCATCGTTAAGTTTTTCTGGGTAATCGTGTTCAAGCTCATTTCTTGTTTGGCGTAACTCAATCCAATTCGATAAGTTATCAATAATACCTTCTTTTTCAATAAGGCTTATCGTTTCACTCATGCTGTTATTTGCGATACCAGCGGTTTCTAAAAGCAAGGGAAATACCTTGGCACCTAAAAAGTCTTGCATTGATGAAAAACGCTTTAAATAAGCATCTAAAAATGCTTTTTCTTGAATGGTTAATGCGTTAAACACATCGGGGTCATAGATATTTTTTTTAGATAATACATCTGTAATTAGAGAGTGATAATCCGTCAAGGCAGTAAAATGCCGTTTAAGTTTTTTTAACCGTGAAAGTAAAATTAATGTTTGATTGTTTGCGTTCATAATTGTCACTATAACATTAATGGTGATGTGTGCTAGACGGAGTCAATGCCAAAACATAAGGAGCATTTAACCATTTATACGGTCTATTTACTTTAAATGCTGAATTAAACTAAAGCAGACCTCACCATCTTCATTATTGATTAGATCGAATTCAAAATTAAAGGCATTTGCCATAATGGCAGATTGATACAAACCAATCCCCATCCCCTGTCCAGATGACACTGGCTTGTTAAACAAATCGTTGGCACTGGCGTCACTCACTTTGTCACCATCGTCACAGACAGAAATAAACAATAAGTCTTGGTCAGCATTGATTTGAACAACAATACGGCTTACTTCTGGCTTGTGTAATGCGTTACTTAATAAGTTGTTCAGTACGCTATCTAATAATTCACTGGGTACGGATGGGTTAAACTTTAGTTTACTGTTAATGACGATTTTTGAGTCAACAATTTCATTGCTAAATCGATACAGCCATTTGTTAAGAGACATGGCATTAAATTGAGTGTTCAGTTGAGGCACTTTTAATTTATTGAGTGTGCTCTCAAGGCGCTCACTAATTTGAGTCAAATTTTGGTCTAATAACTTAAAGGGTTTATTCGATTCTAAATTGGGTTCTAAGTGGATGATACTAAGGGATGTTTTTATGGATTGAAGAATATTTTTAATATCGTGTGTTAATCGTGCCCCTGTATGATGAATGGTTTCAAAATGTTCTTGAGTTTTAATTTTATCTTGGTTTTTTTTAGCAATATAAAATTGGTTTGCCATGCGAATAAGCAGTTGGGTATGTTGCTTTAAGGCCGTGCCTGGGTTTGTTGTGAAGTACAAGTCAACAAAGCTAGTGTCGCTAATAGTGTGCGTTATTTTAAAATCCGAATGCTTTCCCGAGCTGATTTGATGACGTTCAGTCGTCCATTCTAAGCCATCAAGCCATTCATTTTCAGTTAAGTTATCACAAGCAGATTGAAGATATTCTGTAGGTGTTAAATAGGTTTCTTCAATTAAAGTAGTGAGCGTGTTTATCCATGTTTCAAAGGGGCTGCCAATGCTCATTGAATAGCGATTCCACAATACCCCTAAGCCTGAAAAGCCAACCGAAGGGTTCCAGAACCAACTTACGCCTAAGGTAAAGATAGCAACAAAAAATAACGTTAAGAGCAGCCCTTCAATATAATCAACACCATATAAAAGGTTGATGACAATAGCGCCTAATAGCACTAAAGCGATCAAGCTGCTAGACAGTAAACCATGCAGGGTATCGATGTTCTGTCGCCCTGAATTTTGGCTAGCTAATTTATTAGAAAAGAAAAAAAACAGAATAGGAGCCAGAAGTAAGCCTTCTATGATAGTTGAAAATAAAGGCGGGATGATGATATGTGAAAATGCTTTAGGCACAATGCCAATGCTAATTTCTAAGGTTAAAATAGAAATAGCCAGTAAGTCAAAACCACGAGATGAGTTTTTATCTAAAATACGACTGCCAAAAACACCAAGCGTGATCATGCCAAATAAAATTAAAGCTTCATAAGGCGAAAAAAAACTCAAAATAAGAAAAAGTGCGCTAGGAAGTAGGGTTTTTAATATGGGGGCTGAAAGGTTTTTATTCCAAATGGGTTGCCAAAGTAAAAATAAGCCTAATAAAATGACGTTTGTTGAAAAATGAAAGATACTAGGCGTAATGAGCCAAATTAAACTATGGAAAGTGAGCAAAATTAGCCCAAAGATAGGCTGCTCATATTTTAAAAATTGTTGTATTAAAAACACACTAGACTCAAAGGGTATACTGATAGATGATTTCTCAAACTATAACATTGATTCAATTTTTTCTACTCAATTATAGTCAGCGTAAAAATGTAGCACTACTATTAGTGATCTTGCTCATAGGCTATATGGCATCTCTTTTCGTTAATGAATTGTCACTTATCAATTCAGCCGAAGCTCAATTTGCTTTTCAAATAGAGTTTTATCGTTATGGCTTAGTATTACTGAGCTCTTTAATTTTAATCGTGGCAGTGGCCGATGATTTTGCCAGTGGGCAATTTGAAAATTTATTATCAATGCCATTATCACGTTGGCAATATATCGCTGCTCAGCTTGGTGCTGTCGCCGTCATGAATTTTGTGATTGCCATCATGGCAAGCTTGGTGCTACTCATTCAAGTTGATTTTCAATTAGCATTGGTTTGGCTAATCAGTATGTGGATGGAGCTCATGTTATGCAGTTTATTGGCATTATTGGCGGTGTTAAGTTTAGAAAAAGTCCCAAGCGCTATGATGTTACTGATAAGTCTCTATGTACTTTCGAGGGCTAGCCCAATTATAGTCGAAATTATAGAGCAAAGTGTTTATTACAGTGATGGCGATAGCTTAAATCAAATGATTTTAATGCTATTTCAAGGGGTTAGTTTTGTTCTGCCTAACCCCGTTATCTTTGTCCAAAATGATGTGTTCTTTACCTTGGATATCACGCAGATAGATTTAGTAATGCCGGCAGGGTGGTTACTGATCTACACAGGGTTTATTACTGCAGTTTCATTGTTCGATTTTTATCGTAAAGAATTTGCCTTAAATAGGTCTTAATGATGCGCATAGAAAGAAAAATATCCGCGATACCAAATAAATTAAAAATGGCAATGTTGTTTTTTGTGTTGGCTCAATTGTTAGCAACATGGTTGTATTCTAGCCGAAGCATAGTTGTTTATAAGGCGTTATCAGAGCCGCCATCAGTGCCGCAGTACCAATTGTTGTCACTTGGCTCCCTATCGCTTGCGGCTCAAATGTTAACGCTTAAATTACAACTGCACGATAATCAACAAGGGCGACACATCAATTATAAAAATATGTCGTACCCTTTATTGTCGCAATGGTTAATAAAGCTTCAATTAATGAATCCAGCAAGTGAATATTCGGCCTTGTTAGCAGCAAGAGTTTTTAGCAATACAAGTGACCATAAGCAACTAAGGCAAATTTTAGAAACGGTGATTAAATTATTTGAAGTAAACCCGCAAAAAAATTGGCGTTGGATGGCTGAAGGAGCAGTCATTGCTAAATATCATTTAAGTGATTTAAATTTAGCATTAAAAATGGCTAAGGGTATAGCAAAACAACCTAAAGATATTGTAATCCCCGCTTGGGCAAGAGATTTAGAGTTTATCATGCTAGAAGAGCTTAATTTAATAGATGCAGCAACCTATATTGTTGAGCAAAGCTTAAAAGATGATAGCGATATGCACCCTGATGAAAAACGCTTTTTAAAACAAAGACTGTTAGTATTAAAACAAAAAAGTGTCGAAAAGCAGACGCAATGAAAATAATTTAGCGAAATTCTAGTCTATTTTAATATTTTTTAGCTTGATATTTTCATAAGTAATTGAATTTATAAGGTTTCTATGATTTTTTAATGCTTTCTGGAATGTGGCATTAATATTGCTTTAGTTTACTCAATATTAATAAAAGAGAAAAATAATGCAGTTACAAGTTAGAAAGCAAAAAGGTTTCACCCTAGTCGAAATCGCCATCGTATTAGTTATCGTTGGTCTATTAATAGGCGGCGTACTAAAAGGTCAAGA
>CAYZQE010000126.1:0-4928 GCA_964480635.1 uncultured Gammaproteobacteria bacterium | reverse complement strand
TTATCCCTACTTTGGCATTGATGATTTACATGACTCAAGACGAGCAATTAAGTCGTTTAATTGGGCTCGCTTGGGATAGTGGAGCCGTTACAACCGGCCCTGTAACCGTGCCCTTGGTATTGGCATTAGGTATTGGTATCGCCTCGGCTGCTGGCAGCGGAAACCAGTCATTGTCAGGCTTCGGCATTGTGACCTTAGCGTCTTTGTTTCCCATCATGGGGGTGCAGTTACTCGCTATTTATATTCATAGTACGGTATCGGTTGAAGATATTTTAGCCGGTGTTAATTTGGTGCAAGAAGTAAAACCATTTTGGTTTGAACAAACACCCTATGTTGAAATAATTTCGGGCATTCGAGCTATTGTGCCATTAATGATGTTTTTGGCATTGGTGCTGTTCTTTGTGTTGCGCGAGCGCTTACCCAATGCACGTATTGTTATGCTCGGCTTAGGGCTGGCCGTTATCGGCATGATTATTTTTAGCTTAGGTCTTACTTATGGTTTGGCAAAATTAGGAGAGCAAGCTGGCTCAATGATCCCTGCCGCTTTTACCAGCATCGAATCCGTTAAAGAGTCACCGCTGTATTGGTTTAGCTTAGGCATAGGCATTGCCTTGGTGTTTGCTTTTATTTTAGGCTTTGGCGCGACCTTAGCCGAGCCTGCACTGAATGCTTTAGGGCTGACAGTAGAAAGCTTAACCAACGGAGCCTTTAAAAAGAAAACACTGATGACGGCTGTTTCAATTGGCGTAGGGTTCGGTATAGCATTAGGCGTTCTTAGAATTATTTTTGATTGGCAATTAGCGTGGCTATTAATCCCCGCGTATTTATTTGCTCTGATACTGACGCTATTATCAACTGAAGAATTTGTTAATGTTGCTTGGGACAGTGCGGGTGTGACAACCGGGCCTGTTACCGTGCCATTGGTACTCGCGATGGGTTTAGGGCTTGGCACAGCGGTTGGAGCAGTAGAGGGGTTTGGTATATTATCTATGGCCTCTATTGGCCCTATTATTTCCGTGCTAATCACTGGGCTGTGGATTAAACACCGCGCTCAGCCAGAAATTATTTAATAAAAGAGGAAATGGCTCAGATTTTAATGACTATCTGAGCCATTATCCTACATTTGTAACCACGTTGAGTAGTTACTAAAAAGTACATACAACAACATTTTTACACCCAATAACTCGTCATACTGGTGGAGATAGATAATCTATGGCTAATAGAAAAGCAATGACCATTTTAACGGATATATCCTTAATAACGTGCATGGTACAAAAAGGTAAGGGCGACGCCATTGTTGCGGCCGCACGTTCAGTAGGTGCTCAAGGCGCATCAATACATCATGGTCGCGGTGCAGGCGTGCGAGAACGCCTAGGTCTGCTCAGTATTACAGTAGAAGCTGAAAAAGAGGTGATACAGATAATGGTCTCTAAGCAGCAAGAAGACGAAGTCTTTGCAGAAATGTTTACAGCAGGACAACTGGATATTCCTGGAATGGGCATTATGTTTGTGACGCCGCTCGACAAAGCCGCTACTTATATTTCCCCTGAAGTGCTGGAGCGTATTGAGCAAGACCGCAAGCAGTCTAAATCTGATAATAGCGCTTCATAGGAGAGCATCGTGACTAACGTTTATTGTAAATCGGCTAAGTTAATTGTTTGTCTCTTAGATCGTGGTCAGTCACATGCGGTATTAGGGAGCTTAAATGAATCGGCTCATGTACTGGCTTCAGAATACGTTTCTATTCGACACCTTAGCGGAATGGCTGATAATTTTGAATGTAATGAAGTTGATTTATTACGCATTGTGGTCGCGCCTGAACATGCTGAAAAACTTTTTGAAGAGCTGTACTATTTAGCGGACATTGGAAACAATAAATGCGCCTTTATGTATCAGGTAAATGCACCTAAGGCCACACCATATGAGCTACCTAATATTCCACAACAAGGTGTCTTGGTTTCAGCTTTACAACAGGGCGAAACATTCCCCGAAGGGATGGATGAAAAAGCGGCTAAAGACTTAATTGCTTTAGTGGGACTAGATAAAAGCTGAATTTAACTAGAGAAAACATAAGGTTAAACAGTAGTAGGACCCTTGTTATTCTTCTCTGACTAGCGATGACCAATCATCCAATTTAAGCGTCTTTAGCATCTCCGAAAAGCACTCCGGAATATCCGCCTTAATTAATAATTCTTTCTCTGTAACAGGGTGTAAAAACGCTATAGAGCGAGCATGTAACATCAACCGCGACAGCCCAAACTGTTCCCGCAAAAAATTATTCTGCTTGCCATCTCCATGCGTCGTATCGCCCACAATGGGATGAAAAATTCGTTTCATATGTCGGCGCAACTGATGCTTACGGCCGGTCTTAGGTCGCAATGAAACCAAAGAATAACGAGCGCTCTCATAGCGCCCCACAGGGTAAGGCAGCTCGGTCGTTGCAAGTCGCTCATAGTGAGTGATAGCGGACTGTGCTGGCTTGACTTCATCTGAGAGTTTATCTGTCATTTTATCGGGCTCTTTTTGTAAGTCAGAATCGACAATACCACTGTCATTCGTGTAGCCACGTACAACAGCCCAGTAAGTTTTGTGAAGGGCTTTAGCGGTGAACTGTTTTGTCAGCAGACTTGCCACTTCTGAGGATAAGGCAAACAGTAGAACTCCAGAGGTTGGTTTATCTAAGCGATGTACCGGAAAGACATGCTGCCCAATCTGATCCCGCGTCATTTGCATTGCAAAACGGGTTTCATATTGATCAATATGACTGCGGTGAACCAATAAACCTGACGGCTTATTTATCGCCACTAAAAACTCGTCTTGAAAGAGGATTTCCAACATAAATAACACATGTATTTAGGCTCCATAAATATATATTTATGGGGCAAATGATAAAATTAATCCGACAAATTATTCAGATCATCGGGTAAAAAACCACCTGCTTGCATATTCCATAGTTTGGCATAATGTCCTGCTTCATTTTTTAATAAAGCTTGGTGGTTTCCATCTTCAATAATAACACCCTCATCAAACACTAAAATTCTATCCATGCCTGAAATAGTCGATAACCTATGAGCAATAATGATGACTGTTTTATTTTCCATTAAACACTCTAAACCGAGTTGAATTTTCTTTTCGGTAACAGAATCTAATGATGATGTTGCCTCATCGAGCACCAATATGGGTGAATCTTTTAATATGGCTCTGGCTATGGCGACTCTTTGCCTTTGTCCTCCAGATAATTTAACGCCACGCTCCCCAACTAAAGAATCATAGCCTTGTTCTGTTTGTAAAATAAAGTCATGTGCGTTGGCTTTTTTTGCGGCCTCCATAACCTCATCATCACTTGCATCCAACTTTCCATAACGTATATTTTCCATCAAAGAGCGGTGAAACAATACAGGGTCTTGAGGAATCATTGATATGTTTTCACGCAAACTATCTTGGGTTACTTTTAAAATATTTTGCCCATCAATTGTTATGTCACCTTGGTTTGGCTCAAATAATCGTAATAGCAGGTTCACAAATGTTGACTTTCCTGAGCCTGAAAAACCCACTAAGCCAACTTTTTGATGCGATTTAATTTTAACATTTAATTTGTTAAAAACGTTAAAACCTTCATGGTATGTAAAGTTAACGTTAGCAAAATTTATTTCTGCTTTATTGATTTTTAGTTTTTCTGCGTTAGCAATATCAATAATTTCATGAGGTTGAATAAACACAGAAACGCCATCTGATATATTGCCAATGTATTCAAAAAACTCTAAAAAGCTTCTGCTCAGGCCGCGTGCAGCTTCGATTAACATGATGGAAATGCCTGCTACCATTGAAAACTCGCCTACTGTCATGCCACCTTCCGCCCAAATTTCGAGTGCATAAGTGACCATAGAAATTAATAAGATCATGGCCGCTATAAATTGAAACCAGCGCATTTTCTCCATAAACCAAAAGGTCTTTTTAGCATGCATAATTTCATAATCAATGTAGTCAGTTAAATAATCACCTTCATAATCACCTCGTGCAAACATTTTAGTATTCATCATATTCGTCACCGAATCGACTATCTGCCCGCTCACTTTTGAACGTGCTGCCGCAAAGTTTTGCGAATAAACCTGACACCTTCGTGCTAAATAAATAGAAACCGAGGTATAAATAGATAACCAAACAAACAACACCAGTGCTAATTTTTCGCTCGCGCTATATAAAATAATAAGCGCAACGATTGATTGAATAATTAAGGGGTAAAAGGTAAAAACGATCGTCCATAATGCATGCAAGCAACTTGTTGAAACCTCTGAAATTCGGTTAGCCAATGAACCTGCAAAATGAGTTACAAAATAACGATGAGAATGAAATTGCAAATATCTGAAAATGGTTTTTCTGATTTTACCTCTCAAAATTGGACCATTACTCACCACCAAGGCACCACTTGCTCGACTAAACAGCACGATGCCTAAATTTAGCCATGCAAAAAATATCAGTGGGTCTTTCGCCGCCTCAAAAACATCGACCCCTGACTCATTGGCCAAATTAACGGCATCTATAATTTGTTTAACCGCAAAGGGCAAGGTAATGGTGCAACTGGCCTGTAATGTTTCAAAAAAGAATATCCCAAACAAGGGATAGCGCATTTTCTTATAAAAATATAAAGCAAATTTCCAAGGTGTTTTGGGTAATTTAGGCGCTTGCTCTGCAATGGTAAAATTTGATGCCATAAAGTTAATAAGCTCTATAAATTAGATCGTGATAGGATAAAAGAGGTGGTCTTTTAGAAAAAGCAATGTAACAAATTTCTTTCTGAAATAATCTAAATTTTTAATGCAGAGTCAATAGGGACTCGATTGATACTATTTTTTTCTTATATTCATCCGATTTTCTATCTCCACCCTTGGCTTTTGGACTACAGCTTCTATTTAATTTCTGCTCTATGA
>CAYZQE010000125.1:0-4995 GCA_964480635.1 uncultured Gammaproteobacteria bacterium | reverse complement strand
TCACCGACATACTGTTTCACAGGAAACTAAATCTTTTTGGCTTTATTGCGCTTGCGCCTGTTTTAAATATAAAAGGGAGGGAACCCGTAGGGATGATTAATTTAGGGCGCCTTTTTATTTGCCTTTTTTGGCGTTTAAAAAGGCAATGCCCGTGCGGCATGAGCACGCCCCTCTCAAAAAATCTATCCTTAATACCTCCTAGAATATCATGCTAAAAAATCTTAAGGATTATTTTTCTAGTCACACGCAGTGAAACAGAACAGCTGCTTAGATAGACTAAAAAACAACGAAGTAACAACAAACCTTATTAAATTACCGCATCGTCACCAGTTCTTCGGCACTAGATGGGTGAATCGCAACCGTATCATCAAAGTCTTTTTTAGTGGCGCCCATACGAATGGCCACCGCAAAACCTTGCAGCATTTCATCGGCTCCAGGGCCGATAATATGACAGCCAATCACTTTTTCGTCGACACCCAAACACACCAGCTTCATCGCAGTGGGCGTTGCATGGTCAGTGATCGCGTTATACATACTGGTAAATTGAGTTTGATATATTTTAATCGCATCGCCATGTTCTTTACGCGCTTGCTCTTCTGTTAAACCTACCGTCGCAATAGGTGGGTGTGTAAACACCACCGTTGCTATCATTTTATAGTCTAAGTGCCTATCCGTTTGCCCATCATATAAACGGTCTGCTAAACGGCGACCTGCTGCAATTGCTACGGGTGTTAAAGGCGCTCTGCCCGTGACATCACCTAAGGCAAAGATATTTTTAATGTTTGTATTTTGATAAACATCTGTGGTTATAAAACCTCGCTTATCACACTCTAAATTAATCGACTCTAGAGCCATACCTTTGGTATTAGGGTGACGCCCAATCGCCCAAATAAGCTCATCAAAACCACTGTGCTTAACACCTTTATCATCAAGCAACGTCAACGTGCCATCGCCCTCTTTAATCACTTTAGCTAATGATGTGTTTGGCAAAATATGAATACCTTGAGCCACCATTTCAGGGTATAAAGTATCTTTTAATATAGTGTCAAAAGAACGTAATAGCTCATTTTTACGCAAAAACATAAACACGTTACTGCCTAATGAGTTAAGCACACCCGCAAGCTCTACCGCAATATAACCAGAACCTACAATAGCCACTTTTTTAGGGCATTCAGTTAATGCAAAAAAACCATCAGATGTCAGACCATGCTCTGCACCTTCAATATCAGGCACGCTAGGTGTCGTACCCGGTGAAATAAAGATATGTTCGGCGGTCACCTGTTTGCCATCAATATCTAAGGTATGTTCATCAACAAACGAAGCAAAACCTTGTAGCTCATCAATGTTAGAGTCCTTTAAATAGCCGTGATACCAATCGTTAATCCCTTTTATATATTGTTCACGTTTTTCGACTAATTTATGCCACGTAAAGCTTTGATTCTCAAAATCAAATCCATAGCTTTTTGCATCGTTTAATTGATGCGCTAAATTAGCACCTGCCCACATGATTTTTTTAGGCACACAGCCGACGTTAACACAGGTTCCACCTATTTTTCCACTTTCAACAACCGCACATTTTTTACCATATAAAGCAGCGCGTTCAGCAACAGATAAGCCTCCGCTTCCACCACCTATTGCAATTAAATCGTAATCATATTTTTTAGCCATTGAGAGTCTCTTTTTTTATTTAGTATTGATGCGTTTAGTTTACATCACTTTATGACAGACATAAAAAAAGCAGCCGAAGCTGCTTTTTTTAATCAAATGAATACATCGAGCTTATGCACGACCCATCACAGAAAAACTTTTTACAAATGGCGTTGCCATACGTGGGTCCTTAACCATGGCTTTAAAATCACCCGTGTTAAATTTTAACTTACCCGTTGTTACCGCTAAACCAAGACCTGTCATACCTAGCTCTTTTGTCATCCACTTATCCCATGTACCATTATCAGCACGTAAGTCCCAATTAAGTTCCTGACCATCATAGGTACCTGCTTCGGTTACTTTACCAGCTTCAATCTTAATAAAACCTTTAGCAGCGTCTTCACCTTTAAAGCCATAACCAATCACCGTATTAAAGTCGATTTTAGCCAATGCATCAGCAAGATCAGGCTCACCATTCCATTCGTTTTGAAAACTCTTCATCCACTCGTCGGTAAATAAATCTGCCATTATTCTATTCCTCAATTTTTATATTATTCGCTAAGGTAAATTCCTTAGTCTGAGGCTATTCTATAAGGTTTTACATTGATAAAAAGACCTTCTTGAACAGAATTTTTATATGTGCCAATAACAAATTTTATGTTGAAAATTGCTTTTAAAACGAGGCTAACTTGCATTTTTTTGTAAGTATTTGATTTTGTTTTGAATTAATAAGTTTTTAGTTTTTGATAAGCCATTACTTGTTTTAAATGGCCCTAATTGAACCCGAAACCACGTACTGTTTTTAATATTTGCTTCAGCTAACTTTGCTTCTAACCCTAAAAAGGCAAGCTGCGCTTTTAGCTCATCAGCATCAGCAAAATTATTAAATGAGCCCACTTGTAAAATATATTGCTGTTTTAAGCGAGGTTTAGCCTTAATAACAACACCCGATATATCGGGTGTTTCGATGCTTTGTTCTATTTCTAAAACGCGGTCTGGCAACACCGTATAAAAATCAAACACTGGCTTGGCTCGATCAAACTGAGGTTGTGATTTATTAACATCGACTTTTCTATCGGTTGAAGAGGTTTGCTTTTTACCATCTAAAAACATTATAAAAGTAACAAATAAACCCAAAGCTAAGCCTAAGGGAATCCAAATCCAAAATGATGCCTTTTGTGATTGATCTTGGCTCAAAACTACATCGTCTCTGGTGCAGAAACACCTAATATTTTTAAACCATTTTGCAACACTTGCTGTACTGCTAATGCCAATAACAAACGCGCATTACGCACGTCATCTTCTTCAACTATAAACTGGCTGCTGTTATACCATGAGTGAAAATTTTGCGCTAAATCACGCACATAAGTCACTATATGGTGAGGCTCTCTTTTATTTGCTGCACTGAGTATTTGGTCTGAGTATTTACCTAATTGCTTTAAGATTTTTTGCTCTGCATCTTGTGTTAAGGCCGACAAATTCGCTTTTGCCATTTCAACATCAAATGTCATACCCTTTTCGTCTAGCTGACGTAAAACCGAACAAATACGCGCATGGGCATATTGCACATAATAAACAGGATTATCCGATGATTGAGACGTTGCCAAATCTAAGTCAAAGTCCATATGCTGATCTGATTTACGCATCACATAAAAGAAACGCGCTGCATCTGCACCTACTTCGGTTCTTAATGTTTTTAAAGTAACGAACTCACCAGAGCGTGTCGACATAGCCACTTTTTTACCGTTTCTAAATAAATTAGCAAACTGCACCAATATAATTTCAAGCTTATCGGCATCATAATTCATCGCCGTTAAACCCGCTTTTACACGCGTAATATAACCATGATGGTCAGCACCCCAAATATTAATCACCCTATCAAAACCACGATCAAACTTATTCATGTGATAAGCAATATCTGATGCAAAATAAGTGTATTGGCCATTATCACGCTTTACAACACGGTCTTTTTCATCACCAAAATCCGTCGATTTAAACCAAAGTGCCCCGTCTTTTTTATACACATGGCCTTTGTCTTGCAACACTTTAATGGCATCATCAACCTTGTCTTTACGAGTTAATGAACGCTCTGAAAACCATTCATCAAACTCAACACCAAAATGGCCTAAGTCATTTTTAATCACGTCAACTAAGGTATTTAAACCAAGGTCAAACACCACATCATAATCTTCTGCCCCTAGCAACTGCTTGGCATTAGCAATTAAATCATCAATATGGGTTTCTTTATCGCCTTCTGGTGCGTCTTGGCTGACACCGCTAAAAACATCAGCAGCAGCCTTTCTATATTTATCGCCATTATCGCGATGTAATGTGGCCGCGATATCCCACACATAATCACCTTGATAACCATTCGATGGAAACACAATCTCTTCACCTGCAAGGTCTAAATAACGCAACCAAACCGATGTGCCTAAAATATCCATCTGGCGGCCTGCATCATTCACATAATATTCATTATGAATGTCATAACCTACAGCTGTTAATAAATTAGCTAAGGTTGCGCCATAGGCTGCACCCCGACCATGCCCAACGTGTAAAGGCCCTGTCGGGTTTGCTGAAACAAATTCTATTTGAATTTTTTGTCCCGCACCCACATCACTTAAACCAAATTTCTCTTTTTTATCTAAAATATCAAGCACTATAGATTGCGCTGCATCACCGGCTAAATAAAAGTTTATAAAGCCTGGGCCTGCTATTTCAACCTTATCAATAGAATCATCTTTACCAATCTCAGCAACAATCAGATCTGCCAATGCTCGAGGAGGCATTCCCGCAGGTTTAGAATTCACTAAAGCGGCATTGGTGGCAAAGTCACCTTGCGCTTTATCTTTAGTGGGTGAAATTTGAATTTTAGCTTCGAAGTCAGAGGGCAACTTACCCAATTGAGTTAAAGCGGCTAATGCACTGACGACTAGGTTATGGATATGTTGTTTCAAGACTATAATTCTGCATTCATAATTTAATAGCCGCGATTCTACCTGTAAAGCAAATAAGAATACATAATCCATTATTTTTTGATGACGCTTTAATACCCCTAAACTATTAAAGATATTAAGTATCGCGCCCCCTTTTATAATATAAAGATTACTCTTTAGATATGAAAAGACACCTTAGAATAGGACGCAAAAATAAAGAGCTGCCCCCTCCACGAGCCATGTAGCTCTATCGGCAAATGCAGAATTAAAAGGCTATTGTATTTAGCTAACAAATGAGGCGGCAGAGTTTTCATGCTATATGATAGAATCTGTATATTAGATTAAAAGCTTAAATATACAGTTAAGATAATTGATTTAGTAGCAAACTTAACTTGAATTGTTAAATCTAGAC
>CAYZQE010000124.1:0-5067 GCA_964480635.1 uncultured Gammaproteobacteria bacterium | reverse complement strand
GGTGCCATCTTCAAGTACTAGAATCGCAGCTTTAGTCACATGTCCTCCAGGAAATACGCGCGCAAAAAAACACAGAGAAGTAAAGTTCACCTGCATTTAAAGATAATATTAAGTGGGGTTAGCAGCAAAGAATTTTGATGCTTTTCCTGAACGAAGATTGTAGGTAAATTATAGCAAAAAGTCTACGACAATTATTATAATATCAGCACCAATTGCCTGTATTAAAATGTTAGATGCCTCAAATCACTCAATCAGCTATTATGCCCACCCCAATTAAGTCTTTGGAATAATATTGAACCTGTTAAATCCTCCACGCCTTGATAAAAGAGCGATTAAAAAATCTTTTAATCGCTCTGCGTCAAATTATAACCAAGCGGCTGTTTTGCAGCACGAAGTGTTGTCGCGCTTATCTGAACGCCTAGATTACATTAATCTAAAGCCATCCACCATTTTAGACATTGGTTGCGGTACGGGTAAAGGCATTAAGAAACTAACCAAGCATTATTCTAAAGCAAAAGTAATCGGCTTCGATCTGGCTTTCAATATGCTTAAACAGAGTAAAAAAGAGTTTGGTCTATTTAATAAAACGCGGTTAATTAATGCAGACATGGAAAATCTACCCATTAAAGATGACAGTTTTGATCTAATCTTTTCAAATCTGGCTCTGCAATGGGTTAATGACCTAGAACAGACATTGAAAGAATTTAAACGTATTGGGCGCTCTAATGGTTTATTAATGTTTACAACTTTTGGCCCCAATACGTTATGGGAGCTAAATGAAAGTTGGCATAAATTGGATAAAAAACCACATGTTCATCGTTTTATAGACATGCACGATATTGGCGATATTTTAGTGGGTTCTGGTTTTGCAGAGCCTGTCATGGATAGCGAAACCATTATCATGCAATACCCTAACTTTAAAGATGTATTAATTGACCTGAAAAATATTGGTGCCAATAATGCCGATAAACAACGCTCAAAAGGTTTAATGACACCTCATAAGTTTAAACGCTTAGAAAATTATTATAAAGAAATTGGCTTTAAAGAAGAACAATACCAAGCCAGTTTTGAAATAATTTATGGTCACGCTTGGATATAGCTTAACCTAAGACATTGACGTATCAAGGTAAGCAAGCTGAATTAGTTTTGCAATAAAATTAAAGCGTGCTGCGAAAAATGGCACGCTTTAATTCAGCTTATGACTTTTCGAGGCCACATTGCATGTTTCCAGGCACTGCAATATCAATTCGCTTGGGTGGCTCCAAATCTAGAGCATCCATAATGGCGATAAAATCGTCTTCTGACCTGCTATTACCTAAGCGTGAATTAAACATTTTTTCATGCCCTATGGTTGATGCTGTTAAGCCTAAATAATCATGCCCAGGGTAGACCAATGTCTCATCACCTAAAGCAAATAATTTTTCGCTAATGGAATGGTACAATTTGCGTGCATCACCTGCCTGAAAATCTGTGCGACCACAGCCATCAATGAGTAGCGCATCACCGGTAAAAACAGCACCGTCAATGTGAAAGCTGACACAGGTATCGGTATGACCCGGGGTGTACATTACATAAATAGACTCCTCACCCAGTGTGAGTATATCTTCGTCTGCTAGAAATTTATCAGCACATTTAAGACCACTGCTTTCGTGCACCATGACCGCGCTATTAAACTCTTTGCGCAATAAACCAGAGCCGGTTACATGGTCGGCATGAACATGGGTTTCTAGCGTATATTTTAATGTTAGCCCCAATTGTTTAATTAATTTGGTATCGCGCTCAACTTGCTCTATTACAGAGTCAATCAGTGCTGCTTGTCGCGTTTTTTCATCCCAAAGTAAGTAACTGTAAGTGCCTGTTGGCGCATCGAACAATTGCTCTAGCTTCATTGCATGGCTTCTACGTGATGCTATTAATGTGTTAGGAGCCGAATGCTCGGCAAAGCTATGGCAGTTTTTATAAAATTCGATGCCACCAATACTACTCACATCACTAAAACCAAGGGCAGTCATGATTTTTAACGCTTTTTCTGCGCGACCACCTTGGTAACAATACAGCATAATAGGGTCTTGCTTGTTTAGTTTTTCAAGCGCCACTTCTTGTATCTCTCCCAAAGGTATATTGATAGCGGTTGGCAAACTACCAAGACTAAATTCATTTTCGTTTCGTACATCTACAAATATAGTGTTTGCTTTAATAGCTTGACTGACATCAGTACAACTTATTTTATTCATTATATTGCTCCAATTAATTGAGATAAATACTTATGAATAGAGATTGTATAATATTGCACACGCATTAAAAAGACGAATAATACTCCTCATTAGATCGAATTATACGAACTATAAAAAATCTTTGCCAAAACGCCATTTTTGATCAAGTTGTTGCAATAATGCTGTTCATATAGCACAACGTTATGGCTCTCTTTGTTTAATTTGTTGTTGCAAGCGGATAATTGATTGTTGCGTATTTTCTAGCTCTTTTAACAGCTCTTCGTTTGAAACAGGTTGACGTAATGCTGCCTGCCTTTCTGCTTTTGCTTCTTCTAGGTTGTTCAATACGATAGCAATAAACAGATTAATGATCACGAAGGTACCCATCACCACGAAGCTGACAAAATAAATCCAAGCATAAGGCTGCACTTCCATAGCGCTATACATGAGATCGGTCCAATCTTCTAATGTGACAATACGAAAAAGGCTCAATAGTGATAGCCCCAATGTGCCCCAATGCTGAGGATCAATAAGGTGAAATAAGTGAAAGCCTGCAATCGCATAAATATAAAATATTATTGACATTAACAGCATGATGTTACCCATGCTGGGAATACTGCGCATGAGTGTAGCTACAATGAGACGCAACTCTGGTATTGCTGTAATCAACCGCAATACTCTTAGCAAACGAGCAAGGCGAGCGAGCATGGCCAGCTCACCAGTGGCTGGTAATAACGAGAATACGATGACACTGAAGTCGAAAACATTCCAACCATTTCCAAAGTATAATTTTAAACGTGGAGCCACGGCAGCTATTTTTAAGACAGCCTCTATGATAAATGCCGCCAAGATTATTTGATGCCCAAGTACAAACCACTCACCGAAGTTCGCGACCAGCGTAGCATCTGTTTCCAAACCAAGAATCAGGGCGTTAATTAAAATCAAACCGATAATGATATGTCCAAACAATGGATCATTAACCAGATCATTCAGATTTTTTTGGCCAGGAAATAGACTTTTGTTCATGCTCATGTCCACAGAGTTAGTGGTGGGTTCTGAGTCACTCCACGCAAAATATCACTGCGTGAAACAATACCCAGCAGTGCGTCTTGTTGATCAACTATGGGCATTCCATGTAAGTGGTATTCAAGCATCAGACAGGCAACCCGTCGGATATCTGAGACTGGATCTGCTGTAATGACTTGTTCGGACATAGCGTCGGCTACTCGCTTGCCTTTCAGATATTGTATTCGGTCTCCATCAATAATAATAAATTGCAATAGGTTTTCTAGCGTGAGAAGACCCACTAGTTGCTGCTGTGCGTTAATAACAGGCATCTGCTGAAATTTATGTTGTTGAAAATACTGGCGAGCATCGAGTATATCCATCTCCATTGAAATGGTTCTCACGGGGTGACTCATCAATTGGTGTGCATGAGTAATGAGTTCACGCTGATTTAAATGCAGCATGTCTTTATAGGCATCCTGCGCTTGCTTAGAACGGTTTTTGTCTTTTGCTTTGGGCTGAGTTTCATCGTCTACAATTTTGGAATGTGATTGCAAAGCATTTGATGCTAGTGGTGGTTGTATTTGGCGTAGCTTTTCCAACGTATCTCGAAAACGCAGACCTTCAGTATTATAAATAGCAAACATCTTAGGTGCCTATTTTTTAATTTAAAAAATGATTAATCGGCCGAAAAGCGCAGCAAACAACCCACTCCACCAAGCTGTTGTAACGAATCACAATGCTCTACTACTTCGACAGGTATATCCATTTTACCCGCCAAAGCGACTAATTCTTCACGCAAATCGGTGGGGCGTACTGTCGCTGAACCACAGTGATGGCAGATATCATTTTCTGGAGTGAATTCTCCCATTTCGTTGCAGGCCGCACAAATCCAACCTGGATCAGGGTTAAAGTCTTGTAAAATAACTAAGGTATCTGCTTTGCCATATCGCAAGGCATTCAATGACTCTTTAGAGCCAACCACTGCCAATCCATGTGTGAGTATTGCAGAAATCAAACGTTCAGCGATAGACTGTGAGTCTTTTTCTTCCTGTTCAACGAACACCGATAAAGAAGCCAGAATAATATCAGCTTGTTCATCACGTTGACTGGTGGGAATTGTATCTATCAACTTAGCAAAAAGATGCTCAGGCAGTGCATTTTTAATACGTGATGTTATGACTGGATGACCAGCCAATATCAGATGACTATGACCATCATTGTTCATCAGTTTTTCCAGTGTGGCTATTTTTTCTTCTAAAAAATGGCCTTCACGATCTTGACGATATAATTGGTATTGAGTTTCCGACCACTCTGACCCTACTCGCTCACTTAGCTCTGGGTTTTCAGACCAAGCCTGAATGCTTGCTGCACCTAGATTAACTTCGATTATGCGCACCCATTTTTTGGTTGCAATCATCACTAGGTAGCGTTCGTAAGTATCTTTTAACTCAATCAAGTTAAAAATATTTGGTGTTGGGTAGAGGCGTAACTGGTTGGGTAAGGGAACAGCAAATTGCAATGGCATATAAAATTCTTTTTCGAAACAACTGCGCGCAAAAAAAGCAAGGCCTTTGGCCTCTGGTAATAGTTCTCGTTCAATATATGCTTTAATGGCACCAATAGATTCTTCAAAATCATCTAACTCACTGCCTTTTAGAACACGTTGTAATACTTTTATTCGCTCATCAATGGTTTGCAAGGCATGCTCTTTACCTTGTTCGAGATTAAGATAACAACTAACAAATGGCGTTGGTGATGTCGAAATACTTGCAAGCGTTAAAATTCTACTGTTGAGCTCTTCGAGAGTTGTTAAATGTTCCATAATAGCTTTACCTTTAAGGAGCCT
>CAYZQE010000123.1:0-5142 GCA_964480635.1 uncultured Gammaproteobacteria bacterium | reverse complement strand
TGATATTAAGATTACATCTTTAGATGTGGCAAGACTTCTTAGTTTGGAACGCAAAAATAAAGGCCTGAACATCCCGCTTATATTTTCAAGTTAAAAGAAGGATTATTTTATGACATGAGGTCTGTTTTCTGTCAGTAATTTAAAGTATCACTCGTGCCATATAACGACCTAATGCTCGTATGGTCTAGTTATGCTTTTTAGCCTGTTTTCGTTTTTTATCATAAAATACTGGTGACTCATTCGCGTTGACCTTAATTGATCATAAATCTTGTTATGGCGGTGCGCGATTTACTGTGATATTAAAATGTAACTAGCACCTTTGCCTCCATCTCTAGTTTGAGCAGGGCAGTAAGCTTCAATGTCATCTTGCCGAGATAACCAATATAAAACCGCAGGTTTTAATACAGAACCATGGGAAGAATGGTGGCCTTGACCGTGTACGATAATGGCATGAATGATATTTTGTTGTAAACAGTCGTTTAAAAATCGGTTTAATAAAGGCTCACTTTGAGCAACAGTTTGACCATGTAGATCAAGTGTGGCATGAAAAAAAAGTTTTCCTGCCTTGAAAGCTTTGCGTTCCTTTTTGCTTAAATGGAATGCAAAAAATGTATCATCATTTATTGATTGTTTTAATTTTGATGGATTATTCGATGAATTACTTGAAATAGCTCTTGTGACCTTTGCTTTTGGTTTTGCCTGTTTAGGTTCTATCGTCTGAATATTGATAGGCGTGATATCTTTTACAAACGAACGAAATAAGTCGTTTTCATCACTGTCAGTATCGTTAGAGCTCATTTCATATGTCGTTGTTTTGATTTGAATGTTAGTATTCCATCTTTTTCGAAAAACTCAATTAATTATTAAAAAATGCGCATTTTATTAAGTAATGACGATGGATATTTAGCCGAAGGTATTCAAGTATTATCCGATACTTTGGCTCAACTTGGGGAGCTGACAGTGGTTGCCCCAGACCGAAACCGAAGTGCAGCAAGCAATTCCTTAACTTTATCTCGTCCAATTCGCGCTCATAAAATTGCAGATGGGTTTTATAAAGTCGATGGGACTCCGACTGATTGTGTACATTTGGGTATAACAGGGTTATTGCAACAAGATCCAGACATTGTGGTTTCAGGCATTAATGCGGGTGCTAATTTAGGTGATGATGTTTTATATTCGGGCACAGTGGCTGCAGCGACTGAAGGCCGGTTTATGGGGTTTCCTGGCTTAGCTGTTTCACTTGCAGGTACTGTTCATTATGAATCTGCGGCTAGAGCGGTAAAACAAATTATTCAAAACCTCGTTCATTCCCCCCTTAATGGTGATTGTATCTTAAATATTAATGTTCCAGATTTAGCATGGGAAAATATTAAAGGGCTAAAGTCGACGCGCTTAGGTTGCAGAGAAAAAGCCGAGCCTATTATTCAGCAAAAAGACCCTTATGGCACACCTGTTTATTGGGTGGGGCGCGCAGGCAAGCCTGTTGCTAATCAATTAGGAACCGATTTTGATGCCATTCAACAAGGTTACATTTCAGTGACGCCGTTACAAATTGATATGACACGCCATGCAGGTGTCGATCCGTTACAAATATGGTTGGACAGTATTTGAACCCATTACATATAAGCCGCGATATGAATATCGCAGGTATAGGAATGACCTCTCAACGTACGCGAGATCGCATGATTCAGCGTTTGCGTGATCAAGGTATTCATAATGAAGTGATCCTTTCAGTGATGGCTAAAGTGCCTAGGCATCTATTTGTTGATGAAGCATTAGCTCACAAGTCTTATGAAGATACGGCCTTGCCTATTGGCCATGGACAGACGATCTCTCAACCCCATACCGTTGCATTAATGACCCAAGTCTTATTAGAGTCGACCAACGAATTGAATTCTGTGCTAGAAGTAGGGACTGGTTGTGGCTATCAAACGGCGGTGTTATCACATTTTGTCAATAAAATTTATAGCATTGAACGTATAGGTGGATTACAAAAAAATGCAATGCAACGTTTAAGCCAGTTGGGTATTAATAACATCGAGTTTCGACATACAGATGGCACCGGCGGGTGGCCAAATAAACACTATAAATTTGATAGCATTTTAATGGCAGCGGCGTGTGACGCCATGCCAAAAAAAATATTTGAACAGCTTAAAGTTGGAGGGATTATGGTTTTTCCATTAGATTCGGGAACGGGGCAGCAACAATTAATTCAAGCGACCATGCATTCAGAAGGCATTAAAACACAAATCATTAGTGATGTTTCCTTTGTGCCTTTATTGAGTGGAGTATTATAAAAATGAAGCTGTTCGAAAATATTTACCTAAGCGTCATGAAACTCGCTGAACACAGACTAGCGGTGGTTTATTTATATGCCTTAAGTTTTTTTGAATCATTTATATTGCCATTCCCCCCACCCGACGTCTTACTCGCACCCATGGCTTTAAAGCGCCCAAAAAAAGCAATGTATTTTGCTTTAGGCACAACCATTGCCTCAGTAATAGGAGGGGTAGTTGGTTATTTAATTGGTTTGTATGCGTTTGATGTTATCCAACCTTTTATTGTTGAGTGGGGTTATTCAGCTGTATTAGATAAGGCTAAACTTATGTTTAATGATTGGGGCTTTTGGGCTGTTCTCATCGCAGGGTTTTCGCCAATCCCCTACAAGATTTTTACGATTACTGCTGGGCTATTATCACTAGCTTTTGCACCATTTTTGTTAGCTTCTTTTATAGGGCGTGGTTTAAGGTTTGGATTGGTTGCTTATGTTTTATCTCGTTTTGGGCCATCAATTGAACCCGTATTGATGAAATATATCGAACGTTTAGGATGGGCAGTTATTATAATTTTCATATCACTTGTCGTATATTTTAAGTTTATTGCATGAAAAATAACTTAATAAGCTTAATGATTATTTTATCATTAACGGCCTGCGTGAACTTAGGTAAGCCCAGACAGTTCGATTCATGGACATATTTAGTTAAGCCAACAGACACTCTATATTCAGTTGCATGGCGATATGATATTGATTTTAAATCTTTAGCTGCTTGGAACCAGATTAAGGCTCCTTATCTCATTTTTCCAGGTCAATATATTCGTTTAAAAAAGCCTAATGGCTTTATTAAAAATAAGACAAATAGTAGGGGAAGTAGTGTTGTTTTACCAAAACAGAAAAAACCACTTAAGAAAATAAATAATCAGCCGTTAAAATGGATGTTGCCAGTGAAAGGTCGGCTGTTAAATAAGTTTTCCTTTAATGATATTAATAAACGTGGTATTAATATTGCTAGTGATACAAAAAAACCAGTTGTAGCCGTGTTGTCAGGTAAAGTTGTTTATAGTGGTAATGGATTAGAAGGTTATAAAAACCTCATTATTATTAAACATAACGAAACTTATTTATCGGCATATGCTCAAAATAAAAACCTGCTTGTAAAAGAAGGTGATGTGGTAAAGAAAGGTAAAAAAATAGCGGATATGGGAATTGATAATGAACATGGTTTTTTACTTCATTTTCAAATTCGAAAAAATGGAAAACCTGTTAATCCAATGCGTTATCTACCTAAAATATAATAATAATAGTTTAAAGGGTGGTTTAGAATGAGCAAATCAAATGACATTTCTTTGATAGAAAACAATGAAATACCTGCTGAAGAAATAGTAGGAGACTTATCGAATGAAGATGAAAGTCAGGCTCTTGATATGAATGCTGACGCTGTTGCTGAGAGTGATAATGAACAAGCCGAAGAATCAACTGAAGTAACAGAGGTCGAGACAACGACTGAAAAACGAAAAATTTCAGATCGAAGAGCAGAAGAAGACCGTCGAGTAAAGCCTAAAAGAAGAGCTTCAGATGCTGACCCTACACGTATTTATTTGAGTGAAATAGAAGGCTCTCAGTTATTAACGGCAGAAGAAGAGGTTAAATATTCTCGCTTATCTCAAAAAGGTGATGATGCCGCTAGAGATAAAATGATTGAATGCAATTTGCGCTTAGTTGTTAAAATTGCTCGCCGCTATATGAACAGAGGTTTGCCTTTATTAGATTTAATTGAAGAAGGCAATTTAGGTTTAATTAGGGCGGTAGAAAAATTTGACCCAGAGCGTGGCTTTCGTTTTTCTACCTATGCAACATGGTGGATTCGTCAAACCATAGAAAGGGGACTGATGAACCAAACAAGAACGATTCGCTTACCCATTCATGTGGTTAAAGAACTCAATACTTATTTACGCGCTGCTCGTACCATTACTCAAACACAAAAACATGAAGCGACTAGCGAAGAAATAGCAGCAATGTTAGATAAACCTATTAGAGATGTTGAGCGAATTTTAAAATTAAAAGATCGTGTTGGCTCTATTGATATTCAGATGGGTGATGATAGCGAACGTTCGTTATTAGATGTTGTTCCAGATGAAGACGGTTTAGACCCAGAAAGCTTCTTACAAGATGAAAATATTGCCGAGCATATTGATACTTGGCTAGATGAGTTAGAAAACAAACAAAAAGAAGTTGTTTTAAGACGATTTGGTTTAAGAAATTACCCTCGTGGAACACTAGAAGAGGTTGGTTTAGAGCTTGGCGTTACTCGCGAACGTGTCAGACAAATTCAAATGGATGCTTTAAGACGATTACGACGTATTATGGAAAGCAGTGGGTTTTCTAAAGAAAATATCATGCACTAAATTGCTGTTATTTGCTTTAGCTCAGACCTAATCAAACACTTCATGTTGGCGTGAAGAGAGTTACCGGTTTTGATAAAGGTGTCGAATCTTTAAATCAAAACAAATAGGTAGCTCTCAATGTTACATACTAACAATCTAGTAATGAAATAGCGCGAAGCCTGCCTAGGGGCTACCTAGGGTCGCATCTTACCAACAGACCTTTTATTGATAACCTACAGCAAAGTCGCGTTTGCCAAGCGCTACATGATCAAAACAGCGATCACAGCTAGATACTTTACTGGATGGACAATAGATTTTGGCAGAAAAAAACTTAGCCCAACTCTAATCTAATAGACACCCTAAAAAAGGGTAAATGTCAGATCAAGCCTGAGCCACTACAAATAATCTTTCTTTACAGGCCTTAGCCTGTATTTCTCATGCCTGCTGCAATGGCATTAATAGAGCTGAGTAAAGGATCCT
>CAYZQE010000122.1:2672-5341 GCA_964480635.1 uncultured Gammaproteobacteria bacterium | reverse complement strand
TCAAATGACTTGGGCTATTTTAGGTTTAAGCGCTGGCTTTATTTTAGTGTTATCTTTTTTACTGTATTTACTCTTTAAAACACAACTTGCCGTCAGTGCTAAATTTTTAGCGCTTGCCTTAGCCAGTGCTTTTTTTATTGTGCAATATCTATCCTTGCATCAATTTATGGGCTGGCCGTCTACTGCTGATTTGCCCGAAGAATTTGTTCTCATCGCAACCAATGTACGCGAGCCTAACAAACAAACTGGCGATCTAGGTATTATGTATTGGTGGGTTCGTGAAAGCAGCGATCTAACCCAACCGCCTCGCGTATATGAGTTACCCTATAAAGCAGAAATGCAAAAAACCACTGAAGAAGTGATTAAAAAACAAAAAGAAGGCGCGCAATTTGTAGGTAAAAAATCTAGTAGCGCTAGCAGCCAAGGCAGCAAGGGCGTTAGCTTTAAGCAAATTAGTAAATCAAAGCGTCATAAAAAGAATTAAATAATGGCGCATGAAAATCATGTTCCACTGATAAGCATTTAATTTTATTGCAGAGTTATTAAGAATTAATGCCCATAACCCGAGTGAATCACGTAGAATTATCGCCATGAAAAAACTCGATTTAGATAATATTGCCCTAGAAAAACAATTACTGATGGAAAGCGTTGTAAGCGCTGTTGGGCTATCTTCAGACCAAATTCAAATTGGCTTAAAAGGTGACCCGTCATTACGTGAAACTGCGATGGACCGTTGTCGTTATGAAAGTGAAATAGACCAAGTCTTTTCAAAGTTAGAACCTATTCTTGAAGATTTATTAATTAATCGTGGCATTTACCGTTTATTCATCGGCTTTAATAATAGCGAGATTAGAACTAACTCGATTTTCGATCCGTTGCGTGAAGAAATCCATGATGCGAGCACCTTAACATCACTTGATTATGTTAACCGTCATTTCCCCCCCATTAGCTATGACGATAAAATTGAGGTTATGCGTGAGATTTACCGCAATTTAATGGGCTCTGGCTTATTTCAAAAAATGCCTACCGTTTGGCAAAACATTACCACCAAACGCCATAGCAATTGGGAACCCATGACCATTGAACAAATTAAAAACATCATTCAAACGCTTAAAGTGATGCGCAGTATGCCCGAATATTATTTACGTAATTTCACCGTGTCTATCGTGCAATCGGTGGTGCGTATGCAATTTAATTGTGATGGTACCCAAATCGTTACGGCTAATAATTTTAGTGAATTTATTGAAATGAATTTACCATAAACCTCGACAAAAACTTAAACACATGAACAATATTCAATACAAAATCACGTCATTTAATCCTTTAGCACATATTTTTGACGTAGAACTGATTATTAATAAACCTGACTTAAATGGTCAGCAGATACGCTTACCCTGTTGGATTCCTGGTAGCTATATGATTCGTGATTTTGCTAAAAATATTATTGAAATTGAAGCCCACTCAGAACAGTGCTCCATTGCACTCACTCAATTAGATAAATCAACATGGCAGCTTGCGCCATTAACCGTTGAACAAAAAGTGCATATTAAGTACAGCGTTTACGCCTGGGATTTATCAGTTAGAACGGCACACCTCGATCAAACCCACGGTTTTTTTAATGGCACTAGCGTATTTTTAGAAGTGCTAGGGCAAGCAGACCAGCCCTGTGATGTTAACATCGCAAAACCAAGCCATAAACAGTGTGCCGCATGGCAACTAGCCACCAGCCTTAATAAAACCAATGTTGACGCTGATGGTTTTGGTGATTATGACGCAGACAATTACGATGAGCTCATCGACCACCCCGTCGAAATGGCTGCATTTAAGAAACTAAGCTTCACGGCCTGTGGCGTACCGCACGACATTATTCTAACGGGCCTTTTTGAATGCGATGAACAACGTATTATTAATGACTTAACCATTATTTGTGAGCACCACATCCACTTCTTTGGTGAGCCTGCACCCGTTTCGCATTATGTGTTTTTAATTATGGTGGTTGGTGACGGCTATGGTGGCCTAGAACACCGTGCCAGCACTAGCTTACTGGTTAGCCGTAAAGACTTGCCACAACTAAACCAAGCTGATGTTAATGATGATTATCGTCAGTTTTTAGGCTTATGCAGCCATGAATACTTTCATACTTGGAATGTCAAACGCATGACCCCTGCGGTTTATTTAGAATCTGACTTAAGCACCGAAACGTACACCCCTTTGCTATGGGCTTTTGAAGGCATCACCTCATATTATGATGATTTAGCTTTAGTGCGTACTGGCTTAATTAGTGAAGAGTCTTATTACGAATTGCTTGCCCAAACCATCACTCGCGTTTTAAAAACCCAAGGTCGCTTTAAACAAAGCATTGCAGAGTCAAGCTTCAATGCTTGGACTAAGTTTTATAAACAAGATGAAAATGCGCAAAATGCCATTATTAGTTACTATGCCAAAGGCACGCTAGTTGCATTATGCCTTGACCTAACCATTCGCAAAGACAGCAATAACAAATATGCTTTAGATGATGTAATGCGTTTACTCTGGCAAGATTATTTAGCCGGCAATGGTGGCTTTAATGACGACACTATTCAATTAAAAATGGAGCAACTTCTCAATCAATCATACTCTGAGTTGTTTAACAGCATGTTACACAGTGTTGATGAGCTTCCCGTCTTAGA
>CAYZQE010000122.1:0-2572 GCA_964480635.1 uncultured Gammaproteobacteria bacterium | reverse complement strand
GCTTTGACGTGACCTTAACAAAACCTGAAAGCAATATTGCTGTACTCACCAACACGACAACAGACACCAACAAACTCACTACAGCTTGGCCTAATGCCCTTAATTGATATTGATACGGTTAAGTCTGAAGTTGAGTCTCAGCTAAAACAAAACTTCACTTGGCATTACACTGATAAGACAGGCTCTACCAACAGCGATTTATTGCAATATAAACACCCCTTTAGCATTGCGATTACAGAAAGCCAAAGCCAAGGCCGTGGACAGCGCCAAAATGATTGGACAGCAAGTGCAGCTGATAACTTGTTATTTTCTATTGCACTACAAGTAACGCCCAAACAAACCCTCGCTTTGCTGCCCATTAAAGTTGGTTTAGCCATTAAAAATGTTATCTCCTCTTCAGGTTTTACTGACATCACATTAAAGTGGCCTAATGATATTTTTCACCTTGGTAAAAAGGTAGGCGGTATTTTGGTTGAATCGATCACTCAAAATAACAGCGTCATGGTGGTTATTGGTGTTGGTTTAAACGTTAATATGCCGTATACAAAAAACGACAACTTTATTTCACTAAAGAAAACCAGCGATATCAACCGAACACCCTTATTAATTAAATGCTTAAGCGCCATTTATAACATTATGCAACAAGATGACTTGCATCTCATCGACGCGTTTAACGCGGTTCATTTATATCACTTAAAACCCATTCAATTTAAGCATAGTAAAACGATAACAATGGGTATTTGCCAAGGCATTAACCAATACGGTCAATTATTAATCAACACTAAATCTGGCTTAAAAACGTACTCAACGGGCAGTATTGTTATGGAGCAACATGTTATTACTTGATTGCGGCAATACGGCTTTAAAATGTCTGTTTAATAAAAAACTAGATGTGTTTTTAATTAATGAACCTCAGTTTGAACAATCATTGAGATTATTTATTAAGTCCCTACCAAGCACATCAGCTGTTATTTTAAGCTCCGTGTCTGACCAAAACACTTTGCTGCTTATAAAATCTATCCTTACCCAGCATTTCACAAAACCTATATCCATAGCGCAAACTGAATCGAATTATGGTGACTTAAAAAATGCGTACACTGTCACTCAACAACTTGGTGTAGACCGTTGGTTAGCCATGATTGCGACGCAAAATATTGAAACCAATCGAATTGTGATTGATGCAGGCTCGTGGATAAAAATGGATGTGGTTTTGGCTCAAGGTGAGCATCTGGGCGGCGTCATTATCTCGCGTTCTAAAAAGAAAGAAGCTGAATTGTTTCAACGTTTTGCGCTAAGCCAAACAAACTGTAACAATAACACGCGGTTATTTGGTGAATCCACACAGCAATGTATATGTTTAAGCCAAGGGCAATATGACTTAGACGCCGTTAATAACATTTTGCCTCAATGGTTAAGTCACCTTAAATCGCCATGCCAAATTATAGTCACTGGTGGCGATGCTCAACAGGTCGTATCATTTATTCAAAATATTGATGACAACGTACAAAAAAATATCTTAGATATTCAACAAATAGAAAATTTAGTATTATTAGGTCTTTCGACACGATACTGACCCTAAATAAAATATATGCGACTATTTTTCCTCATGTTATTTTTACTTAATGGTGCCTTTTTTTCCGTTAATGCCTTACGTGAACCCAAAGATAACAACATTAATTTCAAAATTGATGAATCAATCCCTCAACTCGTGTTATTAAAAGAGTTAAATAAACCGCAACCCATTGCCAATACATTCCTTAATGAAGACACCGTTAAAGCTAAGCAAAAGACGCCAGAAGAGCCATCATTAGACCTCAAGGCTTGGTTAGCTAAATTTACCGCTGAAACAGCATCAACAATAGACGACAATAAAACTATTGCTGCCGAGGCAAGCACAAGAACAGCGACGCAATGCTTTACTGCAGGGCCTTTTCAAAATGCAGATACCTTGCATCAAGCCAGCCTCTTTTTTGAGGAAGAAAGCATTGGTTTTCAACAAAGATCCATTGTCGAAAACCACTACATAGGGATGCTTGTTTACCTGCCTAGCTTACCCAGTCGTAATGATGTCGTGGCTATAGCCGAAACACTAGCGAATAAAGGGGTTAAAGATTACATGCTGCTCAACGAACCTGGCAAAAAACATTCACTGTCTCTTGGCGTCTACGGATTAAAGAAAAATGCAGAACAACGTATTAAAACCTTAGCTAAACTCAATTACCAAGCAAAGTCAGAAGCGCGTTATAGAAAGAAAACAATTTACTGGATTGATTACGCACTCACCGATGCTGAAAACCAATCTCAAGTCAGCGCACAGCAAATGAATAACCTAAACGTTTCTCAAATAGAAAGAAATTGTGAAAGTTAGCTTTTTAATACTTGCGATTCAGTATTAAACCCTCTAAAATCGCGCTTCTTCAAATGGCAACTGTCATTTGAAGAAGCTTTTAATTAAGAAAGCCGGTATAGCTCAGCTGGTAGAGCAACTGACTTGTAATCAGTAGGTCCCGTGTTCGATTCATGGTGCCGGCACCATACAATAAAGGCTTAGAGAAATCTCTAGGCCTTTTTT
>CAYZQE010000121.1:0-5406 GCA_964480635.1 uncultured Gammaproteobacteria bacterium | reverse complement strand
TATATAAATATTGTCTATAGTTAAGGTGATAATTTTTTTAGGAATGACCTCATGACGCTTCGTATTTTTTGGCTGTGTATTTTTTTTATTTTAAATATAGGGGCAACGGCTCATGCAAAAGAGCCTGTTGTGCTAACCATTAGCAGCGATACTGTTACGGCTGATTTTTCTATTAAACAGTTAGAGGCTTTGCCGCATCACACGATAAAAACAACAACGCACTGGACAGAAGGCATGCAAACCTTTGAAGGTGTTTTGTTAAGTACCTTGATAAAGAACCATCAGATAAAGACAAGCTCATTGAAGGCCTTTGCCATCAATGATTATTCTGTCGATATTCCACTCTCTGATCTATCAAAATATTCAGTGTTAATTGCGTATAAACATAATGGGAATTACATGAAAATACGCAATAAAGGACCGTTATGGATTATTTATCCGCTTAGTGATAACCCCGAGTTAAATTTGCCTCATATTAATAACCGATGGATTTGGCAGTTGAAGCGTATCGAACTTAAATAATGAAAAAGCCCTCAGTCAATGTGCTGACACTCGGCGTTGTATTCTTCATTAGCTTATTGTTTTATTACATTATTCAAAGCTTAGATGCAGAATTTGATAAAGAGGCTATTGTTTCGCGTGAAAACACCGCTAATTTTCGAGTTATTTACGAGCCTTATAATGAAAACCTTCTGTTTCGCCGTGCCATCACTCATTTTGTTTATGAGATTGATAAGGTAAAACATAATGACATGATGCTGCGCTTTGAAGTGTATTGGAGCCGCTTGCCATTGATTATTGAATCAAAAGAGGCGACGGCTCTTATCACTATTTCAAATATCAAACCTATTATAAAAACGTTTATTATAGAATTATCAGGTATAGAAAAAGCTTTAGAGGGTTTGAAAGCTGGGGACTTTGATAAGCGAAATAAGATAATTTTAGTATTAAAAAAACAAGCAGAGTTATTAAGCCAGATGCGTTTAGATACCGATTTATTGCTTAGAAAAAACAATGAAAAGCGTATTGGGCATAAAACTCAATTACGAAATAGCATTTTTTATACCTTAGTGTTTAGTGGTTTTATGATCGTTGGTATTTTCCTATTGTTTATTTATCAATTACATAAAAAATCTAGGTTATCCGCAGCCTTAGATATTCAATCAAGAGATTTAAAGCAACTAGCGGCATCGCTCGACAAAAAAGTGTTTGAACGGACTCAGCAACTGACCTTATCAAACCAATCGCTAAGCCTTGAGATTATAGAGCGCGAAAAAATAGAGAAAAAAATCATTCATCAAGCCTTTCATGACACCTTAACGGGCTTGCCCAATCGACAGCTTATTTTAGACCGATTACAAGTGTTAATTAAAAAAGCACGACGAAATAAAGATGTTATAGCGGTATTGTTTTTAGACTTAGATGACTTTAAAAAGGTCAATGATAGCCTTGGGCACGATACAGGTGACAAGCTATTAATTGAAGTTAGTAAACGATTAACGGGCCTGATCCGTGAAGAAGATAGTGTTGGGCGATTAGGCGGGGATGAATTTATTGTTATTATTGAGCGTGGCGCCGATATATTGAATATTCAAGCGGTCACTAATAAAATATTGACTCAATTGAGCAATGCATTTCGCCTTGAAGGACGAGACCTTTTAGTCAGTGCTAGCATTGGCATTTCGTTTTACCCTAATGATGGTGATAGCCCAGAAGCGCTACTAAAAACAGCAGATTCTGCTATGTACAATGCAAAAAATTCAGGGCGAAATATTTATTCCTATTATACCGATGAATTAAACCAAGCAATGGAGCGCCGTTTAGAAATTGAAGAGAATTTAGTCGGCTCACTAGAGCGTGGTGAATTTGAAGTGTTGTTTCAACCCAAGTTAAACTTTAAAACGGGTAAAATAAACTCAGCGGAGGCGTTGATACGCTGGAAGAATAAAAACCTAGGAAGTGTTTCGCCCAGTGAGTTTATCCCCATCGTTGAGCAAAGTAGTTTGATTTATGATATCGGTCAATTTGTGCTTGAGCAATCCATGCAATTTGCTGCAACAGTTCGTAAAAATGGCAGCCCTAGTTTTTCTGTTGCTGTTAACTTTTCACCACAGCAATTTCGATCTAATAACTTAGTTCATGATGTTGAAATGACTTTAGACCAACATCAACTAGATGGAAATGCGCTAGAAATTGAAATTACGGAAGGTGTTTTGTTTAAGGATACCACGGTTGTAATCGACTTATTTAAGCAGCTCACCTCATTAAAGGTTGTTTTGTCGATGGATGATTTTGGAACAGGTTATTCATCGCTGAGTTATTTGCGACAATACCCTTTTACAAGGCTAAAGATAGACCGTAGTTTTATAGCCGATTTAGACATTGATGAGCGAGATAAAGAATTAGCAAATGCGACCATAGCCATGGCTCATAGCTTAAACATTCAAGTAGTGGCAGAAGGCATTGAAACCAAAAGCCAGTTTAACTATTTAAAACAACAAGGGTGTGACTATGGCCAAGGTTACTATATTAGCAAAGCCATACCCGCAGACGCTTTTAAAAAGTTACTTCTTTAGTTCGATTTAGTAGAGTGAAGTAAAAACTAAAGATGACCAAACCTTAGTTTTTTATGCTTAAGTGCTGCTGCCGCAACATAATTAAAGAGCTGTAAAAATAGGGTGCATCCAAAATATCAGGCGTAAGCCTGCGTAGCAATTCGATTGCCAATGTTTTTATTTCGGGGTCAGGGTTTTTCATCAAAAATACAGTCTCTAATAGCAGCGTAACGGGAGACTCAAAAACGGCATCTTGAATCACTAATTCACCTTTGTCACCAGGGATTAAGCTTTCGACATTTCTGAGCCAATGCTTATTTTTGTAATATTTTTTAAAGGCTAACTCGGTTAAGGTTTTAGCAAATTTTGCAGCCTGTTCATCATGGCTATAATTGGCGTATAGCTGAATGGCATGAGCCAGTTGTGCATAATCTTCTAAAGTGGTTTCAGCGGCATCGCGCTGCCCGGCAAATTTAATGACCGTTCCATTGGCAATAAAGTTTTGAATCAAATAAGAATAAATTTCTTTTGTTTGTTGCTGAATATCTTTATTTTTCGTGTGTTCACTAGCCCTAACCCATGCCTTTAGAGTCAATGCATTCCAACTAGCCAATGCTTTAGTATCAATAGGCATCGGGTCTTTTGGTATGGCTTTTATAGCATGATGAATACGAGCCATTTGTACTGCACTGTCAAGGCTTGCACCAAGTCCCATCAGAGGCTGGGTTTGAATAAGTGTTTCTTCATCCCTAAAAACCCAAGCTGCTTTAATGGCCGCGTAATCATCAGGCAATAATGCCTTTTTGAATTCGATAGCATCGTAATAGTAGGCACCTCCCTCTATGTTATGAATGTCAACGGCAGACAAACTTGCATTAAAGCCACCTTGGCCATTAGCCATAAATTCGTTCATAAATTGCAAGGTGCGCAAAGCGATGTCGGCATAGCCTTTGTCAGGCGATAATGTGTGTGCATCAAAATATAAACTGGCGAGTTGAGCATTGTCATACAGCATTTTTTCAAAATGTGGTGTTTGCCAGTCTGGGTCTACCACATAGCGATAAAACCCAAAACCAACATGATCCATCATGTGCTTTGTTGCCATAGCGTCTAGTGTTAGATGAAAAAATTCAATAACGTCAGGGTCAATATCGGGGTTAGATTGAATGGCTTTTAATAATGAACTAATGTGCGGATAAGAAGGGAATTTATTGGTAGTACCAAAACCACCTTGTAGATCATCGCCAATCAACATAGCTTGTGAGACAAAAGCATCGACGACTTTACTAAAATGCTCGTCAGGCAAGCTTAAAAGGGATGATTTTTTTTCTGATTTTTCACTGTCTAAAAAATAATCTTTGGCAACAACGGATAGTTCTTTATAGTCGTTAGACCATTGTGTGCTAAGGCCTTCCAATACATTTTTAAAATCATTTCTTGGTAAATAGGTAAAGCCAGTAATGGGGTAACCATCGGGCGTAATAAAGACATTTAAAGGCCAACCTGATTGCCCCCTCACTGATTCTACAAACTGAATCATGCGACGATCAAGCTCGGGACGTAATTCACGGTCTACTTTTACGGGGATAAAATGTTGGTTTAAAATCTCTCCAATATCAGTCTGAGAATAACTTTCTTTTTGCATGACATGACACCAATGACATGAAAAATAGCCAATTGAAATAAAAATGAGTTTGTTTTCGGCTTTAGCTTGTTGCAAAACTTTTGGCCCCCAAGTTTGCCATTTAACGGGGTCTGTTTGGTGCATTCTTAAATAGGGTGATGGGTGGTTTTCAAGAGCGGAGGCTTGGAGTGATTGGCTGACAGCTAATAACAAAAAGATTTGAAAAAAGGTTAGAAACTGTTTATGTAATTTCATTATAATTTGTCCTTTACACATTAAAAATACGATTATATGGAAGCTTTAGATAGTTTAAACTCTAGGAGTTCAATTCCTGCTAAATTATTAGTTGACCCTGCACCAGATAAAACACAACTTAAGCAGATATTACAAGCGGCTATGAGCGTACCAGACCATGGCGGTTTGCAGCCATTTCGTTTTTTAACCATTCAAAATGATGCGCGTTTGCAATTAGCCCAAGTATTTGAGCAAGCAATTAGACAGCGTGACCCCAATGCGGGTGATGCTTACTTTAAAAAACAATATAGCAAGCCTTTACGCTCACCATTGATTATTGTTGTTGTTTGTCAGCTAACCGAGAACCTTAAAATCCCAAAGATAGAACAGCAACTCAGTGCGGGCTGTGCCGCTCAAAACATTATGCAAGCGTGCCATGCTTTAGGTTTTGGCGCGTGTTGGCTAACAGGTGATAACGCCTATGATGAATCTGTTAAAGAAGCACTAGGCTTAGATTTTAACGAACAAATCACAGGGTTTTTGTATGTAGGCTCGGTGGCTGATGATGTTGAAGGAGCCACTCGTGCAGATGCTACGACTATTACCAGTGAATGGAATGAGGTTTTGAGGTTGGATACGGCTATTTAAAAACCAGTTCTTGCAAAAAAACTAAAATAAATTGAATGTGGCTCATCTAGTGAGCTACCAATAAGAGTAAGCTCAGGGAGAAAACTTTAAAATGGATGGTAAATAAACGATGAACAGAAGACATTTAATTCAAGCGTGCATAGCTCTATTCGCAGGAACACAGTTTTCATTGGTGCAAGCAAAACAAAAGCCGCAGCCCCGAAACTTACTCTTGCTAAATACACCAGTGGCAGGGTTGCAATTTTATCAGGGCGAAGAGCTCTTTAGTCAAATTCAACCCAAACAAGAGCTCACCCTAAAACGAGAAAAAAGCAACCAACACGACAGCAATGCCGTCGCAATCTA
>CAYZQE010000120.1:0-5454 GCA_964480635.1 uncultured Gammaproteobacteria bacterium | reverse complement strand
ATATCAATATCGACTGCCACTTTGTCACGCTTTAAGCGATTACGCATGACTATCTCTCAGCCGTAGTTTTCGCCTTAAATCGTTGTAGTTGGTTGGCAAATTTAACCGCAGCCATTTCTAGGCTATCAATTATCTCTGTGGTTTTGGTTTGTAAAACAGAATGGAAAATGAGCAGTGGTATAGCGGCTATTAACCCAAATGCAGTGGTATTCATCGCGACAGAAATACTACCTGATAATATTTCAGCCTTTAACGATGGGTCTACTTGAGCAACAGCGGTAAAGGCTTTAATTAAACCAATAATCGTACCGAGAAGGCCTAATAAGGTCGCTATGTTTGCAAATAAAGCCAGATAATGAGTACGCTTTTCTAATCGCGGTGTGATTTCCATAATGGTCTCTTCCATTGAGGCTTCTATGTCTTGTTTTCTATTGGCTAGCTTTAAGCCCATCAAACCTTCTTTTAATAATCTTGCTGTGGCGACCTTAGAATCACTTACTTCTGCTAATGCCTTCTTTATTTCTAAAGCTTGCAGCAAAGGCATCACCGCTTTAACCACTTTTCTATTTTGCATCGCTTCTTTAGTTAAATAGATATAACGCTCTAAAGACATGGCACAGCCAATCGCTAAAACAAGTAAAATCGGATACATAAATGCACCACCCGATTGAAAAAACGCTGCTACTGTGTCAAACATAATGTCTCCAAGACTTTTTTATTGTTAGAATTTTAGTTGCTATAAAAACAAGTAGTAGCAATTTTTTTGTGTATTATTTACATTACTAATCAGGTAAACGATTTTAGCACTTTATTAACTTAACAAATTGTGACTTAAGTGTCATCGCTTCTATGCCATCAATATAAGTGTAGATGGAACTGCATTCTGGACAGTTTGCTAATGCCTCAGGCATTAGCCTAAGGTCTCCACACGAATGCGAGTCACCTCACTCAGTACTTCACCCAACGCTTCGATATCACGAATAGCTTGGTTCATTTTTGCTTCTACAATTGTTTGCGTCAACATGATAATCATTGCCGTTTCTTTATCCGCTTCGGGCTCTTTTTGAATAATCGCTTCAATTGAAATAGATTGATCTGCCATGATTTTAGTAATATCCGCCATCACACCTGGTTTATCCTCTACTTGTAGACGTAGGTAATAAGCCGTTTCAACCTCTTCCATGTCTAAAATTCGAGTGCTATTAATCTCATTCACTTGAAATGCTAAATGAGGTACTCGATTATCAGGGTCAGTGGTTAATGAGCGTGTCACATCAACAATATCAGCAACCACGGCTGAAGCGGTTGGGTCAGCACCTGCACCTGCACCATAGTATAATGATGGCCCCAGTCTATCTGCTTGTATTAATACTGCATTCATCACGCCATCAACATTCGCAATTAAACGTTTTTCAGGTATTAACGTAGGATGAACGCGCATTTCAATTCCATTTTTTGTTTGGCGTGTTATTCCTAAGTGCTTAATGCGATAGCCTAGCTCTTCTGCAAACGTCACATCTTCTTGACTGATTTTGCTTATGCCTTCGGTATATACCTTATCAAACTGTAATGGCTCACCAAACGCTAAAGACGATAAAATACACAACTTATGCGCTGCATCTATGCCTTCAACATCAAATTCTGGGTCTGCTTCTGCATAACCAAGCGCTTGAGCCTCCGCTAATACGTCTGCAAAATCACGGCCTTTATCGCGCATTTCAGTCAATATAAAGTTGCCTGTGCCGTTAATAATGCCTGCAATCCATTCAATGCGATTAGCTGAAAGACCTTCACGAAGTGCTTTAATAATGGGGATACCACCTGCAACGGCAGCTTCGAAAGCGACTACAACGCCTTTAGCTTGTGCCGCTGCAAAAATCTCAGTGCCGTGTATTGCAATCAATGCTTTATTGGCTGTCACCACATGCTTGCCATTTTCTATCGCTTGCATCACAAGCTCTTTAGCGGGGCTATAGCCACCGATTAGCTCTACAATAATATCAACATCTGGGTTGTTAACCACGTCAAAGGCATCTTCAGTCATCATAACGTCAGCAAAGCCTTCTGGTTTTTCACCTGCCGCTAAACCATGCGCTGCCGCATGAATGACTTTAATATCGCGCCCTGCTCGACGTGCAATTTCTGATGCATTTTCTAATAAAACACGTGCTGTGCCACCACCTACTGTGCCCGCACCTAATAAACCGATATTGACTGGTTTCAAAGTATTTCTCCGAAGAATTAATTGTTTAAATTTATTCACCTTCTCCTTATATGCTCTGATTAAGTCCAATTATTTTAGACTTAATCAGAGCATCCTTATGGGAGAAAGAGTTAGAATATTGCTTCTTCAATTAGAAGAAATATTTTTTGTCTTGTTTATTCAGCTTCTTTACTGAACATGTTCATATCACGTAAGCCGCGAATGGCTTGGCGGGTTCTGTGCTCATTTTCAATTAAACTAAAACGCACATAGCCATCACCATAATCACCAAACCCTATGCCGGGTGACACCGCAACTTTTGCATCAGTGAGTAATAATTTTGAAAACTCAATAGAGCCCATATCAACATATTGATCGGGGATTTTAGCCCAAACAAACATCGTTGCCTTAGGGATATCAACCATCCAACCAATCGAATGCAAACCACTGCAAAGTACATCGCGTCTGGCTTGATACATGTCGCGAATTTCTGCAACAACCGTTTGATCACTTTCTAAGGCATGTACTGCCGCGACCTGAATGGGGGTAAACATGCCATAATCCATATACGATTTCATGCGCTGTAATGCACTGACAAGCTTTTTATTGCCACACATAAAACCAACACGCCAACCGGGCATATTGTATGTTTTAGAGAGTGAATAAAATTCAACAGCAACGTCTTTAGCGCCTTCTACTTGTAAAATTGACGGGGCTTTATAACCATCAAATACAATCTCTGCATACGCTATATCGTGTACTACCCAAATTTGATGCTCTTTAGCGATAGCGACCACTTTTTCAAAAAAATCAAGTTCAACACATTGCGCTGTAGGGTTACCCGGAAAGTTAAGCACCAGCATTTTGGGTTTAGGCCAACTGTCTTTAATCGCTTTCACTAAGCCTTCAAAAAAATCTTCATCGGGCGTAAAGGGTACGTGGCGAATATCTGCCCCAGCAATAACAAAGCCATAAGGATGTATGGGATAGGATGGGTTGGGCACTAAAACCGCATCACCTGGCCCTACAGTTGCTAATGCCAAATGCGCTAAACCCTCTTTAGAGCCTATGGTAACAATCGCTTCTGATTCAGGATCTAAATCTACATCGTATTTACGCTTGTACCAATTGCAAATAGCTTGCCTTAAACGTGGGATGCCACGCGATAATGAATAACGATGCGTATCACCACGCTGCGCGGCTTCACACAGCTTATCAACAATATGCTGGGGGGTTGCTTGGTCGGGGTTTCCCATGCCAAAATCAATAATATCTTCGCCTCTTGCCCTCGCTTCTGCTTTTAAGTCACCGACTATATTAAAGACGTAAGGAGGGAGTCGTTTTATTCTAGGGAAATCGTCGTTCAAGGTAAGCGCTATCGTGTAGTAAATTAAAGCAAACAACCATAGTCATCGGGCTCTAAACTGTCAAGGGTTCTATCGCCAAGAGCTGCAATTTTAAACTAAATATATTGCCTTTTAATCTAATAAGCAGCCCATAGCTTCAACTGTTATTGGCTCCATAAAGGAGTATCTGCCTGAATCAATGCTTCCTTACCTATCTTATATCATTTAAAATTGACAGATGCCTCTAGCCGAAAACAGTCCGTCACACTTATATTCCATAAACGCTTATGAGGATGATTCGATCAGCGTGTCCGAAAAACAATATAAAAATAGTTTTTTGCTCTCTCCGACAACACTCACAGAATGGCCAGTACACTCATTAGACGATTTTACAACAGAACATTGCCAACAAATTTTAGAGCTAAACCCTCAAGTGGTCTTGCTAGGCACAGGCGCTAAACAAATATTTCCTACGCCTGAAATCTATGCTTTTTTTGGGAAGCATCAAATTGGTTTAGAGGTAATGGCTAATCACGCCGCTTGCAGAACATTTAATATCCTTGTCGCTGAGGACAGAGATGTTGTGGTTGGGTTTATTTTATAACAGTTAATTAACATGAAAATAAATCACTCCCATGCTTAACGCTCTGCAATTAGCTCAATTTCAACGCGCTTTTCCTTTTTTTAATAATGATGCTCACCTCTTAAATAAACTACAGTCTCACTGCCAATTAGTTTCTGTTCCCGCCAACACTATTCTTTGTGATGACGGCCAAATAAGCGCAGACCTACCTTTACTAATATCTGGATTAATTAGAGTTTATAAAGTCAGTGAGTCGGGTAAAGAAATTACGCTTTATCATATTGAAGATGAAGAATCTTGTATTTTAACGGCATCAACTATTCTTGGTGGTAAAAAATTCCCTGCCATCGCTAAAACAGCAATAGACTCTCAAATAGTTGTTTTACCAGAAGTATTCGTTCGAGAATGGATCGTACAATCTAAAGAATGGCAACAATTTATCTTTGGTTTAGTCGCGCAACGCCTAACCGATGTTATTACTGTTGTTGAAGAAGTGGCCTTTCAGCGAATAGACAGGCGAATTGCTAAATTCTTATGCCGTAAACAAGCTCTTAACGGATCAACATTATCAATTACTCACCAAGATATTGCAGCAGAAGTAGGCACAGCAAGAGAGGTAGTCACTCGTGTTTTACAAGATTTAAAGTATCAGAAAATTTTATCTTTATCGCGAGGGAAAATTAAGATCACCGAATTAGAGCAACTTATAAAGCTGTCTGCTCATTAATTCGTTTAGTAACACTCTTCACTGCGCTTTAATTTAATCAGAAAAGCAATCAAAAAATTATAAAATGAGGTATTTAAAGCCTCAAACTTTTTTTAATTGAAACACTAAGATTCGTCAACAATATCGGAGTTTGGACTCCAGCCTTTCTCTCGTGCAACGACCACAGCTTCTTGATGAATACGTGCATGCCGCTCTTGAACCTCTTTTGGCCAAAAAGACACTGAGGGGCCTGCTTTATGCTTGGCCTCATGCACCTTATCCCAAATGGCTTCTATTTTGTGTAACGGCCAACCTTCACACGTTTCAGTTTCTTCAATTATGCGGAACGCCCAAGCATCTTTAATGATTTGACCTAATTGGGTCATACCACCGAACTTGTCGTTGTGTATACCTTCGTAAACTATGGGTTTGTTTCTTAACATGCATTGATTTTAACAAAGGCAGTCATTATGGTCAACAAAATTGGGCTCTTACGATTAGTTTTCACCTTTGTAGGTAAATTAAATGATTAAGAGAGCAATTGGTTTTATTTAGTTAAATCGTAACTACTCGCGCCTAAAATAAAGTCCAAAAAAAACTTGACATGTTTTTGCAG
>CAYZQE010000119.1:4231-5584 GCA_964480635.1 uncultured Gammaproteobacteria bacterium | reverse complement strand
AAAGGGTAGCGTCCCCTTTTGTTACTTTTGTGATTGAGTTATTCTAGGGACAGGACTAATACTTTTATTTCATTGTCTGTAATTATAATTTCATGTTTAAAGTCAAAGCCTGTTGTTATATAGCCTGTTTTTTTTTCAAGGTGTATTCCTGACGTTAAATCAACATTAATATCAAAATGACTATCTTTTGTGATTTTATATGAACTTGAAACAACCTTATTTGTTAAAATATTTTCAAAAATAATTATTTGGTCTGAAATAAAAATCTCAATCTTTTTTATTTCGTCATTCGATTTATTTATTACTACAACGTCACCATTATTTGAATTGCATGAAGAAACTAAGATAATAATAAAGAAATAAAAAAATAATTTATTATTAATTTGCACAATTAATTACACTCTCTAGAGTACGGATTATACTGCTTATCTTTCTGCGGTAAAGTCCACAGATCATTAGGGTTCACAGGTAAATTGTTAGCACCTGCATCTCGTCCAACTGAATTATTATGTAAATCCATCAAAGCTTCATTTAAAGGCTGGCCACTTAATAATCCATCAATTTCATGACCTGTTCCTGCTACCCAAGCAGTGAATCTATTAGTATCCTCAGTAGTTCTTCTCATCCACTCAGAATGCCGTTTTGCATCTCTAATGTCATTATGCCCATTAGGTCTATTATTTAATTCTTGACGGGCAATTTCTTTAGCACGATTAAAATTAGCTGGTAAATCCCAAGCATCCCCAACTGCCAACCCCCAGGGATCAATAAAATTAACAGGATTGCCCCCAACATATGCGAAAAGGTATCAGGTTTTTCCTATGTTGATTTTACCATTCTAGCCCTAACAGAGTTAAACAAAAAATTTAACGCCAAGTTGGTTTCATATACATACCGGGTGTTGCTTCTTCTGCCATAATTTTACCGGGTTGCATCATGCTACGAATACCTTGGTCCATGCCTGGCATCATAAAGGGTGATTGCGACTGGCCATACTGAGGCTGTGACATACCGCCAAAAGGCATCATATTACTAAACCCATTAGATTGAGGCGCTCTATATTGTTGAGAACCACTGCCCCATGGCATCATATTAGAACCTGTTCCCCCACCAAAAGGCATCATGTTACTAAATCCATTTGACTGAGGTGCTTGATATTGCTGAGAGCCACCGCCCCAAGGCATCATGTTACTAAACCCATTAGATTGAGGCGCTCTATATTGTTGAGAATTATTGCCCCAAGGCATCATATTACTAAAACCATTGGATTGAGGTGCTTGATATTGCGAAGAGCCACCGCCCCAAGGCATCATATTAGAACCTGATCCTCCACCAAAAGGCATCATATTGGAG
>CAYZQE010000119.1:0-4131 GCA_964480635.1 uncultured Gammaproteobacteria bacterium | reverse complement strand
GCCCCAAGGCATCATATTAGAACCTGATCCTCCACCAAAAGGCATCATATTGGAGCCAGATCCACCAAAGGGACTCATGCTGGAGCCAGAACCACCAAATGGCATACTGCCCCATTGAGCTGAAGCAGTAACAGTTACCATGCTTAACGTTACACATAACGTCATGATTATTTTTTTCATATGAACCTTCCTTCCTTATTTATTATTAGAGTTGATTATTATCAATAACTGAGTGGTTTCCCTCTTACCCTAGCTCAAACAATATACTGAATTATTGAGTTAGAATAAGGTAGTTTAGTTCTTATTATTCAATTTGCTGAAGTTTCAACTTATATAGCTGAATTAAGCGGTTTTTTGTTTCAATGAAACTTACCCAGCACTGTCGAAAAGTTAACCTTGATCATGAAATGGGCAAGCGCCCTTAACACTATCAGGCACGTTATCTGGGCAATCACCACAAATTAAGTTGCCAGGCACGGCAAAATCTATCTTTTTAGGATAAGGTAAATCTAAACTATCCATGATTTTTATAAATTCATCTTTACTTTTACCACCACCCAAACGTGGGTTTCTTTTCATTTCTTGTGCAATGGTTGTCACAAAACGCCCTTCATAATCATGCCCTGGATAAACCAAAGTTTCGCTAGGTAAAGAAAAGAATTTATTATGAATACTGTTATATAAGGCTCCTGCATCACCGGATTGAAAATCAGTACGACCACAGGCTTCAATTAATAAGGCATCGCCTGTAAACAACAGTTTTTGAATTGGGCTATCAATAATAAAAGCATGATGGTGGTCAGTATGACCTGGAGTAAATAAGGGGTTGATTTCGATATTACCTACTTTAAAGGCTTCGCCTTCACGAATACCAATATCAATGCAAGATGACTGTACCATCGCTGGATATGCTGTTTGACATTGTGTTGCCGCCTTTAAAACCCGCGCACCCGTTAAATGGTCTGCATGAACATGTGTTTCTAAAGTGGCTGTTAAAGTAAGATTAAGGTCTTTTAATAGCTGTAAATCTCGTTCTACTGTTTCTAAAACAGGGTCAATGAGAATGGCATCACCCGAATCGGGGTCGGCGATAAGATAGGTATAGGTTGAAGAATCGGTTTCAAACAATTGTTTAAAAATCATGGTGTCTCCTTTGAGTTTTTATGTTTTTTCGTTGCTTTGCTATTTTTAATATTTTTGTTTTTAAGTCTTTATCGGCCGCAGACCACTGCATGATTTCATTAATATGGCGAAAACATCCCATGCAAATGTCATTTTCATCTAAACAACAATTTCTAATGCATGGGGATTCAATATCCGACATTTAACTCATTTATTTCATTGCTTATTTAATGGCTAACAATTCAAGTTCAAAGACAAGTGCTTGATAAGGGCCGATAGAACCGCCAGCGCCTTGTGCGCCATAAGCTAGTTCATATGGAATATGTAACTTCCATTTAGAACCAACAGGCATTAATTGTAATGCTTCAGTCCAGCCTTTAATGACGCCATTGACCGGAAATTCGGTAGGTTCATTACGACTGTAAGAGCTATCAAATTCTTCACCGTTAATGAGTGTGCCTCGATAATGCGTACTAACAGTACTGGTCGCCGTAGGGATGTCACCATCACCTTGAGTCATTATTTCATATTGTAAACCAGACTCAGTAACGGTTATCTCATCACGTTTTGCATTTTCGGTTAAGTAAGCCTCACCGTCTTTGGCATACTGCCCTGCATTTTCCGCTTCTGAATCTTCAATGTTTTTTTGAATGGCTGTAAAAGCATCACGTACCGTTGTTTCATCAATTTGAGGCTTGTTGTTTTGAAAACCATCAATAATGCCTTGTTGTGCTGCGTCTAACTCTACGCCTTGAAATGCAGCAACTAGTTGCTGACCCATTTGCATACCAATACCATATGACGCCTGTTGTTCAGTCGTCGAAAATTTACTATCTGACATTTTGTTTCCTAAAATTAATGATTCTTTTTCTCTAATTTTTGAAGAAAAGGAGAGAAGCTAATGATTTTTGCTATTGAATAAGACGAATGCCGTCTTTATCAATACTGATGACACGCTCTTTATATAAGCCCCCAATCGCTTTTTTAAATGCCTTTTTACTCATGCCGAATAAATTAGAGATTAAACGAGGGTCTGATTTATCATGCACCGCTGCAAAACCATCTTGTTTTTGCAAATAAATAAGAATAATTTTGGCATATTTATCACGTGTTTCTTTACCGCCTTGCAAGCTTAAATCAATTTTTCCATCTTCGCGTATGCGCTTAATAAAACCTTTTTTGCTTTGCCCAAAACTTAATCGTTGAAACACTTCATTTTCATAAAGCACGCCCCAATGGGTATTATTAATAATGGCTTTAAAGCCTAATTCAGTTGAGTTGGCTATAATCAAATCGACTTGCTGTTGCGGCGTAAACAACTGATCATCATCCAAATCTTCAATGTATTTATCAACTTTAGAAGACGCCACTAAACGCCCATCATGCTCACCTGCATACACCGTAACAATATAGGACTTACCCAATTCAAAGGGTTTATGTTGCTCTGAATAAGGCACCATTAAATCTTTATCTAAGCCCCAATCTAAAAAAGCGCCGGCTTTGTTTATATCAACGCATTCTAGGTAAGCCACTTCATCGACTTGTACTTTTGGTTTTTGTGTTGTCGCAATGGGACGATCATCTGAGTCTAAGTATAAAAACACAGACAGTTCATCACCAACCTGACAGTCATTAGGCGCATGTTTCGTCGGCAATAAAACCTCTCCAAACTCACCCGCATCGACATAAAAACCAAATTCAACACTTTTAACGACATTTAGGTCACAGCTTTTACCGATTTTAATCATTTTGATTTTTTATTAGCTTATAAAGCAATGCATTATACAGACTCATAAAAAACGGCATAGATTCAATGTTAAAAATAATCACAATTTACGTTAAACTCTTCGAATGAAACCCGTAGATCACATTGCTGATTGGACTAATGCCACCTAGGTAGGCAGTCGACGAGCATTAATCCTAAAATCATTAAAACTAACACCTAGAGAGCGCCTTGAAGTGCTTGAAGACTTATGTAACACAAGTAACTATCTCGCTAAACTAGGAAAGGCACAAATTAAAAACGTCAATACTTAATCAGAGCATTTTTATGTAAATCAACCCTCTGCTGCTTGATTACGCCCATTACGTTTAGCGGCATAACATGCAGCATCCACACGCTCTATAAAACTCAACTTTGGCTCACCTAAAATAGCCGATGAAACACCAATGCTCATAGAAACTGGATATTTTTGTGAGTTTTCTACAAAAGATAGCGATTCAACCCCTATTAATATTTTTTTCGCTATGTCTAAAGCTTGCACATTTGAACATTGACGTAACAATATTATAAACTCATCACCACCCCAACGTGAAACAACATCCAAATCTCTTACCGAGTCTGTCAATACTTTTGCCACATGGCATAATATTTCATCACCTTTTTTATGACCTAGCTGGTCATTAATGGGCTTAAAGTTATCGACATCTAGAAATAAAATGCAGACTTCTCCATCACTTCTCCGAAACCCTTTTAAAGCAAATTCAATGGCATCTTCCATGGCGACTCTATTGAATAAACCCGTTAAACCATCATGGTGCGCCAACCATTCCAAACGCCCCTGAACGACTTTATCTTTTAAAGCACCTGCTATTAAAACGCCTGATATAGTGACAAACCATATTTTAACTAAGATTAAAAATTGAAAATCAAAATGAAGTTCTTGCACCGAAGAGTGATGTGAATGTGATGCAAATAAGCTCATTAACACGACAAATATTAAACTTAATGTGACTGCACCACACATACCAAAACGTAAAACGGCGATAAAGATAATTGGAATAAGCAAATTCACTGCTAGGGCTGCATCTAAGCCGCTATATTGCGTAAAGGCCACTAAAAAAATAAGCACAGTCGCCAACAAAACAGCTATTTTTTCATTAATGCGATATGTCATTACTTTTGTTTGAAGGCGCGTATTTAAACTCAGTAAAGCCCCGCCTAATAATAAAATCCCTAAGCTATTTCCTAACCACCAAACCAACATCATATCTACTGCGGGAAGCGTT
>CAYZQE010000118.1:0-5685 GCA_964480635.1 uncultured Gammaproteobacteria bacterium | reverse complement strand
GTAACGATTACGGATGTACCGACAAATACTAATGGAGCGTTCACCGCAACCATCACTTTCAGCGAAGCGGTCACAGATTTTGAAGTTGATGCTATTACGGTCGGTAACGGCGTTGCAAGTAATTTTGCAGCAATCAGTACAACGACCTATAGTGCATTGATTACCCCAACAGTCAACGGCAATGTTACCGTTGATGTAGCCGCCAACGTCGCAGTCGATGACGCTAACAACGACAATACTGCGGCGATTCAAGCCAACAGCGCCTTTGATGCAACCGCTCCAACGGTTGCAATCACCGGTGTACCAACAAACAGCAATGCCGCCTTCACCGCAACCATCACCTTTAGCGAAGCGGTAACAGGTTTTGCATTAGGTGACATTAGTGTCGGCAATGGCGTAGCGAGTAACTTTACCGCAACAAGTGCAAGCATTTATACGGCATTGATTACGCCTACAGCCAATGGCAGCGTAACCGTAAATGTGGCAGCCAATGTAGCAGTAGATATTGCCAGCAACAACAACACAGCCGCGACCCAAGCAAGCAGTGCTTTTGATGCCACAGTACCAACGGTCACGATTACCGCACCGTCAAAATCCAGTACAGCATTTAGTGTGACGGTCACGTTTAGTGAGCCTGTGAGTGGTTTTATAGTGGGCGACATTACGGCAACCAATGCCAATGTTAGTGCGTTTTCAGGTTCTGGCACAACGTATACAGCGACAGTTACGCCTATTACGGTGGGTACTAATGTGGTGATTAGTGTTGCGGCAAGCGTTGCAACGGATGACGCAAATAACGCAAACACTGCATCTACTGTTGCAACGGTGACGACCAATAATATTGGTGTTGCAACGATCACCGGCGAAGCGGTAGAGGGGGCATCTTTAAGTGCAGGTGTAAGTGATGCAGATGGAGTAACTGGTTCGGTATTTACTTACCAGTGGAAATCGAACAATACTAATGTTGGTGCAAACCAAAGCACTTATACAATACAAACCAGCGATGTTGGTCATGTTATTACGGTACAAGTGACTTACACCGATCAGCTGTCTACAGCCGAAAATATTACCTCGTCTGCAACTGCTACCGTTTTGAATGTTGCAACGAATGCATTGAATACGATTTTAGCATCCGTTAATAATATTGGCAGTATAGCGTTAACGGTTGACGATTATTTAGAAGTAGGTGTCGTAGGTGTTAGAGAAGAAGATTTGACACGTGTTTTATCTATTTTGAATTATGCAATTACGCATCAAACGTCAATCACGAATGTTGATGAGATATCTGAAATTGAGGCATTAATTGCTACGATTTTATTAGGTCAAGATGATGATTTGGATGGCTTGCCGAATCTTGTTGAAGGCAATGCCGATACCGACGGTGACGGTAAGACCAATGATAAGGACAATGATGCTGACAACGATGGCATAGCCGATATGCTTGAGCATGGTTTGAGTATGGTTGATACCGACAGTGATGGCATTATAGATGCGTTAGATGCCGATGTTGATGCTGATGGCACGGTAGAAGTGGGTAAGCTTGATGCTAACTTTGATGGTGTTAATGACAACCTTGATAGCCTAGCTGAATTGCTTGCTAATGATGCAAATTTGGACAGAGATGGTGATGGACAACTTAACTACTTGGATTTGGATTCGGATAATGATGGTGTGTTTGACGTATTAGAAGCAGGCTTGAGGGATGATGATGACAATGCCTTGGTTGATGCGGGAACGGCATTGATTGTTGGAAATAGTAATTTACCTGATACAAATGCAGACAATACGCCTAATATTTTTGCGCTGATTAGTGATGGAATAAGCAGGGATTTAATTGTTTATGGCTTGGCGGAAACGCTTGATGTGAATAAAGACGGTAAACTGGATAGCACGATTGATATGGATAAAGACGGTATTGTCGACATTGTTGATGGTGCGGTTGGCGCGTTTGGTTCATTTAAGGATTTTGATGGTGATGGCATACCTAATCATATTGATTCTGACGATGATAATGATGGCATTTTAGATGTTGTAGAGAACCCACGCCAAGCTGACTTTACGGGTATAGATGCCGATGCAGATGGTATTGATGATGGGGTGGATCATAATGTAAACGGTACGCTTGTGGGTGTTGATGCAGATGGTAACGGAGTTCAGGATGATAAAGAAATACCTGATGCCGATAACGATGGTATTGCCGATCATTTAGACAATGACAGTGACAATGACGGTGTGACAGACGATAAAGATACATCTGTGAATACGGGAAATGATTACAAAGTCTCGGTAGGGGCAATGAATCCCTTGTTAATATTCGCCTTGTTGGGGATGTTATTCTTTCGCTTATATTCAAAGAAATTGCTATTGGTTTTGGGTTTTTTGATGAGTATTATGCAGGCACAAGCAGGACAGTGGGAAGTAGGATTAGGGTTTGGGCATACCAGCTTTGACCCAGAGTTATCTAATAGTCTGACCGTAACAAAGGATACCGATTTAGCAAAGCAAGTATCATTAGCCTATGTTTTTGATGAAAGCTGGCTGGCTGAGTTACGCTATGCTGATTTAGGTAAGTCAGAGATTAATTCAATTGCCACTGTTGGCCACAAAGTTATGGCAGTGAATGTGCAATACAGCTTACCAAAGGTGCCAATAAAAAAGGTGTCGTTGTATCTTTTAGCCGGTGTGGCTGTGACTGAATTAGACGGAAGTGAGGGCTTGAATATAGACGATGAGAAATCGACAAACCTTAGCTTAGGTATTGGAACACGTTATCACTTCGGTGACTGGATTGTGAAAGCAGAATTAGCAACTTACAACGCGAATAGCCGTGCATTTATGTCGGGCTTATATTACCGATTCTAAGTTTACGGGGGTACTAACAAGTTAACATCAAATAAAAATAATACTAGCACGAATAGATCCAGACTTTAGACGCTGTAAATAATTTGTGTAACTGCCAAAGTAAAATGTCATTCTTCAGATTCAATAATAAAATAGGGGGCTTTAAATTTGCATTATTGTGATATTAAAATGACTCAGTAGATATGATAAAACACTGAATAGAGTGCAAAAATAAAGACCTGACCCCATTTTTGGACCCCATTTTTGCCATTTTTGCTAGACCTTGTTAATGTAAAAAAGTCACAGTTTTGGTCATGAATATTCATTAATTTAGGCTATAGTTCTAAAATGGATTCAAAAACATCACTTTGGCGCACCTACGCTTTTATTATTGCGTCATCTATTGTCGCAGCTTCGGTGGTTATCTATCTCGAATGGCTTGCTGTTATCGATAAAGCTCGCACGGAGCTTATTTATACTAATAATGTGATGGCCAGTTCTGTGCAGTCTTCATTTCGGCACCATGAAGGGTTGTTGAAAATTCTGGGCGAGAGACTCGTCGAACTAGATGCATTAAATACAGCCAGCACTCAATCAAAACGATTGGTAGATGAGTTATTGCAAAATAACCCAGAGCTAGCAGGCTTTGGTTTAGCCGCTCCTTCCGGGCAATTAGTATTAACCAGTTTTAATATTGACCGAAGCCTATTACCCAATTTACTGAAAGCTCCCACCTCAGCGGTTACTTTTAAACAAGCGCTTAAAAATGACCATATGATTCTAGGTCATGTCTATTTTATGAAAGCTTTACGTCAGTGGATTATTCCATTGCGTTATAGAATTTTAGATAAAAGCGGCAAGGTGGCGGCGGTTATGACAACAGGGCTTAAATTAGATATGGCTAATAATTTGTGGGCTGATATGAGCTTACCCAATGACATTCAAGTTCAGATAATAAGGAAAGACTTTTATCGTTTATATGCAGATGTTAGTCGCTTTTCAAGCATGGAAGACATCTATGGCGATGCCATACCAAAACAAGACAGTAACGAATTTAAACGTATCATAAAAAAAGACACTGGGCAGAATTTGGATGATTTACACCTGAGTGGGGAAGTTTTTACCATTAAGGGAAAAATCGGAAAAGAGCGCTTACCGGTGTTATATTCTATTGGCTATAACCCGCGTTATGAAATTTATACTTTGTTAGCAAGACCCTATAAGAGTTTGTATGCAGAACTCTATTTTCCGATTGTTTTGATCTCGGTGCTACTGTCGTTATATTTAGGACTTTTGTATTGGGTTTTCAACTCGATAGATAAAATACAGCTAGCCTCAAAACAAAAACTGAAATTTCAAGCGACGCATGATTCATTAACTCTGCTTCCAAATCGACGATATCTATTAAATAAATTTGATAGCTGGCAACAAGCACATAATGGTCAGTTTTATATGATTTTTATTGACCTAAATAATTTTAAAAGCAGTAATGATTTATACGGTCATACCATTGGTGATCTTATTTTGGTTGAGGTTGCTCAACGGATTAAACGTTGTTTTGATAACAGCTTGAAAATTAGACAAGGTGGCGATGAATTTATTATTTTATGCCCCAAGTCAGAGTCTCATAATATACAAGAGCGGTGCGATGAGTTTTTAGATGAATTAAAACGGCCGATAGTTGTAGGTGATTTAGATTTCACGATAGGAGCAAGTATCGGTGTTTCTCAGTCGCCGATAGATGGGAATAACGTAGATGAGTTGCAGCGTAAAGCTGATATGGCAATGTATCAGGCAAAACGTGGTGGAAGTTCAGTCGCTGTATTTTCAGAACAATTAGGGCAAGAACAAAAGCGTAAAGCAACTATCGAAAAAGAATTGACTCATGCGCTTGAAAAAAATGAGTTTTATTTGGTGTATCAACCCCAAGTCGATGCCAAAAGTAATAAAATAGTCGGTGTTGAGGTTCTTATTCGCTGGGAAAATGAAAAGCTGGGCTTTGTTTCTCCGGAAGAATTTATTTTTATTGCAGAAACAACCGGACTCATCATAGATATTGGTGAAGTTGTATTAGAAACATCTCTTAATGAGTTTTCTCAAATTTGCCAAGATATAAAAGTTGACCGACCATTAAACCTATCAATAAATATTTCTGTTTATCAATTGTTAAATAGTGGTTTTATTGCTTATCTTAAAGAGGTATTAAAACAGAGTAAGAATAACTGTATTGATGTTACTTTAGAGATGACAGAAAATTTATTTATTGAAGATATGGTTCAAGCACGCCTCATTTTAGATGACATAAAAGCCCTTGGCGTTGATATCTCGCTGGATGATTTTGGTACGGGGTATTCGTCACTTAGTGTGCTGACTAACTTACCTATTAGTGAGCTGAAGATAGATAAAAGTTTTGTGCGTGATATTTTAGTCGATAAAAATGATCGAAATTTAATACAAAGCATCATTAATTTATCCAAAGGTTTAAATATCCCTGTTTTAGCAGAAGGCGTAGAAGAAAAAGAACAAGCTGATTTATTGTTGAAGTTTGGTTGTGATTTGTTTCAAGGCTATTATTTTGCCAAGCCACTTTCTAAGGAAGATTTACGCTCATATATTATTAAAAATGCATAATGTCATTTAAGGAGACACTAAATAACCGCGATTAGAATTTCACTGAGAAAAAATGTGCGTCAAGTTTCGTTAAATGCGTCGTAATAGCTGGCTATTGCGACGCATTTAACGGAAGTTGTCGTGCATTTTAGCCAGTAAAAAATAATTGGCGGTTGTTCAGTGTCTCCTTAATAGTAGTAAGCCATCGCTCTCTGTATGAATTCCGTTGGAACT
>CAYZQE010000117.1:0-5737 GCA_964480635.1 uncultured Gammaproteobacteria bacterium | reverse complement strand
AATATATCAAGGTTTAGCGTGAGGGGAAGAACGGTCTAGAATGAACGCTTACGTTTTACCAGCAACAGTTAGCGGCGGTTGATTTAATTATTGATAAGGCAGAAGTACGATTAGATGCGGTTAAAATTATTGTGGCTATGTAAAAAAGTATGTGCAATTTATAAAGAATTGCTAGTGTTTTATGGGCTTAATCAAGGGCTCCTTAAGCAGCAGTAGCGTATAAGTTTTAAGTTACGGTAGGGGCCTCCTAAAAGTATGCAATTAAAATTTAGGATGAAAATGAATGCCATTTAAAAGGCCAGAACTCAGGATTGCTAAACCCTTTAACAATGCGTCTTCCCGCTCTGATAAAGGTATCTCTCAATGATACACACTAACAACCCAATAATTAAATAGCGCGAAGCCTGCCCTTGGGGTATAAAACTGGCTTACTCAATTTAGCCGAAGAACTGGGCAACGTCTCAAGAGCTTGTAAAGTGATGGGCGTCTCTCGTGATACATTTTATCGTTTGTAATGCAAAAACGGCTGAAGAGGTTGAGGCTTTGTTTCCTTGGAATGTGGGTTTGAAGTAGTTTAGTACGCGTTGTTTTGTTTGTGGGTTAATATTCGCTTACGAAGTAACTATTAAAATTGTAGTATTCATAAATCACTATGGAGGCTACTTAAAATTTGAACCTAATTGAATAGAGGTGCCTTGAAGTAATTCAAAACTTATATATTAATATTAACCTTAAAATATATATATAAGTTATTATATGGGACATTAATTTTTACAGTCACATTATGTCAGATACATTTTTAAATAGTCAATTCGGCTCTTATCAAATCAAACGAATTCCACACCGTAAAAAAGAAACTTTACGGGCTTGGGATGCTGCGGATATTCAATTGTTGGATACGTTATTTAGTAAGGATTTAGACATTACTGATGGTGTGTTATTAGTTAATGATAACTTTGCGGCATTGAGTGTTTCTTTAAATAGGTATAGTCCAATTAGTTGGTCTGATTCTTGGATTTCTCATCAAGCCTTACGCGAGAATTTAAATTTAAATAGCTTACACGAAGTCGCATTTAAAACAATTGACAGCCTGCATTTACCTAAAGTTGATTTAGGTGTAGTGCTTATTAAAATCCCCAAGTCGATGGCTTTATTCGAATATCAGTTATTAAGGTTGAAGCCGTTATTACATTCTAATACGGTTGTTCTTGTAGCGGGCATGGTAAAATATATGCCTAAAAAAGTTTGGTCCTTACTCGAATCTATTATTGGTGGAGTTAATACACATTTAACCAGTAAAAAAGCAAAATTAATTGAAGTTACCGTTAATGTGTCCTTAGTTTGTAACGACAACCCTTACCCTATCTCTTGGGGTTTAGAAGACTCAGATCTAATGTTGAAAAATCATGCTAATGTTTTTTCACGTGAACATTTAGATGTGGGTACACGTTTCTTTTTGGAGCATTGCCCTGCCATAGAAGAAGATCAATCGGTTATTGATTTAGGCTGTGGTAATGGCGTCATTGGTTTATCAGTATTATCAAAATACCCAGAAACAGAAATGCTATTTGCTGATGAGTCTTATATGGCTATCGCATCAGTTAAAGACAATGTAAAGCAGTTGCCTAAATCTGAAAACATAAAGTTTCACTGTGGAGATGGCTTGTTAAAAGTTAAGAAGCAATCAGCTAACATTATTTTATGTAATCCTCCATTTCATCAGCACCACTCAACTGGCGAAACAATGGCATTAACTATGTTCTCACAAGCTTCGCGTGTGCTTAAAAAATATGGTGAGCTCTGGATTGTTGGTAATAGGCACCTTGCTTATCATACTAAGTTAGGTTCATGGTTCATGGATGTGACATTAATTGCTTCGAATAAAAACTTTGTAATATTAAAGGCTTCTAGGCCTAAAGACTTTAAAGGTAAAATATCAGAGTAATTGTTATAAAATTAGTTAAAATGGTTTTTATATTAATCTTCTTTTTTGATACAAACCAAGAAATCATACTTATTGATTAAAGCTGGTTATATAATAGCGTTAATATAATCCATCAACATATCAACATTAGTCATAGATCAGTATATTGTCACGGTTATCGATAGCAGTGGACAGGATTTTGTGTCGACTATTTCATGAAAATTGCTCTGATATCATATCTAGATAGGTATTTTATTATTAATCATGTTTGTTAAACTCATACCGCTGATAATTAAATTATATATCTTCCTCAATACAGTATTATTTTTAAGGGTGATATAGTTTCAGTCAAAAATAAATCTAAGTGCTGGTAACCAATAAATATTAAATCATTGATTCATGCGTTGAATCTATGGCAATCCTAATTTAAATTTTTTTAATGAGTTTGAATGTGATAGGGCTAAAGCACCAGCCTCATTATTATATAATTTTTATTAATTTCTTCTTTAGTTTTAAGTGCAAACGGGCTTTCTTCAAGGTAATAGCTGCTTAAAAGTTTAAGCAGCTAGTTTTTTCTTTCACAGGGGGGGGCTTTAAGATAACTGTTTCACCTACAGGAAAATAAATAAAATTAATTAGGTAGCATCCAGTTGAAGAATCTAGTGGGTTGTGCAATGTTTTTCATGTTGTGTTGAATACGTAATGTGCTGTTATTTATGCCCCCCATCTTTTGACCAACAGACTGCATTTTATGGTTAAGTTGTAATAAGTGATGGTCAACTAATTCAATATCAGTTGTTATTTGATTCATGCTGTTACTAATCATCGGCATATCACTTTCTATTTGTTGCATTGATAGCGCAATATTTGGCATTGAAGTCATAATAATGCTAATGTCTTTTACATCGTTATTAATATCCTCCATCGTATGAGACACCTGTTTAAAGGACGATTTCATCGTGTCAATTTGCTGCACAATATTCATCAAATGTGTGTTTAGCTGAAACATGATGAATAAATTAAAGATTAACAAGACAAATAATAAAGCAGCTATTGATCTGATGATTTTAGTCGTGGTGGTTTTTCTTTCTTTACCGAAATCATTGGTTTTAATCAGGTCTTCATTTTGCTGAGCTAAGGCATCATGAATTTTTTGTAATTGTTCAATTGTAAAAGCCATACTTTATTATCAAGGCATCATGTTGTTAAAGGCATTAAACGGCTTGCTTACACGGTTTAATTGATGGCTAATGTTTTGCATAGATGACGAAATAGGCGCCATATTTTGATCAACTGTTGCCATGTTGGTATCAACACCATTCATCACTTTGGCTATATTATTCATTGTGCGGCTGGTGTTTTCAATGGATGTTGTAATGGCATTTAAGTCGCCTGAAAGATGTTGAATGCTTAACGTGATGTCGTTGATAGGTTGAGTATTTAATTTTATTTTATGCATATGATTTTTAATGTCATCCATATTTCGTGTGACATGAGTAAACGTCGAACTCATATCATTAATGCCCGATAACATATGGCTTACTTGGGTGTTTAAAGTTGTTAGCAGCAGTAATAACGATACGGCTAATACAATTAAAACAAACATGCCAATGCGGGTAGCATAGGTGACTCTTTCAGCCACTCGTACATGCATATCGGTTCTCATGCTCATGTTTTCATTCAATAGATCAATGCTACTTTGAATAAGTGCATCAGCATCTATGGGTGGTTTTTTTATAGTCAATTTAATAGTTCATAATTATTGTGGTTTTTTTTCGTGTGTTCTTTATTTTTTAAATTATACTTTATGGGATTATAGACAATATTAATTAATTTTTTTATCTTTCATTATAAGGTCTGGGTTTATGGCAATTAGTAGGCGTGACATTGTTCAGATGTTGCGAGATGAAAATGAGCTTTTAAAATTGCGTAATCAGCAAGTAAGCGATAATTTATCTCGGCAACAGCAAGCTTTTCGTGTTTTGCACGAAATTGATAACATGTTGGATGATTTAACATCTATTGAGCAAGTAGATGTTTTTATTCATCGCATTTTATCTTTAGTGCTTCATGCCTGTAACTCTAACAATGGTTCTTTGTTGTTGTTAGATGAAACAACGGATGAGCTTGTTTTTGCTGAAGTGATAGGCGAGTCATCAGCGCAGCTAAAAGATCAACGTATCGATAAAAAGACCGGTGTTGTTGGGCATACAATCGAAACGAGGCGTGCTGAATTAATCACCGATGTAGAGCAGTCAAAAAACTGGTCATCCTCAATTGATGAGAGCGTAGGGTTTTCGACAAAATCACTTATGTGCGCACCATTATTAGATGGTGACCGTGTGTTAGGCGCAATAGAAGTGGTTAATACAAAAACAGATATTTCCTTTGATGAAGGTGATCTAAGTATACTGAGTGTGACGGCTAGGTACGTCTCACTCATTCTTCTAAAAACAGAATTAATTGCTTTAAATGGGTAACATTTTAAAGGGTATTACTTCAGGTTGCAGAGATAATGCCGATAGATATAGTGAATTTAATAAAGAGGTTTGATGATGAATTTTGCAAGTTTGTATAACTACTATGAGCATTTAGTTTTTGCTTATATTAGTGAAGAATTAGTGGCTAAGTATCCAGAGAGAGACGAAGAGTTTTTTTTAGATGTGGCTTGTTATTCGTTAACGCGATTACCTTCACGGTATATTCGCCATGAAATTGATATGATTTATTATTTAGCGCCGGGGGAAAGAACTGAAATGGAAAACCGTGTATCAACAACAATGGATACTGCGGCAGAATTTATAAATTCACGTTTAGAAAAAAATGAAAAGTAAGCTTATGCCGCGTGACTTGCGACCATGTTAATAAGTTGATGTATGCTATATTGCTTGCTGCCAATAACAATACGTTGGTTTAGCTGAACAAAGCCATCGTAAAACGGTATTAAACGGTTGTTTTTAACTAAAAATACGCCATTCACAGAGTTTAGGTCAGTTAAACGAATTTCATCATGACTAACAATGAGTTCTGCATGGTGACGGCTGACTGCTTTGTCGTCTAAATGAATGTGTCCTTTTCGTCCAATAATATATTTTGTTGGCATTTTAATCGTTCCTTAAGGAATCTCTGATTAAGTTAATAAAATTTGAGGGCAGAAAAACTGTCGCTATTTTCGTCGAAATGAGCCGTAATAGTCACTCTATTGCTGCGATTTTCGGTGAAAATACCGGCAGTTTTAGCAAGTTCAAAATTATTGGACTTGTTCAGAGGCTCCTTGAGTAAGGTGCAAGATTATAAGGACTAAGAGGCATTTAGAGAATCGCCTAAAAAAGTAGGAAAAAGATTACGCGGTCTTTTTTAGCTTTAAAAACTGATATTTTAAGAAGGGTTCTTTTTCACTTTGATGCGCTTCGCGCCATACCGTTTGCCATGTATCGGCTTGATAATCAGGGAACCAAGCGTCGCCATCAAATTCACCATTAATTAATGTGATATACATTTGGTGTGCGTAAGGTAACCATTGTTCATAGAGACTAGCGCCACCAATTAACATGATTTCTCCTGACTTCCGCACTTTTTTTCACCAAACCCCGTCATATAAGGGTTTGTTAAAAAATAAGGGCACTACATTAGGCATATTTCTCAATAATATAGGCACACCGCTTCATCTTTACGCCCATCAGTTGATAAATTTTGATCGCATCAGGGCTGATCGATGACGGTAATCCATACTTGATCTTCTTTTGAGGATGGTCCAAAACACTGGTTTGTACCGATAGCAATATGCTCCTGAGAACAGCGGGTGATAACTTT
>CAYZQE010000116.1:0-5778 GCA_964480635.1 uncultured Gammaproteobacteria bacterium | reverse complement strand
GCTCAATCACTTAAAGGCTTAGGCGCGACTGTTTCTGTGACAGAAATTGACCCAATTTGTGCTTTGCAAGCCGCGATGGAAGGTTTTCAAGTCGTTGATATGAATGATGCTTGTAAATACGGTGATATTTTCGTTACCACAACAGGCAACTTTAAAGTCATCAATCATGACCACATGAAAAACATGAAGGACCAAGCCATCGTTTGCAACATTGGTCACTTTGACAATGAAATTGATGTTGCTTCTTTAAAGCAATACGAATGGGACAACATCAAACCTCAGGTAGACCATATTATTTTCCCTGATGGCAAGCGTATTACTTTATTGGCAGAAGGCCGCTTGGTGAATTTAGGCTGTGCTACTGGCCACCCTAGTTTTGTTATGTCAAATTCATTCGCTAACCAAACCTTAGCGCAAATTGAGCTTTGGACAAAACCAGATGAATATAACAATGATGTTTACATTTTGCCTAAAATTTTAGACGAAGAAGTGGCTCGTTTACACCTAGATAAAATCGGTGCAAAACTAACCCGTTTAAGTGACACGCAAGCAGACTACATTAGTGTCTCCGCCGATGGCCCTTATAAAGCTGAACACTATCGCTACTAAGAGCCGCTTATGTCAAATAACAACAAGCTAAGCTTGAGCTATGAGTTTTTCCCGCCTAAAACCGAAAAAGGCGTGGAAAATTTAAAAAATACTCGCGAGGTCTTAGCACAATACCAACCTGAGTTTTATTCAGTGACTTTCGGCGCTGGCGGAACAACTCAAGAAAATACGTTACAAGCAGTCACTGATATACAACAGCAATCAGGCATTCCTGCAGCACCGCATATTTCTTGTATTGGATCGACAAAAGACTCAATTTTAAACCGTTTGCACGGCTATCAAGACCTTGGGATTAATCATTTAGTCGCATTACGTGGCGATATGCCAGAAGGTATGACATCAGCAGGTGAATTTCTTCATGCGTCTGAACTCGTTTCATTTATCCGCAAAGAAACAGGTGACCATTTTAAGATTGCTGTTGCGGCATACCCTGAAATGCACCCAGAATCGGATAATAGCTTGGCTGATTTTAAATATTTTAAGGAAAAAATGGATGCTGGCGCTGATTTTGCCATCACCCAATATTTCTTTAATGGTGATTCATTTTTACGCTTTCGTGACTTGTGTGCAGCTCATCAAGTAGATAAACCCATCTTTCCGGGCATTATGCCTATTGCCAACTTCGCCAGCTTATGTCGTTTTTCAGATGCTTGTGGTGCCGAAATACCCCGTTGGATTCGCACAGCTATGAATGCTTATGAACCAGGAAGTGCCGAACAAAATGCTCTTGGACATGACATTGTCTTGCAGTTAATCAATCGATTAAAAAGTGAAGCAGTGTATGGCCTGCATTTTTATACTATGAATAAACACCCATTAGTAACTCAACTTATAGATGATGCTGGCTTATTATAAATCACCTAAAAAAAGACTTAGTAGACATTTAAAAAACAGGCTGCTAAGTCTTTTTTCTATCGACAACTTAATTAAGTATTATCAATGAGACGCGCCAGACTATTTACTGAGCAAATTATCAACGTTAATTCGACGATTATTCTTGATGATAAAAAAAGCCATTATTTAACACATGTTTTACGTTTAAAAGAACAGCAGAGCTTTATTCTATTTAATGGCCTAGATCAATTCGACTATCATGCTAAAATTTGTAACCTAGGTAGGTCTGTTGAGCTTTTTATTGAAGATAAAATGACGACTCATAATGAATCACAATTGCATACATCAATTTATTTAGCCTTAAGTAAAAATGAACACATCGACTTAAGCATTCAAAAATGTACTGAATTGGGCGTTACATCTATTATTATTTTCAATAGTGAACACACTCAAACCCCATTAAAAAAGACCAAACTAGATAAAAAACTACTGCACTGGCAACGTGTTGCTCAAAGCGCTTGTGAACAATGCGGGCGTAGCATTGTTCCAACAGTTCAGTTTATACCTAGATTTACTGATGCCTTACAAATTGAACCATCTAGGGTGCGTATCATGCTTGATTTTGAAGGCGAACCCATTAAAAATATAATGAATTCATCTAAACTGTTAAATATTGATATATTACTAGGGGCAGAAGGAGGACTATCTGATAATGAAATTCAATTAGCTAAGCAGTCTGGCTTTATTAAAGTAAGATTAGGCCCAAGAATCTTACGTACCGAGACAGCAGCTATAACGGCAATGAGCCTCATTCAAATGTTATCAGGTGATTTAAGCTAACATGCCAAACATTGCATCTAAATTAGGGATAAATATACGTTTATCATCATCCCTTAATTGATTAGAAATAAGGCCTGTTCTTTCTATGCTAATAGCTTCATCAACTAGGCCGTTTAATGTTGCTCTAAATGATTTGGGGATATCGATTAACTTAACCCCCAAATAAGGTAAATTAACATCGCCTTCTGGATGATATAAAATTGCGATTCTATCTCGAATACTATCTTCTTTACTCGCTAAACCACAGGACTTTTCAAAAGATATAATAGGGACACTAACGCCCCGCCAGTCAATATAGCCAAGTAAATCATCCTTTTTATTTTGATCTGTTGGCTCATAAAATCCGATGATCTCTGCAACGGTTACATTAGGCAACAATAACCAATCATCTGCTAGCGGCAATAACATACATCGGATGACCTCTTCTGAATCCATTAAACCACCTCCAATAATTGATGGATATTTTCAAGCAATTCAGCTTCTTGGTATGGCTTACCCATATAACGCTCCACCCCAATATCTTTAGCATGCTTACGATGTTTATCACCCGTTCTAGATGTGACCATGATGATAGGGATTTTATTTAAATCATTATCTTTTTTCATATGTGTTGCTAATTCAAAACCATCCATTCTGGGCATTTCTATATCCAGCAACATCACATCAGGCATCACTTCACTTAGCTGAGATAAAGCATCAATACCATCTTTAGCCGTGATGACTTCAAAATTATTTCGGCCTAATAATTTTTGTGCCACCCTTCTCATAGTAATTGAATCATCAACTACCATCACTGTCGGTATTGCCTCTTTACCGTCATTTTCATCAACTGAATCTAAAATATCTACTTGGGTATTAATACCATGCTTCACTAAACCAGAGACATCAAGAATAAAAACAATACGACCATCGCCTAAAATACTGGCTCCTGACAGTGACTTAACATGACTTAATTGCTTACCTAATGACTTAACAACAATTTCACGATTGCCTATAATTTTATCCACATGAATAGCCAAGCGGGTTTCACCAGCACGCGTTAGAATTATCGGTTGCTTTTCATTTTCATCGTTAAATTTATATCGTTTTTTAATTTCTAACAATGGCGCCAAATAGTTTAATTCATAGCTGTTATCCGCATAATCAACCATTGGTGATTCTTGCTGATAAAGTTCAGCAAGCTGTTTATTTTCAATTCGAGATATACCTTCAATATTATTCAAAGGAATGGCATAATTTTCTTCACCAATTTCGACTAAAATTGCTTGGTTAACCGATAATGTAAAAGGAAGCTTGGCTGTAAATGTTGTACCCACACCTGGTTCAGAACTAATATTTAATGAGCCACCCAACTGTTTAATTTCTGTATCAACAACATCCATTCCCACGCCACGGCCAGAAATTTGAGTCACTTTATCTTCAGTGCTAAAACCTGGCTCTAAGATAAGCTGAACCAAATCTTGGTCATGTACTTTAGACAAATCTTCAATTATGCCTAACTGTAATGCACGGCGTCGCACTTTATCCTTATCAATACCCGCACCATCGTCACTCACTTGAATAACGATATCAGCGCCTTCACGTTTGATTTCTATTGTTATTTGCCCAATTTCTGACTTACCTTTATTCACTCGAACTAAAGGTGTTTCTATGCCATGGGCAACCGCATTTCTTAATAAATGCTCAAGTGGCGAGAGCATTCTATCAAGCACTTTATTGTCTATTTCATGCTCTTCGCCAATCAGCACCAACTCTACTTTTTTCGCCAATTCACTACTGGCTTGTCGAACAATTCTACGTAACCTTGAAATTAAGCCCGAAAACTTAACCATTCTGCTTCGAATCAGTCCGTCTTGTAAGTCACTATTAATTCTAGATTGTTGCAATAACAATGTTTCAGAGCCTTTTAACTGCTCACCCATCAATAATTTTAAACTACTTAAGTCTTCAACACTTTCAGATAGTGATTTAGAAAGCTCCTGCATCTTTGTATAACGATCCATTTCAAGTGGGTCATAATTCACATCATTTTGATCATTATCTTTGTGGCTATAGCGAATTTGCGCATCTGTTTCTGCCTCTAAATCTCGCAATTGATGCTTCAGTCGCACAATCGTTTGATCTAACTCACTTAAATTACCATTTACTGACAATACTTGTTGCTGCATTCGTGATCTATAAATACTTACTTCACCCGCAGAATTTACTAAATTATCTAATAAATCAGAGCGAACTCTTATGACATCATTAGATTTTTGGGAGCCTTCAATTTCATCTTCATCGATGGGTAATTCGACAACAGAGCCTTCATTAGTAAGCTCTTTGTTAAGGTCATCGATTTTGTTTGCGGTTACAACATTATTTCCATTTCTGATATTCGCTATACTTTGTAGCGCATGATCAAAACTTGGCAATGGCTCCTTATTACCGGCACTTTCGACCATGTTAGCTAACAGATCAAAGCAATCATTTAACACGTCCATCAACTCAATATTGATATCAACGTAATTATCAAGCACATCAATAAACAGTGACTCCATCTCATGACTTAAATCACCGATCGCATTAAAATTGGCCATTCGTGCGCCACCTTTCAAAGTATGAAGATATCGCTGTATCTCCATAATTGTATTAATAGAGTCAGTTTCTTTGTTTTCTACAAGCTCTGCTTTCCATTTAAATAACGCACTGTCACTTTCATTTAAAATATCATTCGCTTCTTCTAAAAATATCTCAATCAATTCATAATCTGTATCATCAATATTTTCGGTAATTTCTTCACTGCTTTCTTTCGAAACTTGATGAGCAGATGAATCAGAGCCACTCACATGACCTAGTCTTACCGCTTTAAACTCATCAAAAAGCTCTTGTGAGTAACTTGGAGCATCAACGGCACCTTCCAACTCATTGATCATCATGGATAACTGAGTTGTTCCTTGTATGTAAAGCTGGTGAACTTCATGGTCAAATATGATTTTTTGCTCTTCTTCAATGTCCCTTAACGGCCTTTCCATTACTGTAGCAAACTCACCAATTGATGAAATGCGCGCCGTCTTTGAAGCACCATTGACCGTATGTAAAGAGCGATAGATAGGCGTTGGATCAAATACTGTATCAATTGATAATTTATCTAAAAATGAAAAGATTTCGCTGATGTGTGATTGTACTTCCTGCTGATAAATTGCAAAAAGCTCACTATCTATTAAAGGCTCTTGGCTTGGTAGCGTAACTTCATTCGTTTCTTCAAACGTACTAGTCCCTACCTGCTCGTGTAGGGCGGGCTCATTAGCGGAACTAGTTTCTACGAAAGGGTCAGGGGGGGTCTCCGCAGCTACGTTTGAATTTATCTCAATAACTTCTGCAGTTTCAGGCGGCACTTCAACCATTGGCTTTAGAGTGATTTCCTGGTCGATATTTGCATCAGAAATCTCCAATGTTAGCTCTGGTTCTGGTTCTGGTTCTGGTTCTGGTTCTGGTTCTGGTTCTGGTTCTGGT
>CAYZQE010000115.1:3178-5914 GCA_964480635.1 uncultured Gammaproteobacteria bacterium | reverse complement strand
CGTTATAAGGTAAAAAATAGTTATGCTTAATCACGATTTTCTAATAAATCTCTTTCATATTACTTGGGTAGTTCTATGTGTAAGCAGCATGCTATTTTTCAAATTTTCTAAAGACATCCCTAAAAAACGAAAACTATTGCCATTATTTTTAATTCTAATGGGGCTAATATTTGTATTTTTCCTCTTTCTACAGCAAGAACCAGTACAAGTTTATTGGATAGTTATCCCCATTATATTGTTTTCTATAATTTTCAATATAATTACAATTAAGTTTTGTGATTCGTGCGGAACAATGACACAAAAAAATCCATTTTCTAAACAAAAGGTCTGTGTTAAATGCAATGCAATAATCACCTAATAATATCGTTTAGTAGGCCGTTGGCCTACTAAACAGGCTTTTATAAAACCTTGAGATAAAGGGGTCAGTACCCTTTAAAGTTAACCACCTTATTTATAATGAATTATTATCAGGTGGTTAAGAAATAAGAACAGAATTAAACCTCAATGCCTCCGCCATGCTAAATTCAACCCATGACTAAAACAAAGCATGTGGCTCAGTGAACTCTGAAATGGTCTAATTAGATTGGAAGATTTTCTAGCCTATAATTCCAAAATAATTAGGAGACATACAGAAAGTGCTGTAAAAATAGTTTTAATGAATGGCGACATATTGTTTTCCAAAGCTGATTTAATTGCAGTTTAAATCTGGTGCATTAATTGATTTATGAAATAGCATTAAAACATTACGGTCATGGCGTGATGATTATTGATTATGCAATAAATTTACAATTTTTCTTAAAAGATGAAAACTTGCTGCTTTGATGCATTGAAATATACAATTAAAACCTCACGTTCTTTGTCACAAATTCGTTAAAACACATTGGAGATATTTATGGGCGCTGACGCAAAAGTCGAAACCTTAGGTTTTGAAACAGAAGTAAATCAATTATTGGACTTAATGATCCACTCTTTATATTCAAATAAAGAAATTTTTATGCGTGAATTGATTTCAAATGCGTCAGATGCATGCGATAAATTACGTTTTACAGCTGTTTCTGATGCAACTTTATTAGAAGATGATAGTGAGCTGAGTATTCAAATTTCTTTTGATAAAGACGCGAAAACAATTACTTTTATTGATAATGGCATTGGCATGAGTCGTGACGATGTGATTAGCCACATTGGTACCATTGCAAAATCAGGCACTAAGTCATTTTTAAGTTCATTAACCGGTGACCAAGTTAACGATTCTAAAATGATTGGTCAATTTGGCGTCGGTTTTTATTCATCCTTTATTGTGGCTGATGAAGTTTCATTAACCACGCGAAAAGCAGGTGAAGACGCGAGTACCGGTATTAAATGGACATCAAAGGGAAAAGGCGATTACACCTTAGAGTCTGTTGAAAAGCCGTCTCGTGGTACTGAGGTTGTTTTACACCTTAAAGATGGCGAAGATGAATTTTTAAATGATTGGAAATTAAAATCATTAATTCGTCAGTATTCTGATCATATTAGTTTTCCTATTATTATGGAGAAAATCATCGAGCCTGAAGAAGAGGGCGGTGAAACTACCATTGAAAATGAAACAGTTAACCAAGCTTCTGCTTTGTGGACTAAATCTAAGTCTGAGATTAAAAAAGAAGAATACATCGAATTTTATAAACATATTTCACATGATTATGAAGAGCCAATGGCTTGGAGCCATAACCGTGTAGAAGGCACTAACGAATATACGTCACTGCTTTATATCCCATCGCGCGCACCGTTTGATTTATATGAGCGTGAATCAAGCAATGGCATTAAATTGTTTGTTCAGCGTGTGTTTATTATGGATGATTCTGAACAGTTAATTCCTAAATATTTACGATTTGTAAAGGGCTTAATTGATTCAAATAACCTACCGCTTAACGTGTCACGCGAAATTTTACAAAGCAGTAAAGTGATTGATAGTATTAAATCTGGATCGGTTAAAAAAATCTTACAAATGCTTGAAAAAATGGCTAAAAACGACCCTGAAAAGTACCAAAAGTTTTGGGATGAGTTTGGTAAGGTGATTAAAGAGGGGCCCGCTGAAGATATAGCTAACCGTGAGAAAATAGCCAAATTATTGCGCTTTGCGACGACTCATTTAGATAAGGAAGAGCAAACCGTTTCACTAGATGACTATGTGTCGCGTATGAAAGAAGGGCAAGATAAAATTTATTTTATCGCTGCTGATAGTTTTTCTGCCGCTAAAAATAGCCCGCATTTAGAAATTTTACGTAAAAAAGGCTTTGAGGTTATTTTATTGTCTGACCGCGTTGACGAATGGTTGACCTCTCACTTAAATGAGTACGATGGGAAATCAATGGTATCAATCGCTAAGGGCGAGCTAGACCTTGGGGATACAGAAGAAGATAAAAAGGAATTAGAAGAGAAAGTTGAATCGTCTAAAGAAATGATTGAACGTATGAAAAAAGCCTTGGAATCTAAAGTGGATGATGTACGTGTGTCTTCTCGTTTAACTGACTCGCCAGCGTGTATTGTTATTAATGAACATGATATGGCGATGCATATGCAACGCTTAATGCGTGAAGCAGGGCATGCCATGCCAGCGGGTAAACCGGTACTGGAAATTAATCCAGACCATCCTATAGTTAAACGTATGGATGAAGAAAAATCTGACGATCAATTTAACGATTGGAGTGGTTTTTTGTTTGACCAAGCTATATTGGCTGAAGGCGGCCAATTAGAAGA
>CAYZQE010000115.1:0-3078 GCA_964480635.1 uncultured Gammaproteobacteria bacterium | reverse complement strand
AGCATCGAAGGCTGTGTTTTATGGTGTAAAACATTAATTGAAGGTTTTGAGGTTGGTCTTGAGTTTGATGATCCTCAGGCTGTTTTTCATTTACGCATGATCGAACAAATATGTCATATTGAGCATTATAGAAAAGAAATACAAAGAGTTGATGGAAGGGCTTTAACTAGTGAAGAGGCTGCATTAGAATGGGTTGGCTTATTTGCTTCGGACTTCCCTAATTTTGATTCATCTTCAAACCATTAATGTCTAATAAATCAGTGAACAAATCAGTGGCTATTATTGGCGCTGGCCTTTCTGCTGCAGTGTGCGCTAGAGCTTTAAATGGCCTAGTAAAAAAAATATCAATATTTGAGAAGTCGCCTTATATCGGAGGGCGGTTATATCTGTCAGAAACACTATCAACGACATCATCGTTTACAGTGAGTACGCCATTTTTTCAACAGATTGTTGATCGTTGGGTTATTGATGGTTTGGTTAGCGAGCGAAGTGCGTGGAATGTTGAAATTTGGGCAACTGAAACAAATACATTAAATGCCAATGAATCAGAATATATTATAAAGCCAAATGCTGTTTCATTGGTAAAGCATTTATTAAGTGATATATCGGTACAACTCAATATTGAAGTTAGTGATATTGAACAGCACGGAAAGCAATGGCGTTTGTTTGATTTTGAAGGTGGTTATCTAGGGCTGTTCGACAGCATTATTTTTTCTTCGGCTACTCCAGCTCAAAATGATTTAGTCAATTCCTCTACTTTATTGAAAAAACAGTTTAATAAAATTCAATATTCATCGGTGTGGAGTGTTGTTTTAGTTTTAGAGGGTAGTGACCAAATCCCATATGATAGCGCTGTTTTTATTGATTCAGCTTTATCGTCCTGCTATTTAGATGCTACTGGTGCGCTCATTTTAATAGCGAATCCAGAATGGTCAGAAAAATACTCGGCTCTATCTGCATTACAAGTTGCTGAGCAACTATCAATTGTCTTTTGTGACTTAACTCAAATAAATTTAGAGAATATTAATTCTGCAACGGCTCAGTTTTGGCTCTATAAAGCACCTATTAATACTCTTGATGAAGACTGTTTATTTGATGACGATACAGGCTTCGGTGCTTGTGGAGATTGGTGTACTGCGCCAAGAATTGAAGGAGCCGTTTTAAGTGGTTTTTCTGTTGCCGATAGAGTTATGAAATACTTTTCGACTAAAGTGGCAGAATAAGCGATGTCTGAAAATAAAGGCTTATCGCTTCATTCTTTTGCAAAACGAGATTCTCTTATTCCCTTATGTGATTTAAGCCATAATGATCGGCGTCTCGTTTTTGAAGATGCGGTTTTAAAAAACATCGACCCGCGAACATTAATTACTGAAGATGAAAATTTGATGATGTATCTTCTAGAAGGTGAAGTAACCTTGTTTTCATCTGGTTTTCTGACAGAAACATTTATACATACAGACCAACGTGCATTAAGGACTATTTTTAACGATGGTTTAGAAGAAGATTCAGTTTTGTTTAGTAGTCATGGCACATTGCTTGAAATCAATAAGGATTTATTTAATGGCTTATATATGCAAAGCCAAGCCAACTCAATAGAACAATCAGAAACCGAATTAAATGACTCTGAAGAAGCAATATTTCAACATTTGTTTTTTGCTTTTCAAAATAAAAAATTAGATTTACCACTGTTACCAGAGGCTGCATTAAATATTCGTAAAGCCGTCAATTCTTTTGATGTTGGTAGCCAAGAAATTATTGATATTGTGCAAACAGATGCTGTGTTAACAGCACGTTTATTAAAAGTATCTAATAGCCCGCTTTATGGTACTTGGCGTGAAATTAAAACGATAAAAGATGCGGTGAGACGTTTGGGCGTTGAGGCAACACGTAATTTGAGCTTTAGCCTATCGGTACACCAACTCTATAAAGCAAAAACAAGTTTTATGAAAAAGGAAATGCTCAAACTTTATGCACTAACGAGACGTATTTCATCATTAGGGTTTATATTAACAAAAGATTTTTGTGATGAATTAGATGCAGAACAAACGGTTTTAGCTGGTTTATTACAGGGAATAGGGATACTGCCTATTTTGATGCACATTGATGAAAATCCATCATTAGTGCAAAGTAAGAATCAATTAGAAAAAAGCATTGATAAGTTAAAGGTCCCAATTTCAGCATTGTTATTTAATGAGTGGAATTTTCCGCCACATTTTATTGAATATATAGAGCATTCTGACGATTGGCATCGAGATATTGAAGGTGATGTTGATTATTGTGATGTTTTGATTGTGGCTCGTTTATTATGTCTTTATGAACATAAAGATGATGATGTTGAATTACCAGATTTTGAAACATTATCTGTTTTTCATAAATTAGGCTTTTTTGATGAATATGAATCTGTTGAAGAATATTTAAAACACACTAGAAATGACGTGTCCTCAATGGACAGCTTGTTAAATTAACGATAACTTAAAAATAATGACTGAAAAATTACATATTGTTTGTCCTTCATGCCAAGGCATTAATGCGGTTCCTCAAGAAAAAATGGATGAAAACCCAGTGTGCGGAAAATGTAAATCTGCATTGTTTCAAGGCAAACCAAGTGAAGCGACAGCAGCAAACTTTAATCGATTGATTACTAAAAATCACATTCCCGTATTAGTCGATTTTTGGGCGCCATGGTGTGGCCCTTGTAAAATGATGGGGCCTATTTTCGAACAAGCGGCCATTCAATTAGAGCCAAGGGTGCGCTTACTGAAAGTAAATACCGAGGCAGAGCAAAGTTTAGGTGCTCAATTGCGTATACAAAGCATACCCACCTTAGCCATATTTAAAAATGGGCAAGAAATAGTGCGTCAACCCGGTGCTATGGGGTTACCAGATTTATTAAGCTGGGTAAAAAGCCATCTCTAAAAAAAATGAAAGCGATAAAGTCCGTTTAGATAAATGGCTCTGGGCGGCGCGGTTTTATAAAACACGTGCCATTGCGAGCACAGCAGTTAATGGTGGTAAAGTGCATTTAGCAGGGCAAAGAGTGAAAGCATCAAGAGCAGTCAAGTTAGGTGACTTTTATGA
>CAYZQE010000114.1:0-6100 GCA_964480635.1 uncultured Gammaproteobacteria bacterium | reverse complement strand
CCTAGCTGACAATAATTTGGCTTAGATAAAAATTATGGAGTTAATCAGGATCTCCCTAAGTAAGGCGAGGCAAGTTATTCTAATATAAACCTCATTCCCTTAAAAATAGTCTACGTTATTGTTCCTAGTCTCTTACCTCACCGTAACAATTTTTTTAATGCCTATGCTACAATCAATCTTTTACTTAATTAAATCATCATGGCAGAAGAAGAGCAGCAAAAAAATATATTTAACATTCAAAAAATTTACTTAAAAGATACCTCTTTTGAGTCTCCTGAAGCACCGGCAAGTTTTACATTTAAAAATTGGTCGCCACAAATTGATTTGAATTTGAACAATGCGAACCAAAAGCTTAACGATACAACGTTTGAAGCGACGCTTACCTTAACCGCAACTGTAAAAAATGAAGATAAAACAGCTTTTTTGGTCGAGGTTCATCAGGCTGGAATTTTTACAATACAAAATGTGGAAGATAAAGATCTGGCTTATTTGTTATCCAGTCAATGCATGACAATTTTATTTCCATATGCCCGTGAAGTCATATCAGATTTAGTCATGAAAGGGGGCTTCCCTCCGTTGATTTTGAACCCAGTTAATTTTGATGCATTGTATGCTCAACATGTACAACAACAAAAAGACGAGACTGAGAAAGATCAAGTAAAGCACTAGGTTGAAGTTATGAGTAAAGCGAAAATTGCAGTTTTTGGTGCAGGATCTTGGGGGACGGCTTTAGCCATTCAACTGGATAGATTGCCTGAGAATGAAGTGGTTTTATGGGGGCACGACCCCGCCGCTATTGAAAGTATTAAAGCGGACAAAATGAACACCCATTTTTTGCCCGGTATTCCTGTTGCGCAGAGTATTCGGCTGACATCTGATTTAACTCTAGCATGCCAGCAAATTGATTATGCGCTTATTGTTATTCCTAGTTATGCGTTCGTAGAGTTTTGTGAAAAGCTAAAGCCACTTATTCCAAGTAATGTCCCCATTTTTTGGGCGACAAAAGGGTTTGATTTAGATACGGGAAACTTACTTCATGGCGCTGTTGAATCTGCATTCCCTAACAATGCATATGGTGTTATCTCTGGCCCTACCTTTGCTTTAGAAGTTGCTAAAGGGCTGCCAACGTCAATTACCTGCGCCGGTAATCAGCAGCAAGCAACCGAAGGTTTTGCACGGCGGTTACATTTTGGTAATTTCCGTTGTTATCTTTCAGGCGATGTCATCGGCGTTGAAGTTGGCGGCGCATTAAAAAACATACTGGCAATTGCGGTGGGCATTACGGATGGATTAAAGCTCGGGGCAAATACCCGTGCTGCCTTAATGACGAGAGGGTTGTCTGAAATTATGCAATACGGAATAAGTGTTGGTGGTCATTCAGAAACTTTTATGGGTTTGGCGGGGTTAGGTGATTTGGTGTTAACGTGCACAGATGACCTAAGTCGAAATCGCCGTTTTGGCTTGTTAGTTGGAGCAGGTAAGTCATTAAAAGATGCGGAAGTTGAAGTCGGTCAAACGGTAGAGGGTGTGAGAGCGGCGGCCGCATTGGATAAATTAATTAAAGAAAAGTCACTTGATTTGCCCATTATGACAAAAGCTTGTGATGTGTTGCTGCGCGGTAAGCCACCATTACAAGCGTTAAAAGAACTGCAAGAGCGCTCTATTCGCAGTGAAACTAAGGCATAAAATAGTTAGTTAGTTTTGTATTGGTTTTGACGCCAAGCTTCATAGATGACAATACTGACAGTGTTGGATAAATTTAGGCTGCGAGAATTTTTGGCCATCGGTAAGGTTAATAGTTCTGCCACACGTTCTGAATACAAAATACTGTCAGGCAGGCCTCTAGTCTCGGGGCCAAAAATAAAGAAATCGTCCTGTTTAAATGGGGCGTCAGAAAATACTTTTTTTCCTTTAGTGCTTAAGGCATATAAATTAGCGTTAGGATTCTTTGATATAAAGTCATCAAATGATGAATATAGAATTACATTAGCCCATTCGTGATAATCTAAACCAGCTCTTTTAAGTCTTTTTTCATCAAGCTCAAACCCTAGTGGTTCTATTAAATGTAACCGAGATGACGTGTTCGCTGCTAAGCGAATAATATTGCCAGTATTAGGTGGGATTTCGGGTTCGAAAAGAACGATATTAAACATAATGGGTATTTGCTCAAAAAGAGGTCAATAAAGGTCAAACAGTATAACGCCTTGGGTAACTTATTTCGCTAAGCAATTCATTTGTTCAAGAAAAGCGTCAAGTAAAAAAGTTATTATTAATGCTTTTATTGTGATTATTATCAATAATATACGACGTGTTTTTAAAATAAATTTGAAGTGTCTTGATTTCGACACTATAATCGACAAATGTTAGCTACAACGCCCATTAAATTACTGATTGTTGACGATGATGACATCATCGCAGAAAGTTTAAACTATGTGTTGAGCAGAGACTATTCGGTCACTGTGGCAAAAGACCGCTTAACCACGCAAAAATTATTGGAGTCCAATTATTTGCCCGATGTTGCGTTGGTTGACTTAGGGCTTCCTCCTGATACGCATAAACCTGATGAGGGTTTTAAAATAATAACAATGTTGTGCCAGTTGCCTCAAGTGCCTAAAATTTTAGTGCTTTCTGGGCAGGATGATCCTTATTTAGTTGATCAAGCTCTTGCATTAGGCGCAGAAAGTTTCTTGGCGAAACCCTGTGATATTGCAGAAATTAAAATGCGTTTACAGTTGCAGCAAGGTTCAGAAGAGTTTGATGACGGTATTGTTGGAGAGAGTGAGGCTGTAGATTTATTGCGCATGCAAATTCGCCAATTTTCTGATTCTCCTTTTCCTGTTCTTATTGAAGGTGCTTCAGGCTGCGGTAAAGAGTTGGCAGCAAAAAATTTACATGATTTAAGTTCTCGCAAAGATTCACCTTATTTAACCTTAAATTGTGCCGCTTTTAATAGTCAACTTTTAGAATCACAAATGTTTGGTCATGCGAAAGGAGCTTTTACGGGGGCAACAGAGGTTTCGAAAGGTTTTTTTGAAGAAGCAAAAGAAGGATCTTTGTTTTTGGATGAAATTGCAGATCTAGATTTAGAATTACAAGCTAAATTGTTAAGAGTGCTTGAAAATAAAGAATATTATCGATTGGGTGAAACAAAGCCGAGGCTCGTAAAAGCAAGAATTATTGCCGCCACAAATAAGCAGTTATATGGGCAAGTTAAAAAAGGCCTATTTCGAGAGGACTTATATCATCGCTTAAGTGTGCTTTCTATAAAAGTGCCAGCTGTTATAGAAAGAGAAAATGATAAAGTTATTTTAATGGAGCATTTTCAACAAACATTGGGCGAAAAGCCTATGCGGTTTTTGCTGGATGAACAAGCCAAGAAAGTTTGGTTGGCATATGCCTTTCCAGGGAATGTGCGCGAATTAAGAAATATCGTTATACGATTAATGGCAAAATACCCGGGGCAAACGTTGCCTCCAAATAAAATTGAAATAGAATTTACCGATGATGCTTTTGCTAGCGCAACAAGTGAACCCAATAAGCGCTATGAGCAAGAGTTATTAGAAGGTGATTTTCAGTTGGATGAGCGTTTAAAGAGTGTAGAGCGGGAGTATGTTGATTTAGCAATTATGCTGAGTAATGGCAATATGAGCAAGGCAGCCCAGTTATTGGGTATAAACCGTTCTACTTTATATGGCCGCATGGATAAAAACACTTAATTATGTACGAACAATTTTTTGGTTTAAAGCGTCCCCCATTTAAAATAACACCCGACACCTCGTTGTTTTACGAAGGAGGTCGCCGTGGTGATGTTTTAGGTGCTTTGGTGTATGCGGTACAGCGCGGTGAAGGAATCGTAAAAGTTGTTGGCGAGGTTGGCAGTGGTAAAACCATGTTGTGCCGTATGTTGCAGCAAGAGTTGCCAGAATCAGTAGAAATTATATATATCGCAAACCCTAGTGTGTCTGCGGATGATATTTTATTTGTGATTGCCCATGAACTAAAGCTTGATGTGCAAAAAGATTCATCAAAACACGAAGTGATGCATCTATTGCAAACTCATCTATTGAATCGCTTTACAGGTAATAGGCAAGTTGTTCTTTTTGTAGAAGAGGCACAAGGCATGCCACTAGAGACATTAGAAGAGATTCGCTTGTTATCCAACCTAGAGACAGATCAAGATAAATTATTGCAAATCATTTTATTTGGCCAGCCTGAATTAGATGATAATTTAAAAACAGCATCAATTCGTCAATTAAAAGAAAGAATTACTCATGAATTTAATCTGACGCCGTTTACAGAGCAAGAAATTCATGAATACTTAAATTTTCGTATGCGTGAAGTAGGTTACACAGGCCCAGAATTAATTAGTGAAAAAGTGGCTAAGGTCGTTGCTAAGTATTCTGGTGGCTTATTAAGACGAATAAATATTATAGCCGACAAGGTACTGTTGTCGGCTTTTGCAGAAAGCACGCATACTGTGACCGTAAAGCATGTTAATGCGGCCGTAAAAGACAGTGGTTTTGAACGCAGCATTGATGGCAAACTAACCAGTGACAATAAGGGGGTGTTTTTGCTTTTGGCGCTACTTGCGGTGTTGTTATTATGGTTAGTCAGTCAAGGAACCTTTAATGAATTAATTGCTTTTGACGCCAAAATAGAGAAAGATCAAGCGCTAACTCAAGAGATAGCTCTGGCGCCGATGCTTGCACAGTTAGAAAGCCCGAGGATTAAAAAAGATGTCCTTCAATCATCAAATCAGCGCCCTATTGTTGGTCATGACAGTGCTAAATTAATTAAACCTGAATCTATAGAGGTGTCTTCTTCTGCGTATGAAGTGAATTCGGAAATAACCGCTAAAACAAAGGCTGTAGTGGTTGTTAGCGAGGTAGAGGTGGATCAGCTTGCTGAAATTATTATTAGAAAAAAAAAGAACTCGGACTTAGATGAGTTAAAAAAACGAGAAAAATCTCACAAAAAACTTAAAATAAACAAAAATAGTTTATTAATTTCTTCAGAAAGCACTAAAATAACAAGAAAGATTGCCGATAATAATAAAGAGGCTGCTTTAAATAATGTTGATTGGTTAGCGTGGAAAATAAAACAAAGTAAAACGTGGTTAAGTCAGCAGCCAAATAAAGGGGTTTCAATTCAGGTGATGATGCGTAGTAAGTCAGCATCTAATGAGTTGGTTGAAGTGTTGAGAGGTCAATGGCCTTTAGACGTCGAAAAAACGTTTCTTTATGAAGTTGATATGAATGGAAATCAAATCTACCGTGTATTTTTTAGTGGGTTTAGTTCGTTATCTCTGGGGCAGCAAGAGTTAAACAAATTACCGGAAGAAGTGAGGCTTAATCAGCCGTATTTACATTCCATCTATAAAATGAAAAAAACACTGCTTTAGCAGTCAAGGAAGTGAAATGAAGTTAGTAAAGTATAAAGCTGAATTAAGCGGCTGCGACCGCTTCAATGATAACTTATCCGCTACTGTGGATAAAGCTGAATTAAGCGTCCGCTTTAATGATAATTTATACACTACTGTGTATAAAATTGGATTGCTTTTTGGGTTGGCATTCTTATTGTCATCATGCGCATCGATGCCTGAAGTAGACAAGCGAATGACTGCTTCAGGGCATATCAATGAACCAGTTCCTGACGTGGCCACTAAAAAGCTAGATATTCCACCTGTTGTTACTCGTGTTTCTGTGTTGGCTCCACCAAAACCAGTCGAAAAACTACAAACGTTTACCGTGGTGGTTGCCGATGTTCCCGCTAATGAATTGCTCTTTGCGCTAGCAAGAGACGCGCGTTTAAATTTAGATATTGACCCAAAAGTTAATGGCCGAGTGAGTATTAATGCGATTGATCAAACCTTACCGCAAATTTTAAATAGAATAGCTCGTCAAATTGACTTGCGCTATTACGTCGACGGGCCAAATTTAGTGGTAGAAGTCGATAAGCCTTTCGTTCGTGTTTATAGTATTGATTATTTGAATATGGAAAGAAAGTCAAATTCTTCTACTTCATTGTCAACTCAAATTGCTTCGACAGGTGTTGAAGGAAGTTCTGGCGGCAATGATTCTTCTGCCAGTATTAGCAATGT
>CAYZQE010000113.1:0-6275 GCA_964480635.1 uncultured Gammaproteobacteria bacterium | reverse complement strand
TTGGGTCAATTTCTGTCACAGAAACAGTCGCGCCTAAGCCTTTAAGTGATTGAGCACAACCTTTACCAACATCGCCATAACCTAACACAATGGCTTTTTTACCAGCAATCATCACGTCAGTCGCACGTTTAATGCCATCAACTAATGATTCGCGACAACCATATAGGTTATCAAATTTAGATTTTGTGACTGAGTCATTTACATTAATAGCGGGAAACGGTAAATCGCCAGATTCAACCATTTGGTATAAACGGTGTACGCCTGTTGTAGTTTCTTCAGTCACGCCTTTGATATTAGCTTTAATCGTTGAATACCAATTAGGAGACGTCTTTAGCTTTTCTTTGATGCTGTTATACATCACGATTTCTTCTTCACTACCGGGGTTATCAAGCACACTGAGGTCTGATTCAGCTTTACTGCCTAAAATAATAAGGCCAGTTGCATCGCCGCCATCATCTAAAATCATGTTTGGTGTGCCACCATCATGCCAATCCATAATGCGGTGAGCGTAGTCCCAATACTCTTCTAAAGATTCGCCTTTAAAGGCAAAAATAGAAATGTTTTTATCAGCCATCGCTGCTGCTGCATGATCTTGAGTAGAATAAATATTACAAGAAGCCCAACGAATTTCTGCGCCAAGAGCCACTAGCGTATCCATTAACACCGCTGTTTGAATGGTCATGTGTAAAGAGCCAGCAATGCGCGCGCCTTTTAACGGTTGTTCTGCTTTGTATTTGTTACGAATAGATACTAAGCCTGGCATTTCTGTTTCAGCGATGGCTATTTCTTTGTGTCCCCATTCAGGGTTTGCAGGTGTGGCTATTAGATAATCGGTAAAATCACTATTCATGAGTGTATCCTATAAAATGAATAATGAACGCCGTTATAAAGTGTGCATCACTCAAGCCTGATAGGTTAATTAAGGAGACACTGAATAACCGCGATTAGAATTTCACTGAGAAAAAATGTGCGTCAAGTTTCGTTAAATGCGTCGTAATAGCTGGCTATTGCGTCGAATTTAACGGAAGTTGTCGTGCATTTTAGCCGGTAAAAAATAATTGGCGGTTGTTCAGTGTCTCCTTAAACAATCTGTTGCAGCGTTCCTTAAGATGATGAGCCTGTATTATAAGGCCAAGTGGAAAGAATATAGTTAAATTAAATAAAAAATCAAGGGTCTATTTACAATTGGCTAAATTATTTAAGGGGTGACGGCTTATGAATGCCATAGCCTTGCGCATAATCAATGTTTAATTCGATTAAACGTTGCTTTATATCGTCATTTTCTACAAATTCAGCAATGGTCTGCATCTTTAGGCCTTGGCTAATAGTACGAATTGATTCAACAATGAGTTGGTCTTTAGGGTTGCTTAAAATATCTTTAATGAAGGCGCCATCAATTTTAATAAAATCGACATCTAAGTGTTTTAAATAGTTAAATGACGACAAGCCTGAGCCAAAGTCATCTAAAGAAAATGAACAGCCATAATCGCGCATGAGTGAAATAAACTCTTTCGCCTTATCAAAATCGGCAATGGCTGCGGTTTCGGTGATTTCCCAACATATTTTGTTTGCGGGAATACCGTGTAGATGAAATTGTTCAATAACATCATCGTAAAAGTCTTTGTCGGTAATGCTTTGCCCCGATAAATTAATGGAACATTTTTGTAAATCGTTTAGGGCAACAGGGTGATATGCGAGCCATATAAAGGTATTTTCAATGACCCAGCGATCAATCATTGGCATTAATTGATAGTGTTCTGCGGCGGGAATGAAATTATCAGGAAACACCAAGTTTCCTGCGACATCATGCAAGCGCAATAAAACTTCAAATTGATTGCCTTCCTGCTGATTGTGCGTCGCAATGGGTAAGATGGTTTGATGATACAGGCTGAAGCGATCTTCTTCGATGGCGCTTAAAATTTCGTTGGTCCACCAGCGCTCACCTTGGCGGCGTGAGGCAAGCGTGTTGTCTGGGGAATAAACTTGCGCACGATTTCTGCCTAAGCGCTTTGCTTCATAACAAGCAGCATCCGCTTGATTTAGAACCATATCAAGTGTTGCGCCATCGCATGCAATGGGCGCAATACCAATGCTAACGCCCAAATGAAAAGTGTAGTCATCTTCCCATTGGTAATGAAAGTCTTTCACTGCTTTAATAATGCTTTGAGCGACATCTTGGGCATCATTGATGGAGCAGTTGTCTAAAATAGCGCCAAACTCATCGCCGCCTAAACGAGCAAAGGTGTCTCTTTCGCGTACCTTAGCGAGCATGATTTGGCTGATTTTTTTAAGTACATCATCGCCTACGGCGTGCCCTGCCGTATCATTAACAACCTTAAAATTGTCTAAATCAAGCGCTAAAATAGTACGTGTGCAATTGCCTTGTTTTTTGCAGTATGAGATAGCGTTATTAAGACGAAGCTCAAATTCTCGACGGTTAATTAAGCCAGTTAGGGCATCATGGCTTGCTTGGTACTCCAGCTCAGTTGCTTTTTCAGCAAGCTTAAATTGTAATTCTTTTTCATGGGTTACATCGTGAATAATGGAATATAACAGCTCTTTATTATCCCATTGTACTGGTCCTGAGTGGACTTCGACATCACGAATGCTGCCATCGCTAAGGCGGTGCTTAAAATAAAAATGAGTGCGCTGTTGCCGCTTGGCAAGTTCCGTTTCGCGTTGAATTTCTGCGTCGGTTAAACAGTTAATCTCTTTAATGTTTTTACTCAATAATTCATCCAAGCTGTAGCCATAAAAACCCATGGCAGAATGGTTGGCTTCAATAATTTTCCCATTGTCAGGGTCTATAATCAACTCAATAGCCTTGTTGTCCTCAAATAACATACGAAAGCGTTTTTCGCTTTCTTGAGCTTTTAGCTCGGCGGCTTTGCGGGAGTTTACTTCCTTCGTTAGTCGGCGGTTCCAAGCCATGACCATCAGTATAAAAATGATGGCAACAGCAATGATTTGGTAGACTAAAGTGTGGTCTGTTTGTTTGGTGTAGGTCAGAGAGATCCACTTATTTTTTATGCTGTTGCGCTCGCTTTCGCTAATGTCGTCTAATGCTTTTTGTAAAATACTGAGTAATAGTTTTTCGCCTTTTGGTACACCAAAGCTTAATTCAAACTTATACTGAGTGGTGCCGCTAATGCGTAAATTAGTAAAGCCTCCTTTTGAGATGGCGGTATTAATCGCGCCTAAATTATCAACAAAGGCAGTCGCATCATCGTTAGAAACCATAGTGAGTGCATCATCAATGTTCTGCGCGGTGACTAAGTTTAAGCTGGAATGATTTTGTCGAATCAAGTCTTCAGTTACATAACCATCCACAACGACGACAGTCTCACCTTTAAGGTCGTTTAGTTGACTGATAAATGAGGCGTTTTTATGGGTGACTATGACCATTGGATAGACGATATGCGGTGAGGTAAAATCTAAAAATTGGTCGCGCCGGGTTGAATGCATAACAGCGGGTAATACATCTAAATTTTTGCTTTTGGCGCTGCTCATTACATCAGCCCAAGTGGTATTATTTTGTACTTTGATGGGTAAGCCTATTTTTTGTGCAACCAGCCGAATAAAGTCGGCGGCCATGCCAACGTATTGTTGCTGTTCATTGATAAACTCGAAAGGTTTCCAGTTGGGATCGACCCCTAAAATAAGCTCTTCTTTGTTATTAATCCAAGTGCGCTCTTGTGCACTAAATAAAGAATCACGAAGAGCCTTTTGAGAGATGTTGCTGTTTAAAAAACCATCTAATGAAAAAGAAGTATCTATTAAATTAAGCTGTTGATAGGTGTTGACAATGTGCGTTAAGCGCAGTGGGTCGATAGTGCCGAGGGGAATGAATTGAGGTAAAATATATTCTGACAGTATTTTTGCTTCAAATTGTAATGCGCCACGGCTTTTATTTTGACTATTATACTGGGTTAAAATTAAATCAATAATTTCTTCAGGATGCTCAAGCGCATATTGCCAACCCTTTAAACTGGCAGCAATAAAATCTTTGGTTTGCTGAGGGTTATCTCGAATATGTTGTTCGCTGGTGAAAATGCCATTGCCGTAAAAATCAATGCCAAAATTAATCGGTTTAATGATGTTAATGGCTATATTTCTTTGTTTAAAGACACTAGGCTGATTGCTGGCATAGGCAGACATGACATCTACTTTGCCATCAATGAGGTCATCAATGTTGAAGCTATGCTCAATCACTTGTAATTGCTCTAGGGATACCGACTCTTTGTCGAGCATGGCAATAATAGATGCGTTGCTGAGCTCATGCGAGGCAAGCATGACTTTTTTACCAATCATTTGAGCAGGGCTAATAATGCCTGATTCATTTTTGCTGATCAGCACCATTGGCGAATGCTGAAAAATAGAGCTTAATAAAACAACAGGCTTGCCTTCGCTACGATCAATTATCAATGATGAATCGCGGATGCCATATTGAGCGCGACCACTAACCACTTCATCAACAATATTATCGCCAAAACCATACTCTTTAAAATTAACGTCTAAGCCAGCTTGTTGGTAATAACCTTTGGCTTTAGCGGCATAAAAACCCGCAAACTCAAATTGATGTTTCCACATTAATTGCAATGTAATGGGCGTGAGATGAGGGTTGTTTTGGGTGCTAACGTTTTGTGCTGAAATAGTCGTCGGCAGAGCGAGGGTTAAAATAGATAATAAATAAAGAAAAGGTGACATAACTTATCTCAAGATGAAGTGATACTTTTATGTAATGTATTGAGTGTAGACGATACCTTCATTTATGGGTGAGCTTCTAACGAAAGAGTTTCTATTTTTTAAAGTCCAGCTTCCTTTTTAAGTACATCAGCCTTATCGGTATTTTCCCAAGTAAAATCAACTTCTTCACGCCCAAAGTGACCATAAGCAGCAGTATGTCTATAAATGGGGCGGAGAAGGTTTAAGCTTTTGACAATACCATAAGGGCGTAAGTCAAAATGTTCATGAACTAAATCAACGATGAGCTGTTGCTTGACGTGATGAGTGCCAAAGGTTTCTATGCTAATAGACGTGGGTTTAGCAACACCAATGGCATAGCTGATTTGTATCTCGCAGCGTTCAGCAAGACCGGCGGCGACGATGTTTTTGGCAACATAACGCCCTGCATAAGCAGCCGAACGATCTACCTTTGATGGGTCTTTACCGGAAAAAGCACCACCGCCATGCCGTGCCATGCCGCCGTAAGTATCAACGATGATTTTACGCCCCGTTAAACCGGCATCTCCGACTGGGCCGCCAATGATAAATTGCCCCGTGGGGTTAATGTGAAATAAGGTGTTTTTGTTAATCCAATTAGCGGGAAGCACTGGCTTTATAATTTCTTCCATCACTGCTTCTTGTAAATCGCCTAACTTAATATCTGGGTCGTGCTGAGTGGAGAGAACGACGGCATTAATGCCCGAAGGTTTGCCGTCTTCATAATGAAAGGTCACTTGGCTTTTAGCATCGGGGCGTAACCAAGGTAAAACACCATTTTTACGACATTCAGCTTGTTTTTTAACCAATAGGTGGGCGTAAGTGATGGGAGCGGGCATTAGGGTCTTGGTTTCATTGGTGGCATAACCAAACATTAAGCCTTGGTCGCCAGCGCCTTGATCTTCGTCTGTTTGTCGATCAACCCCTTGAGCTATATCTGGGGATTGCTGGCCTAAAGCATTCATGACCGCACAAGTTGTGCCATCAAAACCTATTTCTGAGCTGTTATAGCCAATGTCTAAAACTGTTTTGCGTACAATGCCTTCAAAGTCTATATTGGCTGTTGTTGTGAGTTCGCCTGCCAGAATAATCATGCCCGTTTTGGCTAATGTTTCGCAAGCAACCCGCGCATGAATATCTTGTTCTAAAACAGCATCTAATATGGCATCTGAAATGGCATCACACAATTTATCTGGGTGCCCTTCAGAAACAGATTCTGAAGTAAATAGATGAGAATTAGACATGTGCTATACCAAGTGACGAAAACAAAAAAGGATAGCAGTTTTTTCGATTTTTCATAGTCCAATTTTATGGGTTTTTAAATAGATATTAGTTGGCTCATAATTTTTTTAGATGCCTCTATCACCAATTTGGCTTGCTGAAATGACCCATTTAAGAGAGAATACTGCGCTTTATTTTATATGCTTAGCTAGGCTGATTGCCTGTATAACAATCTAAGCTATTGATTATTTTATTATTGACTCAAAGTTTAGGGTTGATAAATTAACATTACAGAGGAAAATTGCCATGCCATCTCGTAGAGAACTTGCAAA
>CAYZQE010000112.1:0-6591 GCA_964480635.1 uncultured Gammaproteobacteria bacterium | reverse complement strand
ACGCCTAAAGCCACTGTCACCCATAACCAGATAACTGTTTTCTTTTGGTCGCCCTTTTTAACAGCCCAATGAGCAAATGTACACGTTAAACCAGAGGTCAGTAGCAGTAGCGTATTAATAGCTGGCAATCCCCAAGGCCCCATAGCGGCTTTAGTTGTGACAACCTCTGTTCCGCTACTTAAAACATCGCCAGGGGTGCTTAATAATGGCCATACGTTTTCAAATGTTGGCCATAATAATTGTGCCGTCCAATAATTGTTGCTAGCGCCATCGCCTAACCAAGGTAAAGCTATAGTACGTATATAAAATAAAGCACCAAAGAATGCGGCGAAAAACATCACCTCAGAAAAGATAAACCAAACCATGCCCATACGAAAAGACATATCAACCTGTTTGTTATAAACACCAGCTTGATTTTCAGCGATGACATCACTAAACCAACCAAATACCATATACGTCATGATGGCGATGCCAATAAACATGATAATGGGAGAACCACCATGCAAAGTATTTGCATATCCCATCAACATAGCGGTTAAACCAACAGAACCCACGATAGGCCACTTACTGGCATCTGGGATGTAATAATTACTATTATCAGACATTTTTATTCCCCTAATATTAAATATATATTATAAATTCAAAGAAGCAGTGGTACTGCTACTAACCCGCTTCTTATCAGTGTTAAAAAACGTATACGTTAAAAATACAGAACCAATTTCCTCTGGTATATCTGGACTGATGACAAACTGCAACGGCATATCAACAACTTCACCCGGTTGAAGTGTTTGCGTATCAAAACAAAAACATTCGGTTTTATTAAAATGAGTCGCAGCAGTTGATGGTGCTAGGCTTGGAATTGCCTGTCCCGTTATTGCTGTTTTAGCATTATTTTTAACTCTAAATGTTGCCATACCCGTCTCGCCAGGGTGAACTGTCATCCATGTTTCATTTGCCTCAAATTCCCAAGGTAAATCAGTATGGGTTACAGTGATAAAACGTACTTTAATCTCTCGACTGGTATCTAGCGGGATATCTAACACCTTATTTTCGGCATTAGTAGTACGCCCATTGATACCAGTAACGTCACAAATTAATGTGTAGATAGGTGACAAAGCAAAACCAAAACCAAACATAAAAAGGGCTATAAACGAGTACTTAACGAGTGTTCTTTTTTTATTGCTCTCTAAAGTAGATTTTTTATCTGCATCGTTTTTTTCAGTCATTTTATCCATCACAATTTATTAGCGCATTAAATACGGAGAAACATAAAAACCGACAGCTATGGCAATTATGACCAAAATCAACAGCTTATTATTTCTTTTTTTTGTACTCATTACCTATATTCACTTAACGTATTTTTATCAAAACCTGCGTCTGCTCACAAAAGGTGCGAGCAGACACTTCGGTTTATTTTACTTAACGACTGGCGCTTCAGTAAAAGAATGAAATGGTGCAGGTGAAGCAATTGTCCACTCTAAACCTTCTGGTTCAGCATCGTCCCAAACTTTATCTGACGCAGTGTTCTCTTCATCAAACCAAATGGTTTTAATTAAGAAGACCAAGAAAAAGACTTGAGCTATGCCGAATGCAAATGCACCAATACTTGAGATTTGATTAAACTCTGCAAACTGTAACGCATAGTCAGGAACACGTCGTGGCATTCCCGCTAAGCCTAAGAAATGCTGAGGGAAGAACAATACGTTAACTGATACAACAGACCACCAGAAGTGAATATTTGCCCATGTCGTGCTGTACATTTTTCCTGTCCATTTCGGTAGCCAATAATAAACAGCCGCATAAATAGAGAACAATGCGCCTGTTACTAACACATAGTGAAAATGAGCAACGACAAAGTAAGTATCGTGATATTGCGTATCAACAGGTGTTACGCCTAACATTAGACCTGAAAAACCACCAAGCGTGAATAAGAACAAGAACGCAATAGCCCATAACATAGGGGGTTCAAAGGTGATGGAACCACGCCACATAGTTGCCATCCAGTTAAAGACCTTAACACCTGTCGGCACCGAAATTAAGATGGTCGCATACATGAAGAACAATTCGGCAGCCACTGGCATACCTACTGTGTACATGTGATGGGCCCATACGATAAAGGACAATAATGCAATTGAAGCGGTTGCATAAACCATTGAACTATAACCAAACAGCTTTTTACGTGAAAAAGTTGGAATAATTTGAGACACAATACCAAATGCAGGCAAGATCATAATATACACTTCAGGGTGTCCGAAAAACCAGAAAATATGCTGGAATAGAACTGGATCGCCACCACCGGCTGCATCAAAGAATGACGTACCGAAATTACGATCAAATAACATCATGGTCACTACACCCGCAAGAACTGGCATAACGGCAATCAATAAGAAAGCTGTAATTAACCACGTCCAAACAAACATCGGCATCTTCATCATGGTCATGCCTGGAGCACGCATGTTTAAAATCGTCACAACGACGTTAATCGCACCCATTATGGAAGACATCCCCATCATATGAACACCGAAAATAAAGAAATCGGTTGATTCAGGCGCATAGGTCGTCGACAACGGAGCATAGAAAGTCCAACCAAAGTTCGGTGCGCCAGATTCCATAAAGAACGTACTGATAAGCATAGTGAACGCAAAGGGAAGAATCCAAAAACTCCAGTTATTCATACGAGGGAGCGCCATATCAGGTGCGCCAATCATCATAGGGATTAACCAGTTAGCCAAACCAGTAAAGGCCGGCATGATGGCACCAAACACCATGATTAAACCATGCATCGTGGTGAGCTGGTTAAAAAAGTTAGGGTCGAAGTACTGCATACCAGGCTCGTACAATTCTGCACGAATACCCATGGCTAATGCACCACCGATCAATAACATTGTAAATGCAAACCATAAGTACATCGTACCGATGTCTTTGTGGTTTGTAGAAAACAACCAACGACCTATGCCGCTTGGAGCGCCATGATGTTCGTGATCGTCGTGTGAAGCTGCTTCAGACATTATTTCACCTTTATATAATAATTAATTTATTTTCACTTGTAAGACTATTGCTTGAACAGCTATTTCGCTGCTGCAATATCAGATGGCTGAACTATGTCACCCACATTATTGCCCCAAGCATTTCTCTCAAAAGTCACAATCGCCGCTAAATCAGCATTATTCAATTGCGCGCCATATGCCGCCATTGCAGGGTTTTTCTTACTACCATGCACAACCATATTAATATGGTCTGCGACTGGCCCAAGAGCCATTGCACTGCCTTTAAGTGATGGAAAGATAGGAACAACAGAAACACCCTCAGCACCATGACATGCCGCACAGTTCTTAGCGTATAACGCCTTGCCGTTTGCCATTAGCTCATCTTTAGTGTAGGTCTTGTTTGAATTAGCTGCTGCAACCAGTGCTTCTGCTTTTTTAGATGCTATCCACTCTCTATATTCAGCTTCTGGCTTAGCGATAACTACAATTGGCATAAAGCCGTGATCTTTACCACAAAGCTCAGCACATTGGCCACGATAAACACCAGGCTTAGTGGCGATTGCCCAAGTATCGTTAATATAACCAGGGATTGCGTCTTGCTTAACACCTAAGTCAGGTGACCACCAAGCATGAATAACGTCATTTGATGTCACCAAAAAAGCAACTTTCTTTCCAACAGGAATCACAATGGGGTTGTCAACATCTAAAAGATACTTATCTTTACCATTTTCGCCTAAAGGAATTGCTTCACGGACAGAGTCTGCAACACCCAATTGACGCGCATTATTACTCTCTTCAGATAACTGACTAAAAAAGCTAACGCCTTCATCAATATAGTCGTAATGCCATTTCCACTGATAACCCGTCACTTTAATGTGTACATCTGCATCAGTTGCATCTTCTAACTTAAGAAGTGTGCTAGTTGCAGGTACTGCAATCGCAATTAAAATAACCAATGGAATAACAGTCCAAGCAATTTCTACTGTTGTACTTTCATGGAATGTAGCTGGAACAGGATGCTTTGATTTACGATGAGCAATCATTGAGTAGATCATCAAACCAAAAACCACGACACCTATAACCACACACAACCATAAAACCAACATGTGTAAATCATAGATTTCGTTACTTAAGTCAGTAACACCTTGGCGCATATTTAATGTGTAATCTGCCGATGCAATACCAGAGACCATCATCAAAACCGCGGCTAGCATTTTTCGCCAGTAACTTAGGACTTTCATTCTATTTTAACCCCCTTTCAGAGTACTTTATAATTAAAAAACTAAACCGCCGATGCAATTGCCTTTCTCAAAGCAGTTACCAGCAAATTCTTTTCTTCTTCGTGTAATCCATTTGCAATCCCAACTCGCTCATCTCTATAACGAATAATGAGTCGCTTTTTCTCAATATCAAAACGCATATTTTGCACCTCTACATTGACCCAAGGCAGATACCATTGGTAATCTGACTAAACCCTACATTGAAGTAAAAAACGCTCGCCTTGACTATCAATTGCCTCTACTTTTGAACTTTTACAGCTAACATAATACAAAGCTAACCAGAGAAAGAACATTTCAAGGCCTGTTAATGGGATAACACCCCACAAACCGATAAATGCAAAAAAAATGCGATTAAAATTGATATTGCAAAAACAATATAAAACACAATCATCAACTACCTCCAAGTCATCGAACAGTTCGGCTGCATTTCAAAATATTTCATATTTGTTTTACCCACCATAAAATTTCAAGTGGCAATTTGCGGCACATATTAGAGATTATTAACATATCGTGCAACATGATTGTGCAACATTTTAGAGCTATTACCGCTAAGACATTGATTTTTACAAAATAAACCTATGTTTATTTAATGTTCTTACCAAATACGGCATCAAAAAGTATTTTTTTATGGGTCACGAAAGGCAAGTGACCCACTTTATCCAGCACCACAACTCTTATAGATGAATTAATACACTTAATTGTCTTTTTTAGTATAAAAGGCACTAATTTATCTTTTTTTCCCAAAATAAATTGAATTGGCAAGGTCGTATCCCTCAACGTTTTCCTATAGTCTTTTTCCTTTAGACAGCTCAAACCAAATTCTAAAACCCGATTTTCAACAGCACAGCCCACCAATATTTTTTCTTTAATCTCTTTTGCGATTGTTTTTGCTTTAGGCTGCCCATGTAATTGCAGCAATAAAAACCGATCAATAGTTTTGTCTCGGTTTATGACTAATTGCTCACTAAACTGATCGAGCACCTCTGGCGTTAACGCGCAATCAAAGCCTTCTCTTTGTGCAAAACTCGGCGTAGAACAAATCATCGTTAACTTAGATAAATAATTTGGAAACATCGCCTCTAATGCCAGCGCATAAACCCCTCCCAAGGACCAAGCCAATAAATGCGCTCCTTTTGGTATTTTTTCTTTCAACTGTACAACTTGGCTATCTAAGTCAAAATCACATTCTTCCCCATTATAACCAGGAAGATCTAACAGCAAAACATCTTCATCGCTTAAACATTCAGACACAAACTCACTAAATATAGCTTTATTCATTCCCCAACCATGCAAAAAAATTAACACTTATTCATTCCTGTTACTCACTAAAACTGTTACATTTAAAAGCGTATTTGATACCACCAAACAATATGATTACTCCATTACTGATTGCTTTCATCTCCTTCACCTATCTTTTAGGCTCTATTTCTAGCGCCATTATTCTTAGTAAAATAATGGGGTTCCCTGACCCCAGAAGCGAAGGCTCCTTAAACCCTGGTGCCACCAATGTTATGCGCATCGCTGGAAAAAAACCTGCCGCCATCACTTTAGCGAGTGACATGCTTAAAGGCTTTTTACCCGTTTTAGCCGCCCATTTTATATTTAATGACCCTCTAATTGCTCTCATTGTTGGGCTCAGTGCATTTATTGGCCACTGTTTTCCATTGTTTTATCAATTTAAAGGCGGGAAAGGAGTAGCTACAGCCATAGGTGCAACCCTTGCTTTTAACTTTTTAAGCGGGTTATTTGCTATTTCTATTTGGCTTATCGTTGCAAAAGGCTTTAAATTATCTTCTTTAGCAGCACTGATAGCCTTTATTGCCTTACCGCCATTTACTTATTGGCAATTTAACAATTTAGACATTAGTCTTGTGTTCGCTTTAATCTCATTAATATTAACCATTCGTCACAAAGACAATATAAAGCGACTCTTTGCCGGCACCGAAATCTAAATCATTAACGCACAAAGCTAGCTTAAGGAGATCCTGAATAACTCCATAATTTTTATCTAAGCCAAATTATTGTCAGCTAGGCATCGGATTGTAGTGTCATCTAGATACCACAAAATTCGATAACAACGCTGACGATCATTTGGCAACGACCCGTAGGGAAGCCACATGGATGTGGTGAATGTCGATAATGCAGGAGCATTTATCGACCTAGCTATCAAGCCATTCTCTCCGTCGTTCCAACTTTCACTAAGGACTCGTCATTAGTTTCAAGTTGCGCCTAGGATAGAATGGCTTGATAGATCGTAAAAGTTGATGGCGTTAATCAGATGATATGGACACCACCCACTTTTAATTCGGCATCACAATGTGCCA
>CAYZQE010000111.1:0-6742 GCA_964480635.1 uncultured Gammaproteobacteria bacterium | reverse complement strand
GGGTCAGTACCCTTTTTATGGTTTTGTTACTTAATTTCATTGCTTAGTTCTATTTCTTTTTGAGCTAAATATTCAATAACGTCATCGTTTTTCACTCGATGATAGATGTCTTCAACGGTTAGTGTTATGCCAATAGAATCCAGAGTGAATTCATCACCCAAGTAATAATGCTTTGGTTGCCAGCCTTGGCTACGCCTAACGACTTCAATATCAACGATGTCTTGCTCAATGAGTATGTATTCTTCTAGGGTTGGTATAGAGAGATAATCGGTACGTTTTATAGTTTGGTCGATGCGCCTTGTTGATTTGGATAATACTTCGACAATTAGTTTTGGTGAGTCGGTGTAATAGGGTGTTGATTCGTCAAAGTTACAATCGACAATGACATCGGGGTAGTAAAAATTGCTATTAACATAGACTTTCATGTCTGAGCCAAAGGGTTCGCATGTTGATGTTTTTAAATGAAAGTTTAGGGCGCTTGAAATATTCATTGAGATGCGTTCATGATTTGCACTTGTGCCTGCCATGGCATAAACCTCGCCATCAATTAATTCATGTTTTGTTTCACTAAGAGCTTCACCTTCAAGGTATTCTGCTTGGTTTATGTTTTGATGTTTATGAGTTAATGGCATGTTTTTCTCAAGAAGCTTTTATTGAATGAAGTTTAAGAGACAAAGGCTGTTTAGTCAAAATGAAAAATTCATATAAAAACTCACTCATTTTAAGCCAAATTTTTCAATACGGTAGCGCAGTTGGCGTAAAGTAATGCCGAGTTGCCTTGCGGTAGCCGATTGATTCCACTGGTTTTCAGTTAATGCCTGAGCTATTTGCTCTTTTTCTATGGCGTTGGTTTGAATTGTTAAGCCTTCAACGTTGTTTATTGCTTTTTCAGGGATGTTTAAGTCGCTGATGAAAATAGTATCGTCATCACATAACGCACTGGCTCGTTCTAAAATATTTTCAAGTTCGCGAATATTACCAGGAAAGGCGTATTGTTGTAATTCTTTGGTTGCTTTTAAATCAATGGAAACAGCAACATTATTTTGTTGATTAATTTTATTAAGAATATGCGGGATGAGTAACTCAATATCTTCTATTCTATCTTTAAGTGAAGGTACTAAAATTTGAATAACATTGATGCGGTAAAATAAATCTTGGCGAAATTGGCCGTCACTAACAAGCGCAGCAAGGTCTTTATGTGATGCGCTTATGATGCGAACATCAATAACTATTTCTTGTGGGCTGCCAATAGGGCGAATCTTTTTTTCTTGCAGTACCCTTAGCAACTTAACTTGCATGTGCAAAGGTAAGTCGGCTATTTCGTCTAAAAAGAGTGTGCCGCCTTGTGCTGCTTGAAATAAACCATCACGGTCGGCATTTGCACCCGTAAAACTGCCTTTTTTATGGCCAAATAATTCACTTTCCATGAGCTCACTGGGTATTGCACCGCAGTTAACGGCTATAAATGGCGCACTAGAGCGAGCACTTTGGCGGTGAATTTGTTGGGCGACTAATTCTTTACCTGTGCCAGAGTCGCCTTGAATGTAAACAGGTACTTGAGTGCGAGCTAATTTAGTGATGGTCTTTTTCAAAGAATCTATGGCGCTGGATTCACCTATAATTTCATAGGGATCACTAGATAAATTAGGGCTATCTGCTATCTTTTGAGTTGAAATTTCGCTGCTTTCGACAGCTTTTGAAACTAAGTTTCTTAATAGTTCTAATGACAGAGGTTTTGAAACAAAATCAAATGCTCCCGCTTTCATCGCCTTAATCGCAAGTTCCATATTGCCATGAGCAGAGATAACCGCGACGGGAAGTGAGTAATCTAATTGTTGAATGTGATGAACAATATCAATGCCATCACCATCAGGTAGACGCATATCAGAAAGGCAGCAGTCATAGTTGTTTTCATTTAATAGCTTGATGGCTGTAGCAAAATCTTCGGCGCATTGCGTATCAAAGCCCATGCGTGATAATGTGATAACCAATAACTCTCGGATATCGGGCTCATCATCTATAATTAAAATTGTTTTATTGGTCATGCTTAATGGTTATTTATCATCAATGAGTTGACAGGTGATTTTCACACTGGTGCCGTGGTATTGGTTTGTGCTTATGTCTAGTTTAGCACTGTTCAAGTCACATAACTGTGTAACGATATATAAGCCTAAGCCAGAACCTTCAGTGCTTGTGGTATAAAAAGGCTCGGTAATTTTCAATAAGTCTTTTTCGCTTATTCCAGGGCCTTCATCAGCAATCTCAATAATATAGTGACGTTTAGTTTTTGAAGCGAGTAAATGGACTTGACGATCTGCTAAACCATGAGTTTTTGCATTTTGGAAAATGTTAGTGAGTATTTGAGATAAATGACCTGCATCAAACAATATGACGCTATTTTGGGTTTGTATTAAGGGGGCAAAGCATTCTTTAGTGGCCTCAGACCCTAAACAAAAGTCATGAATAAATTGATTTAGCCACGATTCAATGGAAATGCATTCACGACTAATTTTTTTGCTACGACTAATTTGCAAAACATCTTCGATAATGTGATTGATGCGCTCTGAATGTTGACCAATAATTTCAGTCATACGAATATCAGTGGCATCTAAGTGAGGGCTTTCGGCTAATAGTTGTGAAGCATGTGATATAGCGCCTAATGGATTTCGAATTTCATGGGCAATGTTAGCAGTAAGATGCCCTAAAGCGGCAAGTTTAGTTTGGTTGGCTTGCTTATGAATAATAGATAAATCATCTAAAAAAATTAAATAACCGTGTTGTTTATTGTTGTCAAAACGTTTAAAGCGTATTTGCACATTATCAATAAAGCTTTCTACCGGTAGATAAAGCCTATTAATTTGAATTGAGTTATCAAGCCATTGATCAAACAACTCCCAAAGCGCGGTATGCGTCTGCTGTAAATGAGTGTGTAAAACATTAGGTAATAACAAGAGCTTAATGGCTATGTTGTTAATATGTTGGATGTTGAAATTATGGTCTAGCGCTATAACGCCTGATTGCATATTTTCAATAATATGCTCATTTAAAATGGATAAATTAGCAAGATCACCGTGCTGTTTTTGGGCTAAAGCATTCGACTCTCGAATTTCTTTGGTTAATCGAGTTGAAACAAAGGCCGTGACAAATAAAGCAATGCCTAATAAGCCAACTTGAGTTGAGCCAGCTGCATGACCAAGCTGACCCAAGTGGCTATAAATAAACTCGGCGAGTAAGCCAACAGAGGCGAGAGCCGCAAAAATAAGGGTTAAGGGCTGGGTGCAGAGTAGGCTAGTCATTATGATGTTAATAATGAGTAAGATGCCAAGCCCGCTTTCAACCCCGCCACTGGCATGCATTAATAAAATAATGACGAAAATATCTAAATAAATTTGTATCGATATCAGTTGTTCATCATATTTATCGGGTTGCCAAGAAATTAAAAGCCAAAATAAAGCGCCGATTAAATATAAAAAGCTCACCCAAGAATAAAGCTCGGTGTTAATTATTTTTAAAAATGTTGTATCAGGAAATAGTATTTGAGCAAATAATAATGCTGCTACAATAATGCGATAAATATGTAATATTTGTGCAGAATGATGTTGTCGGCTAATAATGCCTTTAAGGTCTAACTCAGAGCTAGCCTTTGTCGGCATGGTCTTGACTGCAAAAATATTGCTCATTGAGATGAATAGCGCTAGATTTTGGCACATGAGTTTGGCAATGAGCACACTGCACTAAAATTTCACCATGGCTTATTTTGCTATTTTTTTCGACGGGTTTAAAAAACAATCGCTTAACTAACCAAAATATAATGATGATGACTAAAAATAATAATATGATTCTCATAAATACGTCTAAGTAAACCTTTGTAAAAGTTGATAGGAAGTTCTTTAATGTAGTCTATGATGATTTTAACAAGACCTCAACAATACAACCACGAGAACCGACTATGAATTTACATGAGCATCAATCGAAAGACTTGTTTGCACAATATGGCATTGCAGTCCCCAATGGGAAAGTTGCTTTTAACTTAGATGACGCTTTAGCGGCTTATAAATCATTTGGTGATGAAAAAGTTATTGTTAAAACTCAGGTGCACGCCGGTGGGCGAGGCAAAGCAGGCGGCGTTAAAATTATTGATAGCGAGCAAAGCTTAACGGATACCGTGAATAGCATGTTGGGTGAGTATTTAGTGACGCACCAAACGGATGCTAAGGGTTTGCCCATTAATCGCTTATTAATCGAGCAGTTATCTGATATTTCGCGCGAAATTTATTTAGGCATGTTGATTGACCGTAGCAGTAAGCGGATTGTTTTTATGGCATCAACAGAAGGCGGCATGGATATAGAAGAAGTTGCGGCGAACAGACCTGAAAAAATATTAAAAGTAGCGATAGACCCAGTGACAGGTTTACAGGGCTATCAATGTCGACAATTAGCGTTTGGGTTAAATTTAGAAGGCGCTCAAATTAAACAGTTAGGGCAAATAATGTCAGGGTTATATCGCTTGTTTACCGAGCTTGATGCCAGTTTAGTCGAAATCAACCCCTTAATCGTCACCCAATCTGGCGATATCATGGCATTAGATGCAAAGATAGGCTTTGATGACAATGCCTTATATCGTCAAAAAAACATTGCTGCGTTACGTGACACCAGCCAAGAAGATGCCAGAGAGCTAGAAGCGAGTGAGCACGACCTTAACTATGTCGCACTTGAAGGTAACATTGGCTGCATGGTGAATGGTGCAGGGCTCGCTATGGCAACAATGGATGAAATTAAGTTGCAAGGTGGAAGACCAGCAAACTTTTTAGATGTAGGTGGCGGAACAACCGCCGAAAAGGTAACGTCTGCTTTTAAATTGATTGTGTCAGACGATCAAGTTAAAGCCATTTTAGTGAATATATTTGGTGGAATCGTACGTTGTGATTTAATTGCAGAAGGCGTGATCGCTGCCGTTAAAGAAATCGGCTTAACTATTCCAATTGTGGTGCGTTTAGAAGGCACTAATGTCGATCAAGGTAAAAAACTATTAGCGCAGAGTGGCTTAGATATTATGACAGCAAATGATTTAGAAGACGGTGCAAAAAAAGCAGTCGCTATCATTAATAAGCAAAATGGAGCGCAGTCATGAGTATTTTAATCGATGAAAACACAAAAGTAATTTGCCAAGGTTTTACGGGTAAACAAGGCACGTTTCATTCTGAACAAGCCATTGCCTATGGCACCAAAATGGTTGGCGGCGTTACACCAGGTAAGGGTGGGCAAAGTCATTTAGATTTACCCGTGTTTAATACCGTCGCCGATGCGGTTAATGAAACAGGCGCAGATGCCACCATGATTTATGTACCCGCCCCATTTTGCGCTGATGCTATTTTAGAGGCAGAAGCGGCAGGCATTAAAACCATTGTGTGCATTACCGAGCACATACCGGTGCAAGACATGCTCAAAGTAAAATCAGTGTTAGAACATTCAGCTAGTTACTTAATTGGGCCAAATTGCCCAGGTATTATTTCTTCGGGTAAAAGTAAAATAGGTATTATGCCTGCGTCTATACACTTGCAGGGGCGTATCGGCGTTATTTCACGCTCTGGTACTCTAACCTATGAAGCGGTGCATCAGACCACTCAAAATGGCTTAGGTCAAACAACTTGTATTGGTATTGGTGGCGACCCTATTCATGGCATGAGCTTTATAGATTGCTTGGAATTATTTGAAAAAGATGATGAAACAGAAGGCGTTGTTATGGTCGGGGAAATTGGTGGCAATGCAGAAGAATTAGCAGCAGCTTGGATAAAAGACAATTTTTCAAAACCAGTTGTCTCTTATATTGCGGGTGTCACCGCGCCACCCGGTAAGCGAATGGGGCATGCAGGCGCGATTATTGCGGGCGGTAAGGGAACCGCAGATGAAAAATTTGCAGCCTTACAAGATGCTGGCGTCGCCACGGTAAATTCACCTTCAAAGTTGGGTTCTAAGATGAAAGAATTGCTGAGTTAAAAGTTAACTGAAATTAGTGCAAAAATTGTATTGATGAAATGTTTAATTCTGCTTATACTTCGCGCCGAATTTTAGCATTGCTATAGTTCCAATTGGAGGACTAATATGTCAATAGAATTACCTGAAGGTTACAAGCCAACAGAAGAAGAAGAATACATGTCAGAGATGCAGTTAGAGTATTTTAGCCAAAAATTATTAAGTTGGCGAAAAGAGCTATCTGATGAATCTGAAAGCACAATTTCACATTTACAAGATGAAAACTGGCAAGAGCCAGATATAAATGACCGTGCTTCATTAGAAACAGATGCTGCTTTAGAGTTAAGAACTCGAGATCGTTATCGTAAATTGATTAATAAAATTGATAAAATGATGATTTTAGTTGCAGATGGATCTTACGGTTATTGCGAAAAGACGGGTGAAGAAATTGGTTTGCCTCGTTTAGAGGTGAGACCCATAGCAACCATGACGATCGAAGCGCAAGAAAAGCACGAACGTTTAGAAAAGCAACGAAGAGACGATTAAGGAGTCTCTGATTAAGTTAATAAAATTTGAGCGCAGAAAAAAACTGTCGCTATTTTCGTCGAAATGAGCCGTAATAGTCACTCTATTGCTGCGATTTTCGGTGAAAATATCGGTCGTTTTAGCAAGTTCAAAATTATTTGACTTGTTCAGAGGTTCCTTAAGGAAATCCTGATTAACTCCATAATTTTTATCTAAGCCAAATTATTGTCAGCTAGGCATCGGA
>CAYZQE010000110.1:0-6888 GCA_964480635.1 uncultured Gammaproteobacteria bacterium | reverse complement strand
TGATAACCATGAATTTGAGTTGTATTACCAACCACAAATCAGCCCAACTGATAAAGGGTTTATCGGGCTTGAAGCACTGGTTCGTTGGGTGCATCCTAAACTTGGTTTTTTGCCACCCGATGTCTTTATCTCTTTAGCCGAAGAAAATGGCTATATTAACGAACTCACTCAAGTTATATTTTTAGATGCCATCAAACAATGTGAATTAAGGCTAGAACAAGGTTTAAAGGTTAATCTGTCTATTAATTTGTCTGCTGCTAATTTGCAAGATATTAGCCTTCTTCCTTTCATTGAAAAAATATTTAATGAATCGACGATAGACCCCAGCCAGATCACCTTAGAAATCACTGAAAGCATGCTAATGCAAGACCAGACGAACGTGACAGAAACACTTAATCAGATAAAACACTTGGGTATGCGGCTATCCATTGATGATTTTGGCACAGGCTATTCATCTTTAGCTTATTTGCGCCATATACCGGTTGACGAACTAAAAATTGATCGTTCTTTTATTTTAGATATTCATGATGAGCATTCTGATTTAAAACTAATACATTCCATCATTGACCTAGCGCACAATCTTGACTTAGAAGTGGTTGCCGAAGGCATTGAAACCAAATTTCATCAACAAGCACTTGCAAACCTTAACTGCGAACGCTTGCAAGGTTATTTATTCAGCAAACCCATACCGGCTAATCAAGTAGCCGCTTGGATTCATGAAAATATAAGCACTTAATCAAAAAAACTACTTTAAGAAATCTCTGATTAAATCCAATAATTTTGAACTTGCTAAAAAGCCATCACACCAATATTTACATTAATACCTTGTTGAGTTAATTGCTCAATGCGCACGCCCATAAGGTCTAGATAACTGGCATAACTTTTATAACTTTTATCTAGACCATAACGCAACACACTTTCAAAATGAAAGGGATATAACATAGATTCAATTCGCCCAGTTTCTTGCTGCTCATCAAACAACACAATGCCGGGGCGGTAACTCATTTTTAACGATTCAGCCCACTGTTTTGCCGTTGTTTTATGGCCATTAAAGTCAGTCAGCACATCATCAGATAAGGCATCTAAACGTACAAAAGTATAACGTTTAAACTGCTCTTGTATTTCTGGGCGAGCTAAAATATCCTTTTGAAATGTAGCGCATTCATCACAATTCACATCTTCAAACATAATAGCAACTGGTGTTGTTATGTTGCTAAAATCTGTAGTGCTTGAATATAATGAAGAGGCAGACAATTGATAGTTAGCACGCTGACTACGCTTATTTTTAAATTGGTTAAACGATGTTTTAAGGTATGCTTTTGTCTGCACAAACTCTAAAGCATGCTTAACCGTTTCGGGCGAGCGATAGCCATTTAAACGCAACACTGTTTTATTATCACTGTTTAAAAAAAGAATAGTCGGTGTGTATTGCACGTTTAATAACTGAGCTAACGCACGCTCTGTGGTGCTCACTTCTTCATTAAACTCAATTTCACGATCACCTTGAATGTTTAATGCAATACTATCAAAGTGTTTTATTAAATACGGCTTTAAAGCATCATCCGCAAAGTTTTCATTGACCATTTTATCGCAATAAGGGCAGCCATTAAGGTGCATAAACAACATAACGTGCTTGCCTTCATCATTGGCCTCTTCTACATCTTCTGCTATTTCTAAAAATGATGTTTTGAACCAATCAGGGATGTCAAAATGAATACCGCCTGTTACTGCCCCTTGCTGAGCAAACGCCAAAGGCGAACTAAATAGCATTAAACTACTCATAATTACAAAAATAAATCGTGTCATATTGGTTCCTTGTTGCATAATAGATAACTTAATTTTACATAATTTTAAGCTATAAAAATATTAGTATTTATACCCATAATGAAATCAAATTCTTTTCTTAAAATAATTTTACCCATTTTAATTATTGCACTAGCAATTGGTAGCTTTAACTATTTAAAATCTACTAAATCTGAGCGTAAAAAACCACAAACACAAGAAAAAATATGGCTCGTAGATACCATCAATGCATCTTTAGACAATGTAGCGCCTGACTTAACCCTGTTTGCGACTATCGAGTCACCCTCTTTACACACGGCTTCGGCACCTGCTGCTGGCATTGTCGAATCGGTCTTCGTTAAACCTGGTTCTAAAGTAAAACAAGGTGATATTTTACTGCGCTTAGAGCAACAAGATTTTGTGATTTCGGTTAAGCAGGCAAAAGCAGATGTGTTAGATATCAATGCGCAGCTGTTAGAACTGACTTTAAAACAAGACACCAACCAAAAAGCCTTAGCCTTAGAAGAAAATTTATTGGCCCTTAGCCAATCTGAGTTAAGCCGAGTAAAACGCTTACAACAACGTGGATTGGGTTCTGATAGTGCATTAACCGATGTTAAAAGTGCCTTAGCCAAACAGCAACTATCAGTTCTTAATAAGGCGACCGAGGTTTCTCAATACACGCCTAAAAAACAGCAATTAGACGCTAAGTTAATGCGCTCTAATGCCAAATTAGCTCAAGCCAATTTGGCATTAGAGCGCAGTATTGTGAGCGCAAATTTTGATGGCACAGTGATGAGTGTTGATACGGCTCAAGGCAACCGTGTTAAATCGGCTGAAAAACTTATGACACTGTATCCCACCCAACAGCTTGAAGCAAAAACAAGAATACCTGCTCGTTTTCAACAAGAAATTCAACTCATGTTACGCAATAAAATACCTATTAAAGCCCACGCTTCAATAGGTAAGCACGTCATAACCATGCAACTAGACCGTGTTGCAGGGCAAGCCTCCGCTAATGGCATTGAGGTTTATTTTAGCGTGTCCGATGGGCAACAGTTTTTAATGGTCGGAAACTTTTTAAAGCTTGACGTTAAAAGAGCCGAACAAAAAAACGTGGTCAAACTTCCCTTACAAGCCCTGTATGGCACTGCACGTATTTATTTGTTAAAAAATGAGCGTCTACAAGGTTTAGACATCGAAACCGTTGGGCACTTTAAAGACCCGTTTGGCGTTCAGCATGTACTCATTCGTCATCCTGATTTAAGTAATGACGATCATATCGTCATTACTCACTTACCCAATGCGATTACTGGTCTAAAGGTTAAAACCAGTGAAAAATAATGACTTAATCAGTCTCTTTGCTAATCATCGGGTTGCTTCTAATCTGTTAATGATGATGATGATTATTGTTGGGCTGTTAGCGCTCAAAAAACACCAAGTTCTCTTTTTTCCTAACTTTGAACTCGATGTTATTAGCATCAGCACCACTTGGGCTGGCGCCAGTGCTGAAGATATCCAGTCGGCAATCACAATTCCTTTAGAGCAGCGCTTAAAGGCCATTGATTTTTTAGATGAAATCAGCTCTTCATCCGCTCCTAGCATCTCGGGTATTACTTTAAACTTTGAAGATGACGTTGACATTAGCAAAGCGTTAGAACAGGTTAAAAAAGCCGTTGAAGGCTTTAAAAACTTACCTGTGGATGCGATAAAACCTATTGTGACTCAAGCCATTCGCTATGAGTCGGTCGCCCGCTTATTAATTAAAATTAATAGCAATAATGATGTCAATAATTTAGCTGAACTGCGCACCATTGCAAGGCAGTTTGAAAGCCAATTGTTAGATCGCGGCATAGATAAAATTGACATTATTGGTTTGCCCAAGCAAAAATTAAGCATCTCAGTGTCGTCAGAACAGATGCAACGACTGGGTTTAAGTTGGGCACAATTAGGACAAAAAATTAACCTTGCTAGCCAAGATGTGCCCGCAGGATTAATTGGTGAAAATGATGCCACTAGAGAATTACGCAGTTTAAACAAAGCCCGCTCGGCTGAAGATTTTAAACAAATTTCTATTGTTTCAGAGCATAACCAATATCTTAAACTGGGTGATATCGCCGACGTTCAATTGAACGTTGACCCTGGGCAAACGTCTATTCGAAGTAACAATCAACTGTCGGTCGTTTTAGCATTGCGTCGAAATGAAAGCGGGGATTCTTTAGACGCCGCCAAAATTTTGCAGCAATGGGTGGATGATACTAAACCCATTTTGCCACCCACCGTTCACATTAAGGTGTTTAATGAACGTTGGCAGTTAATTAGAGACCGCATTACTTTATTACTTAAAAATGGCGCGGGCGGCTTAGTGCTTGTCTTACTCATTTTGTATTTATTTTTATCCAGCCGTGTCGCATTTTGGGTGGCTGTTGGCATACCCGTTTCATTTATGGCTACCTTAGCTGTTTTATATGCGGTGGGCGGCAGCATTAATATGATCAGCTTATTTGCACTGATTATGGCGCTAGGTATTATTGTTGACGATGCCATTGTGGTTGGCGAAGATGCTCAAGCTCATTTCGACCAAGGTGAAGACCCCCTATTAGCCTCTGAAGGTGGTGCGCGGCGAATGCTCGCACCTGTTATGGCATCATCCTTAACCACTATCGCGGCGTTTTTACCCCTCATGTTGATAGGGGGCAGAATGGGCAATATCATGATCGCCATTCCCATTGTTATCATCAGCGTTATCATTGCGTCTTTAATTGAAAGCTTTTTAATATTGCCTGGACATTTAAAAAATGCTTTTAAAGGCGTAGACAGAAACAAAAAATCTAAAATCAGAACCAAGCTTGATAATGCCTTCGAATATTTTCGTGAACAATTATTTCGTCCTTTAGTCACTAAAGCCATAGACCATCGTATAACCACTATTTCTATCGCCATCGGCTTACTCATTTTTGCCATCGGTTTATTTGCCGGTGGACGAATCGCATGGCAATTTTTTCCCTCGCCCGAATCAACCACGGTGAATGCCAATGTGCGTTTCGTCTCTGGCACACCAGAAGCCACTGTTAAGCAGTTTTTAGACCACATTGAAGAAGGCTTAAATAAAGCTATCAATGACTTTGATGAAAAAATAATTGATACCCATTATGTTTTATTTGGTTCTTCCAGCGGAAGAAGCCGTGCCATTAAAGGCTCTCGCAATGGTTCTGTTTATGTCGAATTATTGCCCTCAGATAGCCGTCAAACCTTAAATGTTGATTTTATTAAAGCATGGCATAGCCACATTAAACCCATTGCTGGCATTGATAATTTCACCATTGCCTCACGTCGAGTTGGCCCCTCTAGTCGAGATATTAATATCAAGCTATCTGGTGCCAATGCCAACCAATTAAAGCTGGCTTCTTTATCCTTACAAGAAGCACTTAAGGGAATAGAGGGGGTTAGCGCCTTAGACGATGACTTGCCTTATGGTCGTGAACAGTTAATTTTTGACCTCACCGATGAAGGGCTTGCCTTAGGCTTAAACACACAAGACCTTGGGCAACAAATTAGGCATGCTTATTCGGGCATTGTGATACAACGTTTTCAACAAGGTGTCGAAGAAATAGACGTGCGTTTGCAACTGGCAATAGCCGAACAACAAAGCCTAACCAGCTTAGCGCGGCTGCCCATTAAGCTTCCATCAGGTGATCTTGTGCCATTAGAAACGGTTGCATTTTGGACACCCAAACAAGGCTTTGAATCACTGCGTCATAAAGATGGATTATTAACCGTGTCAGTCACTGGCAGTGTTGATGCAGAGGTTAATAATACTTCTGAAATTGTGAGCGATTTAAAGCTGCATGTATTGCCTAACTTAGAACAAAAATTTGGTGTTGAGTATAGCTTGGGGGGCAGAGCCGCCAGCCAAAAAGAAACCTTAAGTGATATGAAACTAGGCGTCTATATTGCGCTATTGTTAATGTACTTTGTCTTAACATGGGTGTTTTCATCTTATGGCTGGCCACTTTTAGTCATGCTTACCATCCCATTAGGCTTAACCGGTGCTGTTTTAGGACATTGGTTTATGGGCATGAACATGACCATTTTATCGTTATTTGGTTTTTTTGCCTTATCGGGCATTGTGGTTAATGATTCGATTATTTTAGTGACCTTTTACAAACAAATTAAAGACAAGGCTGCCTCGATAAAAGAAGCGTTAATAGAAGCTGCTTGCCAACGCTTAAGGGCTGTTTTACTGACTTCTTTAACAACCATTGCAGGTTTAACGCCGCTGTTGTTTGAAACATCTCGGCAGGCTCAATTTTTAATACCTATGGCGACATCCATTGCATTTGGATTAAGCTTCGCTACTTTATTAATTTTGTTTGTTCTCCCTGCATTTTTATCCTTATACGAAGATATTGCATTAAACATTAAAACTAAACTGGCTTCAGGTTCAATAACGTCATGATAAAAACAAGTCTCTTTTTAATTCTACTCAGTTGTTCTTGGGCTGTTCAATCAGCCACTATTGTTAAGTGCCAAAACATATCGGGTGACATCAGTTATGCCGATGATGCTTGCCCTAGTAACACCAGACAACTTAGTAAAACCAAAATTAAACCTTATAAAACCAGCCAATTTATTTCACATAAAGATTTAAAAAAATCTAAAGCCTTTCCAGAGCATGTTTCTACTGCGCAACAAAAAGCTATTTTAGTAGCTCGATTGTCACAAGTATTGTCATCGTTAGTTGCTATCAAATCTAAAATGACAGAATTTCATCAGCGTGTCGGTGCTTGGCCAGAAAGCTTTCACGCCATAAAGCTCAACCCAAAATCGCTAAAAAGCTCTTTGATTAATAAAACTATTTTAGATAAAAATGGGCGCATTAAGATCGAATTAAATAACAGTTTTGGCCAGCGCAAGCAATTGTGGCTTTATCCTAAATCCGTCATGAGTGGCACTTTAATTGAATGGCAGTGTTTCACTAACTTTCCGAAATCAATGTTGAATGCTGGCAACAGTGGCATTTGCATTTCACGCGATATATAGATCATTCTTCACCGACATACTGTTTCACAGGAAACTAAATCTTTTTGGCTTTATTGCGCTTGC
>CAYZQE010000109.1:0-7226 GCA_964480635.1 uncultured Gammaproteobacteria bacterium | reverse complement strand
TTTTGCTTCAAAATCATCATGCTAAAGCGGCTTAACTTAGTGCCATTCGGGTCAGGCGCATAATGCCATCAACAGGCCGGATGTAAGAATGCAATCGATTCTTTGTTTTTGTTTATATTTCTACTTGGCAAACGGGTGGTGTCCATGTAAGGATCTCCTTAAGGAAACACTGAATAACCGCGATTAGAATTTACTGAGAAAAAATGTGCGTCAAGTTTCGTTAAATTCGACGTAATAGCTGGCTATTGCGTCGAATTTAACGGAAGTTTTCGTGCATTTTAGCCAGTAAAAAATAATTGGCGACTGCTCAGTGTCACCTTAACACTGGTGGCAAATCTTCTAGGCTCCAACGCGGTAACACATCATAAACATCAACATCAACCAACCCCGCCTGCAACCTTTGAGCACCTGCATAAGCAATCATTGCACCATTATCTGTACAATATTGCATCGGAGGATAAAAAACATCGACAGACAAATCTTGACCCAACGCCGTTAAAGTTTGGCGTAAGCGCTTATTCGCTCCGACACCACCGGCAACTACTAAACACTTAAACCCCGTTTTATCGAGCGCTCTTTTACACTTTATTTTCAAAGTTTCAGCCACCGCAATTTCAAACGCCAAAGCAATATCAGCTTTATCTTGATCGTTAATAACATCAATACCATTAACCGTGTTTAATGCAAACGTTTTTAAGCCACTAAAGCTAAATTCTAAACCGGGTTGCCTAACCATAGGGCGAGGGAAAACCCAACGACCTCTTACACCATTCTCAGCAATAGCTGCCAATTCTGGGCCTCCTGGATATGGCAAACCTAATAACTTGGCTGTTTTATCAAAAGCTTCGCCGACTGCATCATCTAAAGACTCACCTAAAATTTTATATTGACCGACACCTTTCACTTCAACCAACAGGGTATGACCACCTGAAACCAACAAGCAAACAAAGGGAAAGCTAGGTTTATTTTCTGCCAGCATAGGTGCTAACAAATGGCCCTCCATATGATGCACACCTAAAATAGGTTTTTCTAAGGCCCATGCTAAACCTCTGGCCACACTAGCACCGACAAGCAAAGCCCCCATTAAGCCAGGCCCTCTGGTATAAGCAATCGCATCAATTTCACCACGACTCATCTCACTAGACACTTCTTTGATTAAAGTCGCTGCCTTAGCCACATGATCCCTTGAAGCCAATTCGGGAACCACACCGCCATACTTACGATGTAATTCTATCTGCGAATAAAGACGTTCAATCAACTGACCAGTTTCACCATTATAAAGCGCTACACCCGTCTCATCACACGAAGTTTCTATGCCTAAAATATTCATTTTTATAATTTCATTTAATTATTGTTAATTTATTCGCTCACAAAGATTGATATTTAATCTTATCTCTTTATAATTGCGCGGCTCGAATTCAGCGGCTTTTATAACCGCTTAAATTATTTAATACAACTTAAGTTATACCGATTAGGAAAAATTTATGCCATCAGTACGCGTAAAGGACAATGAGCCTTTTGACTATGCACTTCGTCGTTTCAAACGCGCTTGTGAAAAAGCGGGTATTTTAACAGAGACTCGTAAGAGACAAACATACGAAAAGCCAACCGCTGTTCGTAAACGTAAAGGTGCTGCCGCTGTAAAAAGAAACTATAAACGCATCTCTCGCGATTTTGGTTTTAGAAAGCGTCTTTACTAGCAGACACTCGCTCTAAATACTAATGAGCCAACTGAAACAATCTATCCAAGCCGACATGATAAAAGCCATGAAGGCCAAAGAAAAAAATCGTACTTCGATTTTGAGATTAATGATGTCTGCTTTTAAGCAGATTGAAGTTGACGAAAGAATTGATTTGGATGATGACCGCATCATCCAAATAATCGACAAAATGTGTAAACAGCGCAAAGAATCGATTTTTCAATTCGAAAAAGCTAATCGCAGCGACTTAATACAAATCGAACAAGATGAACTTGTCATTTTAAAGGAGTATCTTCCTGCCGCACTCAGTGCTAAAGAAATAGATGGCTTTATTAATGACGCCATTAAAAAAACAGGTGCTAGCTCGATAAAAGAGATGGGCAAGGTGATGGGGATTTTAAAACCCCAACTCCAGGGCCGCGCCGACATGGGCTCTGTTAGCCAACAAATTAAATCTCGCTTGAGTTCATAACGCTCTGCACTTAACGAGCACTTAAAGATTAAGGCATTAGTCTAAGAGAGCTTACCTATGAGGGTTTACCTATGAGTAACGTGTTCCAATTTTTAGACGTGCAACGGCACGATCCTTCTAAAAAAGAAGCGGGTCAACGAGTGCAAGAATTTGCCGAAATCTACACTAATTTTGACAAAAAAAAAGTCATAGAACAAGCGGACAGATGCCTAGAATGCGGCAATCCTTATTGCGAATGGAAATGCCCTGTACATAACTACATTCCAAATTGGTTAAAACTGGTTGCCGAAGGCAATATAAAAGAAGCCGTAGAACTCTCTCATAAAACCAATAGCCTGCCAGAAATTTGTGGTCGTGTTTGCCCACAAGACCGCTTATGCGAAGGTGCTTGTACGTTGAACACTGGCTTTGGCGCTGTCACCATTGGCTCTGTAGAAAAATACATTTCTGATACTGCCATTGCCAATGATTGGCGCCCCGACTTATCGCACGTTGTCAGCACTGGTAAAACGGTTGCAATTGTTGGCGCAGGCCCTGCTGGTATAGGCTGTGCAGACAGATTAACTCGTAACGGTGTTAAAGCAGTCGTTTACGACAAACACCCAGAAATCGGCGGCCTACTCACCTTTGGTATCCCGCAATTTAAGCTTGAAAAAGATGTCATGCTAAAACGCCGTCAAATTCTTGAAGGTATGGGCGTTGAGTTCAAGCTTAATACTGAAATCGGCAAAGACATAACAACCGATCAATTATTAGAGCAATACGATGCCGTATTTCTTGGCATGGGGACGTACAATTCGATGCAAGGTGGCTTTCCTGGCGAAGACATGCCAGGTGTTTATGATGCCTTACCCTTCTTAATTGCTAACGTACACAACGAAATTGACTTCGGCAGCACCAACAAACCCGAATTTCAAGACATGAAAGATAAAACAGTCATCGTTTTAGGTGGCGGCGATACAGCTATGGATTGTGTGCGCACATCCATTAGACAAAATGCAGACGCAGTCACTTGCCTCTATCGTCGCGACGAAGAAAACATGCCAGGCTCTAAAAAAGAAGTGGCTAACGCTAAAGAAGAAGGCGTACAGTTTGCCTTTAATAAACAACCTATCGCAATCGTTGGCACAGACAGCGTTGAAGGCATTAAAGTGGTCAGCACTCAATTAGGCGAACCTGATGAGCATGGGCGTCGTCGCCCCGTTGTTATTGAAGGCTCTGAAGAAATAATTGCAGCTGATGCAATCATTGTTGCATTTGGCTTTCAACCCAGCCCTGCTGATTGGTTTGACGACATGAATATTTCTACTGATGGTCGAGGGCGCGTTATCGCGCCCGACTCAGACGATATTGAATTTGACTTTCAAACCAGCAATAAAAAAATATTTGCTGGTGGTGATATGGTTCGCGGTTCTGATCTAGTGGTTACAGCCATTGACGAAGGACAACGCGCTGCAGAAGGGATTTTAGATTATTTAGACGTTTAGTGAACTCATTATTTTAACTTTCTTCCACGAGAGAATAACAAAGGCTCTTTAAAAATGGCATTTCCAGAATTAAAAAACGATCGTTATATTCGCGCTTTATTAAAACAACCTGTTGATACAACACCTGTATGGATTATGCGTCAAGCAGGCCGATATTTACCTGAATATCGTGCGACACGCAAAGCAGCAGGCAGCTTTTTAGACCTTTGTAAAAATCCAGAATTAGCATGTGAAGTCACCATGCAGCCGCTACGTCGATTTGACCTAGATGCAGCCATTCTTTTCAGCGACATACTAACCATTCCCGATGCTATGGGCTTAGGCTTATATTTTAGTGAAGGAGAAGGCCCTAAATTTGAACGCCCTATTCGCACTGAAGCCGACATTAAAAAGCTATATGCCCCTGACCCTGCTGACGAATTACGCTACGTGACCGACGCCGTGTCTTTAATTCGCCGTGAATTAGATGGCAAAGTACCTCTCATTGGTTTCAGTGGTAGCCCATGGACGCTAGCCACCTATATGATTGAGGGTGGCAGCTCTAAAGATTATCGCCATGTTAAAGGCATGATGTATGACTCACCAAAATCATTACATAAAGTTTTAGATATAACAGCTCAAGCCGTCACTGATTATCTCAATGCCCAAATTCGTGCAGGTGCACAATCATTAATGATTTTTGATACTTGGGGCGGTGTGCTCACCCCTTCTGCATACAAAGAGTTTTCTTTAAATTACATGCAGCAAATAGTGGACAAACTTGAACGTAACTTTGAAGGCAAAACCATTCCAGTCACGCTATTCACTAAAGGTGGCGCGCAATGGTTAGAGGACATTGCAGCAACTGGTTGTGATGCGGTTGGCTTAGACTGGACCATTACCCTAGCCGAGGCCAAAGCGCGCATCGGTAACAAAGTTGCTCTACAAGGCAATATGGACCCTTGTGTGTTGTATGCATCACCCGATTCAATTCAACGTACTGCCAAAGAAATTATTACTGAATTTGGTGCCGGCAGTGGCCATGTCTTTAACTTAGGCCATGGTATTCACCCGACAATGAACCCTGACCACCTAGGTGCATTAGTAGACGCTGTTCATCAATACGGTGCAGCGATTCGTCGCTAACCAATCTGTCGTTTGTGAGTAAACAACCCAGCATAACCATCTCGACCAGCCAATATCAATTCATTAAGAGCATATTAAAACACCGCTCTGAGCCAGCAATTACTTGCCAGAGGACGCTGTAAATTGATCAATCGCTGTCACTACTTTTGTTGCTCCATTTTCAATTTTAGCAATCACTTCACCTGCTTTATGGGTTAAAGAAACCCCTGCAGAAATATGATTTAACGATAAGCTCATACTGGAGGCCGCTCCTTTTGTGCCTTCTTGTATTTTTTGAATCATAGTCGATATTTCAGTCGTTGATATTGATGTGCGCGCTGCTAGCAGTCGAACTTCATCGGCCACTACCGCAAAACCTCGACCTTGTTCACCCGCACGAGCGGCTTCAATTGCCGCATTTAATGCCAATAAATTAGTTTGGTCAGCAATCGACTGTATGGTGCTAATAATAGATGATATTTCGTCAGACTGCGTATTTAACTCTTCGATCAAACGCGAAGAAATGCTCACCGTCTCTTCTACCTGCTTCATTTCATAAACGGATTGGGTGATGACATCAGCACCTTCTTTAGTTACTTCGAGTGTTTCCATTGAGATTGTGTAAGCCGCTTTTTGAGAGGCTTCTCTATCCAGTGCACTTTGTTCTATTCTTTTAGTAATATCGGTGGCAAATTTAACCACTTTAATCAGTTCACCATTACTATCATAAACAGGGTTGTAACTGGCTTCTAACCAAACTACTTTACCTTGGCTATTAATTCGCTGAACTTGGCCAGAAAAAAAATCTCCAGCATTGAGATTATGCCAAAATTGCTCATACTCTGGAGAGGACACGTACTCTTTATCGCAAAACATGGCATGTTTTTTTCCGACAATTTCTTCCAATGTATAACCCATTGCCGATAGAAAGTTATCATTGGCGCATATTACTTCGGCATTAGGACTGAATTCAATCATCGCACTGGAGCGCATTAATGCCGCAATTAAAGCAATTTGATTTTCCTCCTTATTCACCAGCTCAGTAATATCAGAAGCCACTTTTATCACACCAACTACCTGACCTTCATTATTTTCAAGAGGGTTATAACTTGCTTCTAACCAAATAACCTCACCCAGTTTATTAATGCGTTCAAACCTACCTGTCATAAACTGCCCAAGGCGCAATTGCTCCCAAAATTCGCTATATTCAGGGGACTCTCTATATTTTTTTGAGCAAAAAATGCGATGATGCTGCCCAATCACCTCATTGGCACTATATTTAACCGTCGACAAAAAATTACTATTCGCTTTTATCACAACACCATCTAAATCAAATAAAATCACAGCCATAGACCGATCAATAGCATTATTGATCGACAGTGCATCACCCAACTGAGTTTTTAACTGCACATTTTCATCATTTTTTTTCCAAAACACGCGTCTCTCCTAAATTAGTATGAATGTAAATTATGACACCACCAGATAAAACCCATTTGGACGCTATAATAATTAAAATCACTTGAAACAGAAGTATAGTAGCAATACAAAATGTAACAAGAAATTAAATTGTGCTGACAAAAAAAACAATCCGATATAAAGCATGAGCCGATAAACTAGCTGCGCCACTTAGTTTATCGGCTACCGTAAGCTTGATTAGTGTGGTTATTGGTTACTGCATGAAAAACAATCACTGGCTAAAGCTATTAGAATAAGCTGTATTAGTTCAGACCCAATCTGACACTTCATGTTGACGTGAAGAGAGTTACCCAATTTGATAAAGGTGTCGAATCTTTAAATCAAAACAAAAGGTAGCTTTCAATGATTCATACTAATAATCCAATAATTAAATAACCCGAAGAGCCTACGGTGAGATAGAAACAGCCCACCCTGGCTATCTAGGGTCGCAAGACACCTTTTATGTTAGCAATTTCAAGGGGCGCACCACCAACAGAGCGTTATTGATACCTACAGCTAAGGTGACTTTTGCTAAACTTTACACCACCAAAACACCGATCACTGCCGCTGACATACTCAACGCTAAAGAGCTTCCTATGCAGTGTATTTTAATCAATAGAGGCACTGAATATTGTGGCCGTGTTGATCATCATGACTTTCAACTATATCTAGGCCATTAACGACATCGATCACACCAAGACAAAAGCAATATCGCCACAAAACCTATGGTATCTGTAAGCGTTTCATAAAACGGTTCTGAATGAATTTTATCAGATCACATTTTGGAAAAAGTTATATGCTTCAATGGAGGAACTTCAAAAGGATCATCTGGACGAACCTCATTGGATACTTTGCTGGATGGACAATCGATTTGGGTAGAAAAAATCTAGCTCAAATCTAATCTTAATGGGCATTTGAGCAACGCCGGTTATTGTAAACCTACTTTAGGAGATCTGATTAACTCCATAATTTTTATCTAAGCCAAATTATTGTCAGCTAGGCATCGGA
>CAYZQE010000108.1:0-7270 GCA_964480635.1 uncultured Gammaproteobacteria bacterium | reverse complement strand
GGCACATTGTGATGCCGAATTAAAAGTGGGTGGTGTCCATATCATCTGATTAAGTTAATAAAATTTAAGCGTGAGTTTCTAACCAACTTTTAAATTGATCAAAGGGTAAGGGTTTCGAAAAAAAGTACCCTTGCGTCATGTCACAGCCTAATTGCTGTAGAATTAACAGTGACTCTTCGTCTTCTACCCCCTCTGCAACAACAGATAAGCCTAAATTATGGGCTAAGTCTATGGTTGACTGCACAATCACCTTATCACTTTGATCTGTGGCAATATCGCAAACAAATGACCGATCTATTTTTAATTCACTGACTGGTAATTTTTTTAAATAAGACAATGATGAAAAGCCTGTTCCAAAGTCATCCACTGAAAAATTAACACCTAACCGCGTCAATCGCCTCATCATATTAATCGACCTTTCAGGGTCAGCCATCATCGCACTTTCCGTAATTTCAAAGGTAATGACACGAGCATCAACTTTGTGATGTTGAATGACATTTTCAACATCACACACAAACGATTCATTTTTTAAATTATGCACTGATAAATTAATGGCTATTTTTAAAGAAAACCCTAATTGCTCTAATTTCTTTTGGTCAATGAGAGCCTGATTTATAATCAATATTGTTAGCTCATCGATCATACCACTCCCTTCTGCCAACTCTATAATATGCTCGGGCGCAATAAAACCAATATCAGGATGCTCCCAGCGCAACAAAGCTTCACTACCAATTGGTTTTTGATCCATTGCTGCTAATTTTGGCTGATAAAAAACACTTAAGGTATTTTTTCGTATTGCTATTTTTAAGTCTTGCGTTAATGCTAAACTTTCCAATGAATGAACGTCTTTTTCTAAATCGTAAAAACTATAATCCGTTTTATGATGTTTGCATTCATACATAGCCACGTCAGCATGTTGCATGAGGATATTTGAAGTGCTCCCATCAGATGGGTATTCGGTAATGCCGATACTCGCTCCGACATTTAATGTATATTTTCCTACTAAAAAGTCGTGCTCTAACGCTCGATTTATTTTATTGGCGACTAAAATAGCATCTTTTTTATCGGTATTCGGTAACACGACTGAAAATTCATCTCCCCCTAATCGTGCCACCAAATCTACTTCACGTAATTGCTCTTTAAGCCTTTTGCCGACCATTATCAATAATTCATCACCGATGTGATGCCCCAAAGTATCATTTACATCTTTAAATTTATTTAAATCCAGCATAAAGAATGTCAGGTGCTTATTGTCTCGGTTAGCCACCTTAATGTTCTCTTCAAGGCTCATCATCAGTGCTTTTCTATTAGGCAACCCAGTGAGTGAGTCATGCATTGCTTGGTAAGATAATTCATCGCGGTGAGCAACACTTTGATGATGCATCTCAATAAAAGAATCAATTAATACAAAGGTTTCTTTGGTATTGGCCAAACTCATTAATTCTTTTTCATCTAAACTAAAAACTTGAGCGCGTATGCTATTAGAAAATTTAGCCAATGGATTAAAAACAAGTTTTTTTAAGAACATAAATACAATGATACTGTAAGCCACAAAGATCAGTGTTATGACGATTAAATAAAATGACTGCTGCTCACTGACTCGGGCATTACCTTTTGCATACTCAGTATTTTTTTTATGAACGATTTTATCTAATGCCTTAAGGTTATTCCCTACCTCATTAACCAACGGCAATATAGTATTTCGCATAAACTTGGAATCGGCTCGCCATGCATCTGAATTATGGATGACTTTTACTTTAGTGAAGCCATCTTCCCAATTTGCTAATTGCTTTATCAAAAAATTTAGTTGTTCAGTCGATTCAAACCCAAATTTATTATTATTAGCTTTTTTAACTAATGCGCTTGCCAGTAACTTCATGTTTTCTAATAATATATCTACGTTCCCTTCTTGATGAGTTAAATCTTCATCGTTGATTGCACCAAATTTGTTTGCCAAATACAAGCGATATGCCGAGACGACATTGCCCCACATCAGCCGTGACTTTATTAAGGATTCATAAGCATCAATATTGGATTGATTAAGGCCTTCTTCTTCAGCCTCATTGATAGAAATAGAAAAAATATCATTAATAGCATCTCGGGCAGGCAGAATAATAGCTGCCGAAACTGCCATTGATGGATACTGTTTATTAATGTCAGACCTAATATCAAAAAGCTCTAATGCATACTGCCTTAGTAAGCGAACATTCAGTAATAAGGCATCAAGCTGTGCATTTTCATTTAAACGCAGAATAAGCTTATTCTTTTTAATTTCATTAATAATGAAATTAATTTCATTAAAACTCGCCGTAAACACTAAGCTAATTTGTTGTTGAAATTCAGGCTCAAGCATCACCACATCAATAGAGCTGGTAATGGTATTAATGTGATCTCTTAATTCTGCTGTTTTAACCAAAATTGATGACGCTTGATTTCTTTGAGCTGAAAGAGACAGGTATTGTTCTGTCACGACAGAACGGCTATATAAAATACCAATGACTATAAAAACAACCAATATGCCTGAAAAAAGCATATATTGTATTTGCAGGCTTTTTCTATTTACTTGGGGCATAAAAGCACATTAAGGCATCTTTAAGTTTTAATAGTCATAGAGACCTTTGCACAAAACGGAAGCGAAAGAAAAATAGATGTAATTTGCCTGATTGGCCGCTCATGAGCATATGCTCTCGTGGCATTAGTGTTTCCATTCACGTCAGGAGAAAAACGCAGGTAATAGCGAGCTATTGACAAGTTTTTCAACGAAAATCAGGTGGATTTCAGTTATTTTTATGAGTTTCTGCTTTGTGTAAAGGTCTCTCATAGTATAGAAGGTTTTTATTTCTTTATTTATTATTTTAATACCCGTATTATTTTTTATTAAAATAATACATCAAAATCACTCGATAATTGCTGCAATACGTATTGACTCGGATAGACAGCCTTAATAAAGTACAGACCACTCGCTGCGGCAGTTACTCCAGCTTTATTTCGATCTTTATACAATAATAAATTTTTCATCCAATTGACGGCCTGCCTATTTCTACCCACTTCCAATAAGGAGCCCACAATATTTCTAACCATATGATGCAAAAAAGCATTGGCGGTGATATCAATTATCACAAAATCTCTCTGACGAAAAACTGTTATTTTATGGATGTTTCGAAAAGGTGTGTTTGCTTGACATCCGCTAGCTCTAAAACTGCTAAAATCATTCTCACCCAGTAAATCCTGCGCTGCTATATTCATAGCATCTACATTTAATGAATAAGGCAACCAAAGCACTCTATTTTTCAATAATGCACTTTCAGCTTTAGCGTTGTAAATAATATATCGGTATTGCCTAGCGATGGCAGAAAACCGAGCATGAAAACCACTCTCTATTTCATGGCACCATAACACTCTAATATCATCTGGCAACTTGCTATTACAGCCCATTCTCCATGCATAATCTTTGCGTTGAGCATTGGTTTCAAAATGAATAACTTGTTCTTTTGCGTGTACGCCTGTATCTGTCCTGCCAGAACAATAAACAGTTATGCCTTCATCTGCTATTGTTGAAAGCGCTTGTTCTAATAACTGCTGCACTGACAATACATGTTTTTGCTTTTGCCAACCAGAATAAGCGAAGCCATCATATTGAATGCCAGCAACATATTTTTGCATCAATTTTATCCCATAAAAAAAGCCTGCAAGCAGGCTTTTAAAACAACAAAAGATATCTGTCTATTTAGACATATCGTTTAGCAAAGCTTGCGCTTCTGCTTGTTGCTCATCACTTCCTTCTTCTAATACTTCTTCAAGACTATGTCTAGCGCCCTCGGCATCACCCATATCTTTAAAGGCTTTCGCTAAATCTAATTTCGTTGCCACTTCATCGACATCATCTGGCAACATCAATCCTTCTATATTAGCAATATCAGTAATGTCTTCGATGTCGTCGATGTCGTCGATGTCTTCAATATCTTCGATGTCGGGTATCACCAACTCTTCTTCAAGGTCTATCGATGATACTATTTCGGTTTTCTCTATTGATCTATCTTCATCTACAAGCGGCATATTGACGGTTTCATCAAATGAAACCTCTTCTTCAAGCTCAATATCGCTCTCTTCGACGACATCAAAGTCTACTAGATCATCTTCACCGTCTATGCCTAAACCATCAATCTCCAAATCTAAATCGATGACATCATCTTCAGATGAAAATGAAACCGTCTCATCTAGGATGACAATATCGTCTTCGTTATCTTCAATTATTAAGTCATCTTCTTCAATAGCTTTTTCAGTAATAGCTGCATCAGTAATAGCTGCATCAGTAATAGCTTCTTCAGTAAAAGCGGCCATCGTTCCTGTAGATTCAATATCGACAAGATCATCTTCAATATTTATGTCAGGCTCTATATCATCAATGCTAATATCTAAAGCGTCGTCTTCTATTTCATCTACAGTAAACTCTAAATCATCTACTTCAATAACTGCCGTTTCGTCGATAGCGACTGATTCATTTAATTTTTCATCTAAATCATCATCTAAAGTAAATTCTAAGCCTTCATCCACTTTAGAAGCATTCTCTTTTGATTCTTTAACTGAGTCAGGTTCTTCTACTAGCTCATCAAAATCAAAGTCTAAACTATCGAGGTCATCTGGCAATTCTTCATCTGATTTTTCTAGGCCCGAAGATAAATCATCGTCTAAATTAAACTCTAAAGGCGCATCGTCCTCTGCATCACCTGAAAGATCAAAATTAGTGCCATCTCCATCTAAACTTAAATCAAAGTCTGAAGAAGAGGGTTCATCTCCTTCGGCACCAATATCAAAGTCAGCCACTTCTGGTTTTACGATAGCTAATTCACCAACATCGCCACCTTCCCCGTCTGCAAACATAGGATTAGTGCCATCAAGCTCAAAACCCATTGCCTGAACTTTTGCCCAATATTTTGTTGATTTATCGCCTAAATCTTTTAATGAACTGGCCTCATCAATAAATGCATCTTTATTTTGAGTGGCAAAATACGTATCTAATAATTTTGCTCTATAATCAGCTCTATCGGGTGTGATTGCCAATTTCTCTTTAAGTAACTCTTCCGCATTATCAAATAAGCTATAAGCGAGATAAACATCAACTTCATCAAGTGTTTCATCTTGTTCATCACTCTGTTCTTCAGCTGCATCAACTTCCAATGTAGCCATATCATCAGCACTTATAATGGCTGTTTTACTAAATTCATCCTCATCTTCTTCAACCGCATTAACGCCCGCAATAGTTGCCGTAAAATCATCAATGGGTTGATCATTTTCCATTTGGGGCACATTAATAGGCGTTTCATCGTCATCATCAACATTAGGGATAATAATGCCAGATTGGGTATCTATAGGGTCTTCAGAGACGCTGTCTTCAATAGTATCTAATTCTTTCTCAGTCGATTGTTTTTCTTTACGCCCTTTTAAAAATTTCGCGCCTAATAAAATGAGCAGTAAACCAATCGCAATCGCTCCTTGAACAATTGGGTTAGATGTCAGTGCGTTAATTACTCCATCAATCATGCTTGATGAACTATCTGTTTCTGACACAATAATAGTGGCAGGAGCCTGCACAATAGCCGTAGGCTCTTCATTCATGACTGTCATTTCACTAGCTTCATCAGCATTTGAGTCACTATCCATAGTGTCAGTCATTTCATCTGACATCATGCCACCTTCGGTAGACTCGAGCTCATTTGCAATCATCTCAGCGGCATCTGAAACGTTCTCCTCCATACTGTCATTAGACATTTCATCTTTAACCATTGCAGAATCAACATCATTTTCTGATAGTGTTTCAGATTCAACTTCCGCTGTAGCTAAAGTTTGTTCCATTGTTGCTAAATTACCGTCTTCGATGGTCAATAAATTATCTATCTGACTGCGTTTGTCTAATTCGGCTTCTAGCATTTTTAAACGAGAAGATAGATCATCTTTTTCAACTTTAAGTGATTCGACTTCCTCTTCAGATAATAATAACTGCTTTCTTAAATTAGAAATTTGTTTCACGTCATCATTCGAACGTAATGCGGCTTTATCAGACTCACCTTCACCAGCGACAACAATTGACAATGCCCCATTAGTCGGTTCACTAGCATCTGATGTGTTTGTCGCATTATCACTTTGCGTATTACTAGCATTGGCACTTGCATGACCAACACTTACTAAATAATCATTCCACAAGCCGTTTTGGTTAAGTACTTCGATATAAGCATCACGTTGAGATAAATCAGCATAGTCTTGTTGAGTAGGAACCCTTAACACAGCGCCTTGCTTAAGGTTATTAATATTGTTTTGTCCAAACGCATCCTGATTAATACGTTGCAATGCCAACATGACCTGTGACATTGATACATCATCAGTCTTTATGGTTTTAGCAACACTCCATAACGTAGCGCCATCTACAATATTAATAGCATTTTGACTGTTTTCTGCCTGAGCTTGCTCTACTGGAGTCGAAGATTCAGTTGATGATAAATCATAGCTATATTCTTCTGTAATGGATGACTCATTCACATAGCCATCATTTAAAGGCTTTGAATTATTTTCAATAACTTGATTAACAATTGGTTCAGGTTGTTTGATGGTTTGCTTAGTTGGTTTTACAACCGTGTTTGGTTTACTGAATGGTTTTGCTGTTTTAGCCTTTGGAGTCGGTTTTGTAAATTGTTGCGCGAAATAAGGAGGGTCTAATAAAATAGTAAACTCTCTAAAGACTTTTCCTTTTGCCCAATCGGCCTCGACTAAAAAATTTAAAACAGGCTCTTTAACGGCCGTTTGTGTTTTAACAGAAATAATGGCTGAAGTACCATCTTCTGATTTAATGACTTTAAATTTTAATGCACTTAGGTGCGATGGACGGGACAACGAAGCTCTTGCAAACGCATCGCGATTAGCTAAACCAACTAAGAGATCATCGACTTCACCTGGTCTTGCGCTAATTATTGTAATTTCGGCCTTTAAGGGTTGGTTTAAAAATGATTTAACATCAATTTCCCCCAAACCTAAGGAATAAGCCGTTATTGGAAGGAATAACACCCACCCTAATAATACTTTTAGCCCAATTTTATACACGATAGTCTCCAATCCCCTGTGATTTTTCTGCACAGATATTATGATTTTTTTTAAAATTTCCGTCTTTTTTCCATAAGATCGGATGTGTTTTATTTTCTAATAGTGAGAATTTACTTTAAAGAAACAACATTCACAAGTACTTGTAACTATTTATTTATAAAAAAGTTTTTCTAATTAC
>CAYZQE010000107.1:0-7302 GCA_964480635.1 uncultured Gammaproteobacteria bacterium | reverse complement strand
TAGAATGGCTTGATAGATCGTAAAAGTTTATGGAGTTAATCAGGATCTCCTTAAAGTTGCTCTGAACAAGCCAACTACTTTAGACTTATTCTGAGAACTATTAGGAGAAAGCATTTTCGGACAATGACTCAGTTATCAATTAAACCTCTGTCACTTTATTCTATTCGCGAGGCTTTTAGCTCGCTATAAGGGGGTCTAACTTTCCTTCTTTATCAAGAGCGACCATATCTGTATAGCCGCCAACATGCGTATCCCCAACAAAAATTTGAGGCACAGTCATTTGGCCATTGCTTTTAGATAGCATTTCTTCTTTAGCACCTTGCTCTTGATCAATACGTATTTCTTTGAATGCAACGCCCTTTTCACCTAACATCCGTTTAGCCCACTGACAATAAGGACAAAAGCCACTGCTATATACAACAACATCAGCCATTGAATTACCCTCTAACAATAGGTAGTTGGGCATCTTGCCAAGCCATAATGCCACCCTTCAAATTATACACTTTCTCAAATCCGTTCTTGGTTAAAGTGCGGCATGCACTCGCTGATCGATGACCCGAACGGCAATAAACGATAATGTCTTTATCTTTAAATTTATCAATTTCGCTCAGCCGCCCCTGAACAGAGCCCAAAGGGATATGCTTAAAGTCTGCAATCGCAGCATCTTTCAATTCATTAGTTTCGCGAACATCAATCAAGATTGAATCATCCTGATTCATTATTTGAATAGCTCCCGATGGCGAGATAACACTAAACTTTTGTGTCAGGGTTCTATATTCAGTAAAAACAAGATAACTCAATAGTGCTGAAAATGAGCCTACTAGCATGGCGTTATTATTGGTAAATTCGATCAATTGATCCATGACTGCCCCCCCTAAAAATATGTTTTTATAAAAAAACGGTAATTGATTTTGAAATTAAGAGTTGCAATAGACTTCTTGCATCATACCAATCAGGCGTAACGTTCTGGCATCACCGACACGATAATAAACTTTGTTGGCATCTTTTCTTGACGCCAGAATACCTTTGTCTCGTAAAATTGCTAAATGTTGTGAAATGTTAGACTGCGATGTCCCGACATTTTCGACAATACCTTGGACGCTTATTTCTTCTTCGCCAAGCGTACATAATATTTTCAATCGTAACGGGTGCGACATTGCTTTTAAAGAACGTGAGGCACGCTCAATGTCCTCTTCTCTTGTTAATAATTGAGTTGGAACACCGGGGAGAATTGTATCAAGCTTCATAATCTACATTAATAGTTGCTAATATTAGAATAAATTATGATTTATAATATTGTATTTGTCCAACAAATAAATTCTAATGTCATAATAATATTGTTTATAACTGCAATTGATTCAACTTTATGCCATGAAACACATTAAATTAACCTTTAATTGACTTACTTTTGACCGTGAATCTGACTCCATATTTTTTAATTATATTTTTATCCATTTCGTTAGGCCTGTGCGCCACAGAACCTGTTCAAGCTGAATCCAAGCTACAAAAACAAAGTGAATTAAAAGTATTACAAAAAAAAATAAAGGAATTACAGAGTACCATTGCGGTCAAACAAGACAGCAAAAGCAAAACGATAAAGCAACTCCGCATTATTGAAAAAAGCATAGGGTCACTTAATGTAAACATAAAAAATTCGAGCCGTTCTATTCTGTCTTCAAAAAATCGATTAAAAAAACTACATATTGCAGCGAAAAAACTCACTAAATCTTTAGCTATCAACAATTTGGCACTAGAAAAACAAATTTATGGCGCTTATACGCAAGGACAAAATTCTCAGTTGCAAATGATATTTAATCAACAAGACCCTGCTCATTTTCAACGACAACTTATGTTTTACAAATACCTAACTGAGCAACAAAGCGACATTATCAATGCGGTAAACTTAGATATTTTAGCGATGGAAGCCACACGCAAAAAAATAAATAGCGAAACTAAACAGCTTGAAGATAAAAAGCGCCAATTTGTATCTCAAAAAAATTCATTATCAAATGACCGATCTAAAAGAAAAAAAATTGTTTCGCTACTGAGCAAAGAGCTTAAAAAACAAGGCAACCATTTAAAGTCGTTAAATGATGACGCCAAACAATTAAAGCAACTTATTACCTCCATCAATGAGATATTTAAAAATAGCGCTCAACCAAAAACCCCTTTTGCTAACCTCAAAGGCAAACTACCTTGGCCCTTAAAAGGCAAACTTAAAACCATGTTTGGTCACTTAAAGCCTTTATCCAATTTAAAATGGCAGGGTAACGTTATTTATGCAAAAGAAGGCAGTCATATTCGCGCTATTTCTTCGGGCATCGTCGCTTACGCAGACTGGTTAAAAGGATTTGGAAATCTCATCATTATCAATCACAGTGACGGCTATCTTTCGCTATACAGCCATAATCAATCACTTTTTAAAGCAGCTGGAGAAGAAGTCTCTAAAGGAGAAATTATTAGCAGCGCTGGAAATAGCGGAGGTCTTAAAAAATCTGGTTTGTATTTTGAGATAAGAAAAAAGGGTAAGCCACAAAACCCTGCCATTTGGTGCAACAGTAAAAACAATTTTATTTCTTAAGAAAGCGCTTACTCACACAATAAATTCACCATTTTATTCCTATCCTATGCTATATTTTTATTTAAGTTCTCCTTAAGGAGACATTGAACAAGTCCAATTATTTTTTACTGGCTAAAAGCGCCGATATTTTCACCGAAAATCGCGGCAATAAAAATAACACGCAACAAAATGCGAAGTTACTAGTCTACTTGTTACGACTTACAACTGCGTTACACCTAAAATTATGGAGATTTTTTAAATGCACCAATCAATTAAGCGTTCTACGCTGTTCTTAACCGGTCTTATTTTTGGCTTATCGCTTGCCATTGGCCATGGTGTTTTTGCTGAAAAAAATGAAGGCAATGAACTCCCTCTAGAAGCCTTAAAAGCCTTTACAGATGTTTATCACCGTATCACTACCGATTATGTTGAAAAACCTGATGAAAAAAAGCTTTTGGAAGATGCTATACAAGGCATGTTGACTGGTCTTGACCCCCATTCAAATTTTTTAAACACGGAAGAATTTACTGAATTAAAAGTGGGTACTACTGGTCAATTTGGCGGCTTAGGGATTGAAGTAGGCATGGAAAATGGCTTTGTAAAAGTCATCTCTCCCATAGATGATACCCCCGCTGAAAGAGCAGGCGTATTAGCAGGTGATTTAATTATTCGTTTAAATAGCAAACCTGTAAAAGGCATGACATTAAGCGATGCTGTTAAAATTATGCGCGGCAAACCCAATACCGACATTCTATTAACCATCATTCGTGAAGGCGAAGTAAAACCTTTAGAAATCACCATCACTCGTGAAATCATTAAAGTCAAAAGCGTTAAAAGTAAAATGATTGAGGACGAGTACGGCTATGTCCGCATTACTAGCTTTCAATCGCGTACAACACGAGATCTGTTATCTGCAATTGATGATTTAAAAGAAATGAATAACAATCAATTAAGCGGCCTTATCCTTGATTTACGCAATAACCCAGGTGGCGTTTTAAGTGCGGCCATCGGCGTCGCTGATGCCTTTATTACCGATGGATTAATTGTTTATACCAAAGGTCGCATCAATGACTCTAGCTATAAATATACAGCCACGCCTAGCGATTCAATTAATGGCGCACCGCTCATTGTTTTAGTTAATGGCGGCTCTGCTTCAGCCTCAGAAATTGTAGCGGGTGCTATCCAAGACCATAAGCGCGGCATTATTATGGGCACCAAGACGTTTGGTAAGGGCTCGGTCCAAACAATTCAGGAACTTGGTAATGGCGGGGCTGTTAAGCTAACAACAGCTCGTTACTACACCCCTAATGGCCGATCTATTCAAGCCCTTGGCATTACTCCAGATATCATTCAAAGCACAACAAAAATTAATTCTGCTAAAAAAGAACGTACAGATGGCTTAAAAGAAAAAGACTTAACTCGTCATTTAAGCAATCCATCTGAAAAAGAAGGTGATGCTGAAAATAAAGAAACTGGAACCGACAAAAATGATGCAGATAAACTTAGTCTGGCTGAAACAGACTTTCAATTATTTGAAGCCCTTAGCCTTCTAAAAGGCTTAAAAATAATTAATGGCTTAAAGTAACATTAATCATGTTCAATAGGAGCCGAAAAAGGCCTGTGTTTTATTTTCTGAGCCTCCTATTGTTCAGCCCATTATGTTTTAGTGCTGAAAAACCCAAGCTCTCATTAGTGATTGATGATTTGGGCTATTCTTTAAACTATGGAAAACAAGCTTTTGAATTAGCGGGAGAGCATACTTACGCCATCATCCCAAATGCTGTCTATGCCGACAAACTTTCTTCTCTTGGTAAAGCCACCAATAAAGAACTTATTATGCATTTACCTATGCAATCAAGTTCACATAACGTTCGTCATGAATCCAATACGCTTAATGCTCATATGAGCGAAACTAAGCTCATCGAAATCACCCAGCAATATCTAAATAAAATGCCTCACATTGTTGGCATTAATAACCATATGGGCAGCCATTTAACGCAATATGATTATTTTATGCGCCCGGTTATGGAAACTATTTTTAAACATAACCCTAAACTTTATTTTTTAGACAGTCGCACTTCAGCTAAAAGCAAAGCGTATATTGTCGCACGCAGAAGTGGGCTAAAGGCTTCTAAACGCAATGTGTTTTTAGACCATAGTAGTGCGCCCAGTGATATTAAATATCAATTTAATTTATGGCTAAAAAAAGCCAAGCAAGGGCACTCTGCTGTGGCCATTGCTCACCCGACTAAAGCTACGCTTGCAGTATTGGCTCCTTTACTTGAAGCCGAATTAAATAATTTTCAGTTTATGCCTTTGTCTCAGTATTTATCAAAAAAACAGGACATTCAGCCATGGCCCCACACGTACTTATCCCTCTTGCACAAGGATGCGAAGACCTCGAAGCCGTTACCTTAATTGATATTTTAAGACGCGCTAACATTCATGTGACGCCATCTTTTTACAGAGTTAATCAATAAACCCAAGGCGCCTCGCTTCGGCAACGCAATGTGAGCGGTTATCGACTTCAAATAAACTCATTAACAATGAAATGTGGGTTTTTACAGTGCTTTGAGTCACGTTCATCATGTCTGCTATTTCTTGATTGCTGTAGCCTTTTGCAATCATTTGCAAGGCTTCGGACTGGCGCTCGCTGATGTGTTTTAAAATGTGTGTTTTTTCAACATAAATACCTTCTCGATAATTTTTTACTAACTGAGATTGCTTTTCTTCAAGGTAAACATTGCCCCTTTCTATCGTTTGAATGCACTGCTCAAAAATATCTTTATTAAATTGTTTTGAGATAAACCCATTGGCATGTAGCTCAAGGCATTGATGGATGGTTTCTGGATTTTCATCGCTGGAGACAATGACCACATTGGCTAAAATTTTTAAACTTAAAAATTGTTTAAGTAAATCAATCCCTGTTGTATCGGGTAAATTAATGTCTAAAAATACCCAGTCAAATTGAATGGGTTTTTGCAGTTGATGCAATGCGTCTTTGCCATTAATACAAGCCACAATGTTGGCGTTGGGCACTATGTTTTTGAGTAACGCGCTGATGCCGTCTACAAAAATGGGGTGATCATCTACAACTAATATCTGTTCCATGTTAATGACTTTTAGCGTGTTGCTTTAACAAAATGTTGATCGCTTTTTTTAATAATGCGGCTTTAATGGGCTTATGCAGAATGTATAAGTTTTGGCGCTTAACTTCTTCTAACAATTTTGGGTCTGTATCGCCTGTAATTAATAATGAAGGAACTGCTTTACCCAACTTATTTTGAATGAGCGATAAACCATCTAACCCTGTTTCATCACTGTTTAATCGATAGTCTGAGATAATCACATCGGGACAATACGAACCATCGGCTATAAGTACTAACGCCTCTTTTATTGATGCGACACCTTGCACTTTTCCACCCCAGCTTGTCAAAATTAAAGACATCGCATCAATCACTTCTTGTTCGTCATCAATCAATAAGACTTGAGTATTATCTATTTGGTTTTGATTGATGTCTGTATCAACTCGAAGTATTTTAGACGCCTCACCTTTAGCTAAGGTTACTTTTATTTGCGTGCCTTTTAGTAATTGCGATGTGATTGCTATTTTATGATTTAGTAATTCACTTAAGCGTGACACGAGTGATAGGCCTAAACCAATCCCTTTGCTTCTATCCCGTGCTTGGTTGCCTATCTGTACATACTCCTCAAATATTTTTTCATGCAAAGAGGGGTCTATGCCAATACCGGTATCGGTTATTGTTATTTCAACGCTTTCTTGCTTTTTGTTTACTTCTATCGCAACACTGCCCGTTTCAGTAAACTTTATGGCATTACTTAATAGGTTGCTAAGAATTCTTTTTAGTAAAATGGGATCACTAACAACCACGCTATCTTCCATATCTACCTTAAACAGCAAATTCTTTTGTTGCGCTAATACACGGTATTCTTCGATTAAACTTTGACATATTTCGTTAAGATTTTGATGGCTTATATTTACCTTTAATGTGCCAGCGTCTAATTGTGAAATTTCGAGCAATGCATTAAACAGACTGCTTAACGCATTGTTTGACATCACAATTTTATCCACCAATTGCTTTGTCTCTTCATCCTTAACCTGTAAGTTAAGCATCTCTAGTAAAATGCTTTGGACGTGTAGTGGTTGGCGTAAATCATGGCTGGCTGCTGCCATAAATTTAGACTTTGCTAAATTTGCTTTTTCAGCGGTTTCTTTTGCTAAGCTTACTTCTTCTAATAGTTCTTTATTTCTTAAATCTTGCGTCACTGAATGTTTAATTTGCCGTGATAAATTTCGGTTAATGAAGGTAACAAGTACTTGCCCACCCACTACCATAGCGGCTAATAGCCATTCGTTAATCCATATAAATTTTGCAAATACACACACAGTAATGGATAAGGAATACATCAGCCAGACGCGAGGGCGGGGCGCTAAACCTGGCATAACAGTGGTGATAATGCCTAATAAAACGGCTGCTAGAAATGCATATAACTCGGTATCTTTAGGGTCTAAATACTGAAATACCAGCACCCCCCAATGTAAGCCTGAGAGCACTAATACAAATGTAATTAAACGGTCGAATTGACGCGTACTGAAATGGCTATTATGCAGTTTTTTAATCGCGGCTAAGCGGATGCCAATTAACCCATAGCCCAACACTAACCATTGAATAACAAATAGGTCTTCTTTGAAGAAAAAGATAACCGCTGCCGCCACGGTC
>CAYZQE010000106.1:0-7314 GCA_964480635.1 uncultured Gammaproteobacteria bacterium | reverse complement strand
TTTGCGATTGATATGCCCGAAATTTTATAGTCTTTTTTAATTGTTTTATAAAGTATTTCTTTGGGTTCTTCGACTTCAATTTTTGCGACTGAGGTTATTTTTGCAACTTGTTTAATTTTTTTAATGACATAGCGATTGTCATCAATAATTTTGCGCTCAGAACTGGTTGTAAACAGCGTTCCAAAGTCTGCTAAAGCATTTTGAGTTGTTATATTCAAACTAACAAAAACTAAGCTTACGAAAATAGGTTTTATTAAACAGGTCATTTTGTAGCCACTTTTAAGTGCACCCAACTGACAACACAATTGGCGGTTAAATTAGATTTATCTATCTTTAATTCTTTATTTCTACCTTGTGATAGCTTGCAACCCTCTATTGTAAAATAGCTTTGAACATTTTCATCGAGCAATTCAAATACTTTAAAAAGGTCTTCTTCATGTAGCAAACCTAAATCTAACTTCATTGCAGAGCTTAAACTAGCAACTGCTTTATTTTGTGTTATTCCAGGCCTTTTAAAATTTGATTGTGCGCTAATGGAATAATCAAATTTTGGTAATTTTATCTCTTTATTAGCTGCCTTCATGCTTTCTATCCAACTTAAACGACGTTCTTCTCCAATAAAGGCTTCATTCACTAATGTCTTATATTCATCTAAATATTCATCAACCAATTTCATTTCTGATGACAAAACCTTTAGTTTACTGTGGCTTGACGATAATGAGTTTTTAGCACTATTAAACTTTTCATTGGCGATGTTTTTATATTGTAACCCGCCAAAATAAAAAACCAATGAAAACACGATTAAAAGGCTAAATATGATTAATGGCCGTCGTAAAAACAGCCAATCTATTTGTTTAAACATTGACAGGCACCTTTTTCGTTATCTTAATTTTAAATTTAGCGGTATCTTTTTTAGTTTTTTTGCCCTCTATAGCAGCACCTTTTAAGGTTGCATTTTCACCTATGTTTAATGGTTGAGATAGTATTTCAACGGTATCGTACTTACCTGATTCTTTTAACAAATTCGCAAAATCGGATAACACGCTCAAGGTGTAACGATAGTTGCCATTAAAATTTAAAAATTCGCCATCTAAAATTAAAATTTCATAATAGCCTTTAAAATTTGACTGGACTACTCTTCGTCTGCTACGCGTTGGCTTACCGCCCCAAGCAACTTCTGACAATGATTTCCTTTCTATTTTATCTGAAATAAACCAATCGATATTTGTCGCTCTTAAGTCTGAAAAAAGCATAAGATCTTGGCTTATATTGGTAAGAAAAGTTTTTGGTGAATGTTTATAATAGGTTTTAATTATCTCTGCAATTTTTACCGCACTTTTCATATTTACTGTGCTAGCGGGTAATGTTTTTGTTTTTTCGTTCAGTTGTTTATGCTGTATATCATATTGCTGCGTTAAGCTATTCAGTTCACTGATATGATCTTGATATAAATATCCTTGAATCGCATGTGTCATTCCCATGCCCATACCTATTGAAAACAATGCAATGCCCACAATTTTTAAGCCTAATCCTAATCTATAGTGATTTAGATAACGTTTATCTTCTTTACGAGCATAATGATTTATATGTCTGATTTTGGTCGATTCATAGCAAAACAAAGCCGCGCTAAAATCTTGTTCGTCATATAAATTAATTTTTCTTTCTTTTAATAATTCATTGATATTATGAATTTCAAAATCAAAATAACGGGTCTCATTACAAGCAATGGTTAATTTATCAAAATGTCTATTGTTTGAAAGAATATGTACTGTGATCTCTTCAGAGCGCTCTATCAGCCTTTGGCTGACTAAATAACGCTGTGTGCTATCAACATCACGAATAACATCTTCAGCATATTTGCCTTGATAAAAGCTAGCAATAGGGACTAAACGACTTAAAATTAATTTACCGTCAATGAAGACTGTTTGACGTAAATTACTAGGTACTTGTTGAGATACCAATATGACGCATTTGTTTTTATTGTCAAAGTGCTGAATAAAACGTTCACTGATTATGGGCAAGCTAATGATGCCCGCTAACGGTGTTTTTGTTTCTTCTACAACTTTAAGCCATGGCTCTATTAATTCTGGGTTTGTTAACCCAGTAAATATCATGTTTTCTTCTTTTCTATGTTTCTTTTTTACGACCGATTGAACAAAAGCATGTCGAAATTTAGATTTTCGAAAAAACTTCTCTAAATGCCGCTCTATCACTGCTTTGCGGTCTGGGCCACGCACCAATGGAATGGTGGCTTGGCGAAATTCTTCTTCAATTAAATCAACTAATAAACGTATTGGCTCATGATTTATTGAATTTAAATAGGTTTTAAATAAATCAAAACCTTGCTCATCTGGCTCGAAGAACACGCTGTTTTTTAAATCGCTGCCATTCCATTCTTGGGCAACCATTCTGTATCCAGTAAAATATAATAATCTATTCACTATTTAGCCCATTCACTACTTAAATTATAACTCTATCGTTGAAATTGTGTCATATAACGGCCCAAACAATGCTACGACCAACCATATAACCACAAAACCTAAAACAGCCATCAAAGCTGTTTGTAATATGGGTTCCATTTTTGCGACAGAATCGTCTATATCGCGCTCAAAGAAATATGTCGCATTATTTAATGCTTCATCCATACGGCCACCTGTTTCACCTATTCTCATCATCCTGATCACTATGGGTGGAAAAATACCTGTGTTTTTAAAGCTTTCACTGATACTGCCACCTTCTGAAATTTGTTGCCAAGCACGCTGTATGGCATCTTCTAACACGGCATTACTAACGACTTCTTTACTCATTGTAATTGATTGTAAGACTGTAATTCCAGAACCGTACATTAAGGCAAAATAGCGTGTAAAACGTGAGATTTTTATTTTTTTATTGACCGAACCAATAATGGCAATATTGAGCATCATATTGTCAAATTTATAAAGAAAGCTGGGGCTGGTTTTATTAAGGTATTTAACCGTAAAGGTAATAACAAAGGGTAATGCAATTATGATGTACCAATAATTTGTTATAAATTTTGATGTTGCTAATAAAGCTCTTGTTTCAATGGGTATTTCGCCACCTAATGCAACAATAGCCCCCATAATTTCTGGCACGACAAAAATCATCATACCCATAATAATAGCCATTATTAATACCCCAGATATCAGGGGGTACATCATCACTTTTTTGGCTTTTGATAAAAGCTCATCTTGCCATTTTAAGGTTTCTGTAATATCAGTAAGAACGGTTGTCATTTGCCCACTTTCTTCACCAACTTTGATTAAGTTCACAAAAATTTTATCAAAAACTGATGGGTATAATTCTAACGCCATTGAAAATGAGCGACCACCTTCTATCGCCTCTATCACACCGGCAATAACATCTCTAAAGCTTGGGTTTTCTTCTCCTTCTCGAAGGTCGGCTAAACCTTCTAAAATGGGAACGCCTGCACGTGACAATTGCTCTAAGTGAAAACTAAAATTAATTAAGTCTCTGCGCTCAACTTTAAATCTGCCAAAAACATCTGCGCCTGCCGATTTTTCACGATAGGTTAGTAAATCGCAGTTCATTTTTTCTAAACGTACTTCAAGGTCAGCCACATTAGCCGCGTCTAAGCTACCTTGAATGGTTTTTCCGAGTTTATCGATCGCTTTGTATTTAAATAATGGCATAACTAGTGCATTTTATCCGTCAAATCAGTCACACGAGAGACTTCTTTTATTGATGTAACCCCATCACAAATATGCCTCACACCATCGTCAGACAAAGTAAAAAAACCTTGCTGTATTGCCATGTCTTTAATTTGTTTCGCGGTTGAATTATTGGCGATCATGTCATCAAGATCAGAATTCATTTTTAACACTTCCATTAATGCTAAACGCCCTTTGTAGCCTGAGTTTTCACAGGCTTTGCAGCCTCTGGCTTTATAGATTTTTTCTGGCTTTATACCATCTCTATTACTCAACAACTGAAGGTCAGTTTCACTTGGTAGGTATGGCTTTTTACAGTATTTACATAGTTTTCTAATTAATCGCTGAGCAATAATACCTATAATATTCCCCGCTAAAATCTCATTGGTAACGCCAATGTCTTTTAATCGTGGTAAGGCTCCAACTGCTGAGTTTGAGTGCAACGTTGTAAACACTTGATGGCCTGTCATAGCGGCTCTAAATGCCATTTCTGCCGTTGCTTTATCGCGCACTTCGCCCACTAAAATAATGTCTGGATCTTGTCTCATTAATGACTTAATGCCACTCGCAAAATCCATTCCTGCCGCCTCGCTTACTGATGTTTGGCGAATCAGCGGAAAAGGGTATTCCACGGGGTCTTCAAGAGTCATGATATTCACTTGTTCAGTACTTAAGTGATTCAATAATGAATATAATGTTGTTGTCTTACCACTACCCGTTGGCCCAGTCACTAAAATAATACCTTCAGGCCTAGCCATCATGATTTTTAGTAAGCGCCTTGACTTAGGTGGTAATTCTAGCTTTGCTAATGGTATGACGCCTTTTTCACGATCTAACACACGTAAAACTATGTTTTCACCATGAATCGTTGGCTGCGAAGCCACACGAAAATCAATGGGGCGGCCTACAATTGTACGAGAAATTCGACCATCTTGTGGCGAACGGGTTTCTGCAATATTCATGTCTGCCATGACTTTAAGGCGCACCGCGATTGCAGACCAATAGGTTTTATGTAAGCTTCGAATTTGACGTAATACACCATCAATGCGATAACGAATTCTTAAAAAGCCTTCTTCTGGTTCAAAGTGTAAATCTGATGCACCACGTTTTACGGCATCGGCTAACATGACATCTACCAAACGCACCAATGGCTGACTGTATTCTTCGATATCGCCCTGATAATTTGTATAGTCTGCTTCGCCTGTTTCAATTTCTCTTAAAATGCCATCGATTGATAATTCGTATCCGTAAAATTGATCAATAGCATTTGAAATTTCTGCTTCGCCAGCAAGAACGGGTAAAATCTCAATTTGATGGCCAACTTGAATCCGTATTCTATCTAAAGTAAATAAATTAAACGTGTCAGACATGGCTATGGTTAATGAGCTACGTCTTGAATCATAATTTAAAGGCAATACTTTATGCTTGCGAGCGGTATCAGAGTTAATTAATTTTATGGCATCGGCATCAGGAACAAAATTACTAAGATCAACACTATCTTGCTCTAGCGCTTCACCTAAAGCAGAGCGCATGATTGACTCTGTTGCAAAGCCTAATGAGACTAATAATTTACCTAAGGGTTCGTTGACCTTTTTTTGCTCTGTTAACGCTATATTAAGCTGATCTTTTGTTATGACTCCTTCGCCAATTAAAATTTCGCCTAAACGTTTAGGTTTTGCTTCTGCAGTCATTTGCTAAGAACCTCTATACGTTGTTGCGTCAGTGACAAATCAAAAGATGCAGGCATTGTTTGAGCATTTTGAATGGCTCGCGCATAATAATTAATCGCCACATCAGGCTTATTAATTTGCTCTAAACTAACCGCTAGGTTGTAAGCATAGTCAGGGTTTTTTGGCTCCGCTTGGAATGCACTATAATAATATTGCTGTGCTTCTTGCCAACGGCTTTGGGCGCTAACCACATTACCTAGGGCAAACTGTAAGTATGTGGCTTCTGGTGATTCTCGTTGCAACAATTTCAACCTGCTTTCACTTTCGACAGGGGACAATGTGCTCGCTGCAATCAATGACGTCATGGCTAATGAATCTTTGGGGTTTTCTAACAAAATGGCTTGGTAATTATCTATGGCTCGATTATTTTTATTTTGACTTACGAATATAGCCGCTTGGCCTAACAAGGCATCTCTATTCGATGCATTTTTCGCCAGCACTCTATTGTATTTTTTTGCTGCCAATTCTAGGTTGCCTTTTTCAAAGGCGCTAAAGGCTTCTTTTAACCAAACAGACTCTTCTGAAACAACTGTTTTTGTTTCAATATTTATTGTTTGTTTTTTTATGGCCTTTGCTTTCACTGCAACCTGCTTAGGCTTCTTTTGCAACACTACGTTTTTCTGTTTTTCAACAACATCCTTAACCTTGATTGAGTCAGCATTTACTTTTTCTAGTTCGGGTTCATTCACCTGAGAAGCAGATATATTCTTTGAATCACTTTCTAAATTTTTCTGTACTGCGGCCTCTTGCTTAACAACATTCGGGTTTTCTTGTTCAATTTTTGCTTGTTTGCTTTGCTCTGTTAAACTTCTCAATAAGGCTAACGCTTGGGTATCAACACGACCTTCTAAAACAGCTAAATCATTATCATTTTTTTCTTTTCTTTTAAAACGTAATTCACTAGGGACAGGGTTAACCTTTAAACGCACTAAGCTTGTGTCTATGCCATCAATTTGCGACTGCATTTCAAACAGCGCCAACACACTAATAACCACCAATAAAACGAATGAAATAACGCCATACAGCTTATAGTTTTGTCTGCGCAAAGACGTCGATTTATGAACAAATACTTTTTTTGCAAAGTCTGGGGTCATTGCTGCCCCAGACTTTGCTGATTTCATCCCAGTAAATACTTTAGAGACATCATCATCTAATTTAACTAAGGTTCTGTCATAATTATCTGAGGCAAATGTTTGCGTCGATGTTCTATCTAAAACACTCAGCGTTGCATCATTCGTTAAGTTATTTAAGTTGGTGGTTTGAGCTGAATTTGATGTCGTAGAGGTTAGACCTAAACCGGTCGTGGTATCATCACTATCAACATTAAATTCTGTATGAGCGCCCTTTAAATTCAAACTTTGGCTAGTTGTTGAATCAACGAGTTTCATTTCCGTTTCATCGTCTTTGATGAAGTCAGTATTCCCTAACAAAGACAAATCTTCGAATCGAGATGCTATCTCATCTCCACCTAAAAACTCAGTAACATCATCATCTGTGAGCAGTATTTCTTCATCACTTAAAGCGAGCTTTAAAGAAGGGTCTTCATCTTCCATTGCCAGAGATAAGCTTGGATCCGAATCAGTCGTTAAAGTGTCGCCGCCTTCTTTAGGCTTGTTTACACCGACAATAGCTTCTTCAATAACAGTATCATCACTACTCACCACTTTTTGCGCTTTTATAATCTGCGCCAATTCCATTTCTGTTACATTTTCAGAGTCGGGATTGGTATCAAACGAAGGGTCGCTTTTGTTTTTTTCTGCCGAAACTTCTGCTCTATCAGCTACTTCTGTTTTATCAACCGTTTTTGTCAATTCTACTTTCGTTACATCTTCATTCTTTTGCGACGCAGCTGTGCGCTCATTTTTTTCAGCAGCTTTTTTTAAGGCATCGAGTAA
>CAYZQE010000105.1:0-7769 GCA_964480635.1 uncultured Gammaproteobacteria bacterium | reverse complement strand
TGAAAAAACCAATCATCATCATTGGCGTTGGCGAAATGGGCAGTGTCTTTGCTCGTGCTTTTTTAAAAGCTGGCCATCCTGTCTATCCCGTTTCTCGTCAAACTGACATGCAAGAACTAGCCAATAGGGTAGATGCACAATGCGTTGTTGTCGCAACGGGTGAAGCAGACTTACAAAGCACATTAACAACCATGCCAAAAAAATGGCTACAACAATGCGTGTTATTACAAAATGAATTATTACCCCATGATTGGCAACAACATGAAGATATCAACGCCACAGTCATTTCAGTATGGTTTGAAAAAAAACTGGGTATGGACTTTAAAGTGATCGTGCCTTCCCCCGTTTTTGGCAAACACGCTCAAACAGTCGCCCATGCATTAAACACATTAGGCATAGCTGCTGATATTAAAGAAAACTTAAAAGCCATGACATTCGAGCTAGTGCGTAAAAATGTCTATATTTTAGCGTCGAACATTTGTGGCTTAGAAGTCCAAGGCAACGTTGGTGATTTGGCAGAACAGCATACAGAGTTGCTAGATGCCGTCATCGAAGATATCTTAAAAATTCAACAGCACTTAACGGGGGTATCACATGATAAAAAAGCCCTGTTAAAAGCCGTAGAGCTTGCCTTTAACGGCGACAAAGCACACCAATGTATGGGGCGAAGCGCTCCTACTCGCCTACAAAGAGCTTTAGATATTGCTGATAAAGCTCAGTTAAACACCCCTGAATTAGTTCGTATAAAAAGCTTAAAAAGCCTCTGATTAAGCTAAACCTACTTGTTGGATATTTTTAATATCCAACAGCACCATCATTAATCTTTCTAAACCAATTGCAACACCAGCACACATGGGTAACCCACTTGCTAAAGCTTGAATGAGTTCTTTATCTATACCCACTTGCTGTTGCATATTATCTGTTCTTTGTTGATTATCATTTTTAAACCGTTGTAATTGCTCTTCGGGGTTTTGTAACTCTGAAAACCCATTAGCTAGCTCTAAGCCGTTATAAAACAGTTCGAAACGTTCTGCTACTTTTGGGTTTTTATCACTCAATTTAGCTAAGGATGCTTGTGATGCGGGGTAGTCCTTTACAAAAAACCAACCTGCGGTTTTTAACTGGGGAAATATTTCAATGCTCATATAATAATCAAGCAAACCATCGCGTGATAAGTCTTTTAAATTATCTGGCACCCTCTCTCTTAAATTTGATATGTCAGCACCGATTGGATTTAGACCAACATGTTTTTCAAACAATTCAGCATAAGTATAAATGGGTATAGAAACAGGCTGCGGTAACAATGTCGAAATCAACGCCTCTACTTGCTGCATAAGTTGCCCATAACCCCAATCTACAACATACCATTCTAGCAGCGTGAACTCGGTTAAATGGTGCTTCCCTTGCTCTTCTTCTCGAAAAGCATGAGCTATTTGATAAATAGAACCACTCCCTGCTGCTAACAAACGTTTCATAAAAAACTCTGGCGACGTTTGTAAATAGTGTGTTTTCTGATTGCTTTGTAAACTTAAAGACTCAATGTTTGGATCGGTTGTACCCGCTAGAGACAGCAGTGGCGTAGTAACTTCTAATATATTTTGTTGCAAAAAAAAAGCACGTATTTGTTGTAAAATACGTGCTTTTTGTTGAATCGTATCGAAAGCTAATGGCTTCCAGCTTGTCATATCAATACTCGTTATTTTTTAACTCGAGACACATACTCTCCGGTACGCGTATCGACCTTAACACCATCACCAATTTCTAAAAATAACGGGCCGCGAATTTCTTTACCTGTTTCTAATATAATGGGTTTAGTGCCACCTTGCGCAGTATCCCCTTTTAAGCCAGGGTCTGTATGAGTAATTTCAAGCTCTACAAAATTTGCGACTGTAATGGCTATCGGGTTATCGTTAAATAAAACAACTTGAACCATATCTTGAGGTTTTAACCAGTCTTTAGCCTCACCCACTGCCCGAATTTCTGCTGGTTTTTGCTCAAACGTTTCAGTATCCATAAAATAATAAAACTCGCCATCTTCGTAAAGATATTGCATATCGACGTCCATAACGTCAGCACCTTCGAGTGATTCACCCGATTTAAACGTTTTATCTAACACGCGCCCCGTCATTAAATTACGTATTTTGACACGGTTAAATGCTTGCCCTTTACCCGGCTTAACGACTTCGTTTTCAATAATCGAACAGGGGTCGCCGTCTAACATAACCTTTAAACCGCTTTTAAATTCGTTGGTACTAAAACTTGCCATCTATATACTCTCAATATGTTGAATTCTAATCACACTATAATACCTTTTTCTACGTCACAAACAAATAAGTCATCTTCGAAAACATGGCAGCAAGAAATTGCCAACAGCTTTAAAAACCTGAATGAATTATTGGATTACTTAGAGCTAACCCATCACGATAGAAAATCTTTTGAAAACTTAAAAACCTTTCCTTTAAGGGTGACACGTTTTTATGCTGACTTAATCAACAAAGACGACATTAATGACCCTTTGCTACTACAAATTATCCCTCAATCAAAAGAACAGCTAAAAATCACTGGCTATAAATCCGATGCCGTGGGTGATTTAAACGCAATAAAACACCCCGGTTTAATTCACAAATACCAAGGTAGGGCTTTATTATCATTAACAGCAGCTTGTGGCATCCACTGTCGATATTGTTTTAGACGAGAATTCCCTTATTCTGACAATATCCCAAACTTATCAGTAGATAGCCCAATCATGCATTACTTAGAAGAAACCCAAGACATTCATGAAGTTATTTTAAGCGGTGGTGACCCGCTTATGTTAAGCGATAAAAAATTACAGTCGCACATGCACAATCTTGAATCAATCAAACATATTAAAACCATTCGATTTCATACCCGAATGCCCAGCATTTTACCGTCACGCATTACAAATGAATTGTTAACTATGCTAAAACTCAGTAGCAAAAACATTGTAATGGTTTTACATATCAATCACGCACAAGAGATAAATAACCTTGTTGTCAAAGCCTGCTTAAAACTAAAGGAAAATGGAATTACCTTATTAAATCAATCCGTTATTTTAAAAGGCATCAATAATTCAGCCTCTATTTTAAAAGACCTTTCGTTTGTATTATTTGAGGCAGGAGTATTACCTTATTATATCCATTGCCTTGATAAAGTCGCCGGTACGGCACATTTTGACCTACCCAGAAAAGAAGCTAAGACCATCATTAATGAACTTAAAACTCAATTACCTGGATACCTTGTTCCTAGGCTCGTAGAAGAAATTAAGGGCGAAGCATCAAAAACTCATATTTTTTAGAACAGATTACGCTATCATTAGTCAAAATAATAAAATAATTATTCTATTAGGGAGCCTCTGATTAAGTCCATAATTTTTATCTAAGCCAAATTATTGTCAGCTAGGCATCGGATTGCAGTGTCATCTAGATACCACAAAATTCGATAACAACGCTGACGGTAATTTGGCAACGACCCGTAGGGCGAGCTATCAAGCCATTCTCTCCGTCGTTTCAACTTTTACTAAGGACTCGTCATTAGCTTCAAGTTGCGCCTAGGATAGAATGGCTTGATAGCTCGTAAAATTTTATGGACTTAATCAGAGGATCCCTAGGGAGCCTCTGATTAAGCCCTCTAGTAGATACCATAAAACTGATAAAAATAGAGCCCAATGGATACTCAAACAGACTCACTGATACGTCTCCTCATTGTTGATGAAAGTTTACACGAAGCTGAACAGCTCGTTAGCTTACTACGCAGCGCTGCGCTGCATGTAAAAGCTGAATTTGCTGAAGATAGCGAAGACATGTGCCAAATTTTAAGTTCAAAGCCTTTAGACTTAATTTTATTTTCTATCGATTTACCTGATTTCACCCTGAAACAAGCTCAACACCTTATTCAAGAATGCGGCAAACATCTATCGATGATTGCGATGACCACATCATCGATACAAGGCGACATTATTGCGGCTATGGATGAAGGCGCACAAGATCTTGTCAATCCAGACAATAGAGAGCACTTTGTGCATGTTTTAAGACGTGAAATTTTTCATCTCAGTACATGGCGTAAAACCATGAGCTTTGAAAAGGAATTACACGAAAGTGAAAAACGCTGCCAATCTTTACTGGGTAATTCAAAAGATGCTGTGGCTTATGTTCACGAAGGCATGCATATCTATGCCAATGATGCCTATTTAGAGCTTTACGGCTTTCCTGACTTCGATTCCATAGAAGGCATGCCTATTATGGATTTAGCGCATAGCGACAATAAAAACGAATTAAAAACCATGTTGCGCCAAGTAGGCAAACAAGAAAATAAAGAAAGCTTTCTTGAGCTTCAACTACACCATAACTCGGGTGAATATATTAATGGTCGAATTGAATTTGCTAAAGCCAGTTATGATGGTGAACCTTGCACTCAAATACTCATTCGCTCACAAGCTGACACTTCCGAATTAGAAGAACAAATTAATTATTTACATCAACATGATCTTGTCACGGGTTTATATAATCGACAATATTTTATGAACCAACTTAAAGAAGCCGTTGATATAGCTATTAATGGTGGTGAGCAATGTGCCGTTTTATACATTGGCATCGATCATTTTGGCACCATACGTGACTCCTTAGGCATATCGGGTTGCGATATTTTATTATCTGACCTTGCTTCCATTATCAAAAAAAATGCCAGCGAAAAGAATATGGTGGCACGTTTTGGTAACAGCAGCTTTGTCAGCATCTGCTACAGCAGTGACAAAGCATTTGTTGAAAAACTGGCACAATCCTTACCGGCTTTAATTGAGCAGAACATATCTGAAGTGAATGGCAAATCTATTAGTGCGACTAGCAGTATCAGTATTTGTTACGTGGATGAAAATGCACCTAATAATGCTAATGAAATAATTTCACGTAGTGAAAAAACGGTAGCCCAAATACAAGAAAATGGTGGCAACGCCATGAAAGTCTACGTACCAAGTATAGGCGAAATGACCCAAGATGAAGAAGATGGTCATATTAACTCGATGATTAAAAATGCACTCAGTAAAAAACTAGTTTCCCCTCTATACCAACCTGTTGTCAGCATTGGTGGTGGTTCTGGCGCTTTCTATACAACACTGGTAGAACTAAAAGATGATAAAGGGCATATATTTCAACAAGATCATTTTATGCTATCCGCAGAACGTACTGGTATTGCAAAGACGCTTGATCGTTGGATCATTATGAATGCAATAAAGCAGATTGTCGCATCAGATCAAAATAAAAACAAAATAAAACTAATGATTCATTTAAGCCAAGATTCATTGCTTGATGCCAGCTTGGTGCGCTGGATTGCCGAGTGTTTAAATACGGCTCGTATATCAGGCGATTCACTCATTTTCATGATTAATGAAAATGATGCTGTCAATCAACTTAAAGCAACAAAACTATTATTTAAAGGCTTAAAACAACTCCATTGTCTATTTGCATTAGATGAGTTTGGCATGGGTTTAAACCCATTCCAACTTATCAAACACATAAAAGCAGACATCATTCGCGTTAACCCCGGCTATATGGAAAACCTATCTACAAACCAAGATAATCAAGACAGCATTCGCGAGTTAACCGACATGGCAAGTTCACTCGATATAAAAGTCATTGCGCCAATTGTAAACGATGCCAGCATTTTAAGTGTGCTATGGGGACTCGGTGCTGACTACGTTCAAGGTGACTTTTTACAACCTATTAGCTCTGAGCTTAATTACGACTTTTCTTCGATGGGTGGGTAAAAAATCCATGAAAACAATAATCAATCAAATTAAAGCTCATTTCAATGCAATAAAATATCACTAGATTAAAAACCAAGGCTTATATCTTTTAATAAAAATACAGCATCCAATGAATCCTCTGTTACCCACAGTTCTTGCCCAACTTCACCATTATCCGAGACAAACAAACCGCGACCATTTAATGTCGTAAATGTTTTAGATCCAAATATTTGGGAGCCAAATGCTATATCCCCCAGATTAAAGTCTTTTGACAAAACTGTTCCATTTAAACGTAAGCGGAAAACGAACCCACCTACCATTAATAAACCAAAGCTTTAATCTATCTCCAACATCAATCGGAGATAACAATGACAAGAAGAACGCAAGAACAATGGCAGGCTTTAGTTGAAGCGCAAAAACACAGTGGTTTAACGCAAACTGAATTTTGTGAAGACCGCGATATAAGCCCTAAATATTTCAGCTTAAGAAAAAGCCAGCTAAAAACGACAGGCAAAATGGTCACAATTAAAGTACCCACTTTTGTTGCCGCTCAGATACAATCGAAAATGGGATGTATCGAGGTGGTGCATCAACGCACTCATCTCAAATTGCCAACAAATGTATCAGCTGATTGGCTCGCTCAGTTTGTGCAACAGTTAGGGTGATGACATGAAGATGTTTGTGGACGTTATTAAAGTCTATTTGTATTGTCATGTCGTTGATTTTAGGAAAGCCATTAATGGCTTAAGTTTAATCGTTGAGCAAGAAATGGGCTTGCCGTTGTTTAGTGAATGCCTATTTGTCTTTTGTAATCGTGGTCGCGACAATATAAAAATACTGTATTGGGATCGAAGTGGTTTTTGTTTATGGCAAAAGCGCCTTGAGAAAGAGCGATTCAAATGGCCAAAACCATCGTTTGATAATAGCCTGATTATTAATGAAGAGCAGCTACAATGGCTTCTTCAAGGCGTTGATATTAGTCAAATAAAACCTCATAAAACGTTACATTATGAAGGCATTAACTGACTGATTTTGTTTTAATACCGCCCATATTATGACATTAAAAATAGACACAATACTGGCACAAAAAAATGCCGAAATTAAACGTTTAGAAACTAAATGCCTGAAGCTTACCAAAACCGGCCAAGTTAATTGTCGTCTAATACTGTATCGAATTGAAAAGCAGCTTAAAGGCAAAACACCGGCGCAGAGTCACGTTATTCGTCAAGAAAAAGCCAAGCCCATCATCGAAAAGCTCAAAACTTGGCTGCAAGAAACCAAACCAGGCATACCGCCAACCTCGCTAATGGGAAAAGCACTGACGTATCTTGATAATCAATGGTCTTATTTAACGGCGTATCTGGATCATGGCGCAGCGGCGATAGATAATAACAAAGCCGAACGAGCGATACGGCCTTTTGTGATTGGACGTAAGAACTGGTTGTTTGCTAATAGCGTTAAAGGCGCAAAAGCTAGTAGCACGCTCTACTCAATTGTTGAAACCGCTAAAGCCAACAACATAGAGCCTTGGCACTATTTTAACCATATTTTTAAAGAGCTACCCAATGCAACAACGGTTGAAGCGATTGAGGCATTGTTACCTTGGAATGTGGATTTGAAGTAGTTTGGCAAAGTACTTATTAGGCGGATAGGTGGGTTCGTTTTACGCTTACACTTGATCTAGTTGATATTCTCGAAATTGATTAAACTTTTCAACAGAGGATGACATATTTTGCCTTTCCTCTAACATCAATCATTACGCTATGTTCATCACTATTAAACAAAGCCCTCTCAACACCCGCAATGCCATTGCGCTTTAAATCATTCGCCGTAATTGACAGCATAACCCGCCTATTTAACTTAAATTTAATTAACAGCACAAACAATAGCGCGCTAAAGAGTGCGAATAAAACATTTTAAGATCTAATGGACTATTTCAGTTTTTAACCTTACCGCTAAAAGAGTTCAGCTGAACACTATGGCACTGGCCAGCTCTTCCATGAAAAAACTA
>CAYZQE010000104.1:0-8098 GCA_964480635.1 uncultured Gammaproteobacteria bacterium | reverse complement strand
GGGTAAATTAACTAATAAGGGGTTTTCTAACACTTCAGACCATTGCATAGACACCTTCCTTTTAATTTTAAGCACGTTAAAATTTAATATATCATAAAAAACTTGAGGGTTTGTTTTATAGTTAATGAAAACGCTCTATGCTTTGGAGACACCGTCTATCACTGTCTTCGACTCCAGTTTCTTTTTTTAAACACAGCCAAACGGCGATCCTTCCTTTTCTATAAAACCATCATTTCCTAAAGCTTGAAGAAAACATCTGGTCTTCTGCTTCCTCTTTGATTACATGATTAGGGAAACGGGGAAATATTACTCTTGCATATCTCACCATGACGCAATACTCCATTACTTAAGGAGCCACTGATTAACTCCATAATTTTTATCTAAGCCAAATTATTGCCAGCTAGGCATCGGATTACAGTGTTATCTAGATACCGCAAAATTCGATAACGACGCTGGCGATCATTTGGCAACGACCCGTAGGGAAGCCACATGGATGTGGTGAATGTCGATAATGCAGGAGCATTTATCGACCTAGCTATCAAGCCATTCTCTCCGTCGTTTCAACTTTTACTAAGGACTCGTCATTAGCTTCAAGTTGCGCCTAGGATAGAATGGCTTGATAGCTCGTAAAATTTTATGGACTTAATCAGAGGCTCCTTAACTAACTTATAACGGCTCAACGAATAATAAAATCCCGCAACCGTTCAAATTATTGCTGAATAGTGACAACAATTTATACTTAATTATCGTTTAGTAGTTGCTTTCTAAAGCATCAAAAGCCAAACTAGCTAAATACGCCCCAAAACCATGTTAAGGAAAGCATTTCCAATTTAAATGAGATGAAATTAGACCCCAAACAAATTAAAGAATTTTCACCCATTAATTCTTTAATTCATGAACATTTTAATGATTTATTAAAAAAAATAAAAGTTGATGTCTTACAAGCTGGGCAATATGTCTTTAAAAAGGATGATCCTGACAAAGTTCATGTTTATATTATAAAAGGCCAAGTTGAACTCGTTGAAAACAAAAAAGTATTAAAAACAATTAAAGCGGGCTCTAGTGATGGCTTGTTACCCTTAGCACAATCGTTCCCTCGTGCAGTTGCAGCTCGCGCTAAAGGCGCGATAGAAATCATAAAAGTCAATAGTGACATGCTTGATATCATGCTTACTTGGGATCAAACAGGTAGTTATAGCGTTGAAACCGTTGAGTCAAGTGACGAGGATGACTCTACCGATTGGATGACTCGTATTTTACGCACCCGAGCATTTCATCGCATCCCTCCTGCTAATATTCAAGCTATGTTTATGCGTATGGAAGCCGTTAGTTACAAACCGGGGGATATTGTTATTTCTCAAGGTGATGTAGGTGATTATTTTTACACCATTCAAAGTGGAAAATGCTTAGTCACGCGCGCTACGCCAACCAACCAAAAAGGTGTAAAACTCGCCACCTTAAACGTAGGTGACAGTTTTGGTGAAGAAGCTTTGATTTCTGACAGCACCCGCAATGCGTCGGTGACTATGCTCACTGATGGCAGTTTAATGCGTCTAAAAAAAGAAGACTTCAATTCTTTATTAAATGAGCCTTTACTAAACTGGGTTGATTATGAAGAAGTCAAAAAGCTAGTCGCCGACGGCGCTGTGTTATTAGATGTTAGATTACCTGCCGAATTTAAACAAAAGCATATTAATAACAGCAAAAACATCCCTCTTATCTTTTTACGGATGAAAGCAGACTCTTTAGATACGAGTAGAAAACATGTTATCTACTGCGATACTGGCCGCCGTAGCTCCGCTGCTTCTTTTTTGCTCAATGAAAAAGATATTGAAAGCTATGTTTTAACGGATGGTATTGATACCGTCGACAAAGACGATTTAAACGAAAGCGCTTAAAAAGAAAGTTTAACTCAGCATTTTTTTAAGACAGCGACACCCTTTTAAGTCTTTTCAAACACCGCCATACTTTCAACATGTGCCGTCTGGGGAAACATGTCCATCACCCCTAGATGCGTTATTTTATAGCCTTTCTTAACTAAAATAGCCGCATCCCGCACCAAGGTTGTTGGCTGGCATGAAATGTAAACAATTGTTTTGGCACCAAATCGATGTATATTTTCAATCAATTCCATAGCGCCTGTTCTTGGTGGATCGAGCAATATTTTATCGTAGGATTGCTTTGACCACTTAGCATCATCATGAGATTGAGTGAGATCTGCTGCATAAAACTGACAATTATTAAGGCCTAGTTTCAATGCATTTTCGCTTGCTCTTTGGGTCATGACATCAGAACCTTCTACCCCTGTCACATGAGAACACCGCTTCGCCATCGGTAAGCTGAAATTCCCTAGCCCACAAAATAAATCTAACACTTTATCTTCTGGCTTTAGATCCATAAATCCAAGCGTTTGCTGAATCATTGCCCGATTCATATTGGCATTAACTTGAGTAAAATCTGTCGCTTTAAATTCTATTTCTATGCCTTCATCTGGCTTTAATAACAATTGCTGCTTTACTGGATATAAATTAACAATGCTCTCAGGGCCTTTGGATTGTAACTGAATATGAAAACCAGTCTGTTGCGCAAATTGACTGAGTATATTTTTGTCTGGTTCACTTAATTCTTCTAAATGGCGAAAAACTAAAGTGACGTGGTCATCATCTGCGGCTACTTCAATTTGTGGAATGGTGCTTTTTGCCTCTAACGTTTCTATCATTTCTTTAAGGGCTAAAATGTGGTTGCCGACCTTCTCGTGCAATACTTCACAACGATCCATATCCGTTAAAAATGGAGAGTTTTTTTCCCTAAAACCAACCAACACCTTATCTTTTTTAATGACAAATTTAACGCCTAACCGTGCTTTTTGGCGGTACTGCCAAGAAGCACCTAACAATGCGGGAATAATTTCAAAGTCACCTAATAGAGCATGCTGAGCCATTTCAAGCACGGCAGATTGCTTAAGCTCTAACTGATCCTCATTACTAAGGTGTTGCATACTGCAACCACCGCATAAACCAAATGCTTCACATTTTGGGGCAATACGTTTAGGTGAGGCTTTGATGACCTCGACCACTTTAGCTTCATCAAATTTTTTATTCGTTTTTACAATTTGAATGGTCACTGCTTCATCGGCTAAAGAACCCGATACAAATACGGTTTTACCCTCGACATGCGCTATGCCTCTGCCCTCGTGAGACATCGCTTCAATGACCACATCAAACGGCTCAGGAAAACGCTGCCTTTTTCTTTTTCTTGCCATTATTTAGCCTTTCTTAACCCAGTTAGATAAAAACTCATCACAATGAGCTTGTTTCATATTGGTTAGTTGCGCCCTTAATTCATCACAACGATTTTGATACTGCACTGTATCGATATTGCCTCGGTTTAATTCAAAACGAAGATATACTAGATAAGTATTCAGTACATCTGTTTCACAGTAATCACGGATTTTTTTTATGTCTCCTGCGGCATAGGTAGGCCAGACCTTGCTTCCATCCATACCCATTTTTCCAGGGAATCCACACATTGATGCTATTTGATCCAATGGCGCACTAGCCCTTGGTTGAAAACCCGCTAAGACATCCATTAAGTCTGTATGACGCTCATGAAATCGACTGAGGTAATTGTTATAACGAAAACTCGTGTCATTTTGACCCGTTTCCCAATAATGTGAGGCATTTATGTCATACAGTAAGGTTCTATAATGAATGACAGGCAAATCAAAGCCGCCGCCATTCCATGACACTAATTTAGGGGTATATCGCTCTATGCCATCATAAAAACGCTGGATGATATCCTGTTCATTCGAATCTTCAGAGCCTAAGCTCCAAACTTTTACGCTATCGGGGGTTTGTAACACCACTGAAATAGCGACTATCTTATGTATATGATGCCTTAAAAATTCAGTGTTAGCTTCTTGCCTTCGTTTATGAAAAACAGCTTTAGCCACATCTTCATCGGACAAGCCATGAAGATCAAATAAATTTTTTGCTGCCTCAACGTCTGGCACGGTTTCAATATCAAAAACTAATACATTCATAATTAAGTTTATTCTGTTGGGAAAACACCGGTTGATAAATAACGATCTCCACGATCACAAATAACCGTTACGACCACTGCATTGTTTAAATTTTTCATATAATCAAGAGCTGCTGCAACAGCACCACCCGATGAAATACCACAAAAAATACCTTCTATTTTTGCTAAATCACGAGTCATCTGTTCGGCCTCTTGCTGTCCAATATCAATCACAATATCGATGTTTTTATCATTATAAATTTCAGGCAAATATTCCTTAGGCCAACGTCTAATCCCGGGGATTGTAGCGTTATCACCAGGCTGCACACCAACAATCACGATATCATTGTTTTTTTCTTTTAAAAAACGCGACATTCCCATAATGGTGCCTGTCGTGCCCATTGCACTTACAAAATGAGTTATTTGCCCTTCTGTTTGCTGCCATACTTCCGGCCCTGTTGTTTTATAATGTGCCAAGGGGTTATCTTCATTTGAAAACTGATTAATCACCTTTCCTTTACCATCTTGCTCCATCTGTAATGCTAGGTCTCTAGCGCCTTCCATCCCTTCTGATTGAGACACTAACACCAACTTAGCACCATAAGCGGCCATTGTGGCACGGCGTTCTAAGCTCATGTGCTCTGGCATGACCAATATCAAGTGATAACCTTTAATAGCGGCGACCATTGCTAAGGCTATACCTGTATTACCACTAGTCGCTTCTATAATGGTGTCGCCTACTTTTAATTCGTCGCGCGCTTCAGCTTGCATAATCATACTATATGCCGCTCTATCCTTAACTGAACCAGCTGGGTTTGAACCTTCGAGCTTAACTAATAACATATTATTTTTATTAGTTTGAATTCGCTTCAATAGGACTAAGGGCGTATTTCCGATATAATCTTCAACAGTCAGGGCTTTAAAGGTCATTTTAATTTACTTAGGCTTTACAATTCTCGCGCATTTTATCTTACTTCTTACGGTTACACGATGCTCATACACGAAGATCATATAAAAACCTTGGTTACTTCATTATTTTTAGTGTTTGCAAGCTTATTATCATCTAACTTAAATGCAGCTAACGAAATTGATTATACTGATGATGATTTTTTTTCAGAGATACCAACAGTACTGACCGTGTCTCGCTTGGAGCAGCCCAAATCTGAAGCGCCTAGCTCTGTCACCATCATTAGCCGAGACATGATTAAAGCGTCTGGCATACGTGAATTAGCTGAAATTTTCAGACTAATCCCTGGCTTTATTGTTGGTCATTTTACGGGCAATAAGCCTACGGTTGCTTACCATGGCATGGGTTTTAATTTTAATCGCCAGTTACAAGTATTAGTCGATGGCAGGTCAGTTTTCATCCCCTCTTTTGGTGGTATCCCATGGGAAGCACTTCCTGTGATTATTGAAGACATCGAAAAAATTGAAATAACTCGAGGCCCCAATGCCGCTTCATATGGTTCAAATTCATTTTTAGCCGCTATTAATATTATTACGACAGAAGCCTATCAAAACCCAGGGTCACAATTTTCTATTTCACATTCAGATGGACATAAAAACATTGATGATGCTTATTTTCGTTTTAGCAAACAGTTTGAAGATTATGACTGGGGCATTAGCTTAAAGACAATAAACGATGATGGCTTAAAGTTTTTTAATCAACTCAATCCAAATCATGATGGACAAAGAACAACCAAATTCAACCTTCGTTCTAATTTTTTAATCAAAGAAAATTCTCAATGGTCCATACAAATCGGCCAAAGCTCTTCGTCTTTCGACAAAGGCGACGGAAGACCTTTAAGCTTGATGAGAGAAGAGAAAGCTTATAATCGATATCAAATACTAAGTTATGAGCAATCAAACCAAAAAGTCTCTTCTCACATTAAACTGTTTCATACAGAACATAATGCTGATGACTCTTTTGACGTCTTATATGATATTGCACCCAGCCTAACAACGTCTGCCACTGTTAGCTTTGATCGTTATTCTGAGCGCACAGAATTAGAAAGCCAAACAACGGTAGACTGGTCTAAAAGTATTCGCTTTGTTTTTGGCGCTAGCATTCGAAAAGACACTGTTAATTCATTCTTTTTATTGGGAGAAAACCAAAAGCAAAGTGTCAATGTGAAACGGTTTTTCGCCCATACTGAATATAAAATAAATGAAAGCTCCATTATCAATATTGGAGGGATGTTGGAAGACTCTGATACGGCTGACTTTGGGTTTTCACCGCGTATCGCCTATATACAACATCTCAATGATAAGCACACATTAAGAATTGCATATTCTCAAGCTTTTAGAAACCCTATCTTATTTGAGCTGTTTGGGCGTAGAGCATTTTCTTTAAATGACCCCGCGTTTAGTGCTTTTAACCCAGTTGAATTATTATTACCAAACCCCAATTTAAAACCCGAAGAAATTGAGTCATACGAAGTCAGTTTAAACAGCCTATTAACGCCTAAACTAGAAACAGATATTAAGCTCTATCAATATGACATTAAAAATCAAATCACGCCGGTAAGTGCTGCTGATCAAGATCAATACATTAACAACGACAATAAAACGAAGGCTAAAGGCATTGAAATATCATTATCCTATAAACCTTCACGTGGTTTTTTTATCACGTCAGGCATTAACTTTATTAAAGCCAAAAGTATTAACGAATTATTTGATAAATCTTTTCCTAATAAAACTGCGTTTGTATTATCACAATACGACATCAATGATCATCATTCAGTTTCAGGTACACTTTATTACACGTCGAGCTTTAATTGGGTAGATACCCCTAAACACCTATTAAAATCTTCAAAAAAACTTGATTTACGTTATGCCTATGACTTTATTGTTAACAATAAAACACCATTCACCCTTGAAGTTATTGGACAAAACCTCTTATCGGACTATGCTGATTATACCAACACTAATATTCAGTCTAGATCGTTATTTTTAAAGTTAAGCAGTCGCTTTTAACGCGTCTATTAAAGAAGAAATTAATGAACGGATTCATCATTATTTTTAGCGTAATAACCAGCATATATTGCTTGGTTTTTAATCACTATGCTTATGCACAAATTAACTTAAATTTAAGCGCAACACCACCCCATCAAATATTAATATTAAAAAGCAAAGAAAGCTCCTTTTACAAAAAAACCATACTCGCCATTAAAAACACATTAGTTAACAATTATGATTTAAGAATTGAAAATATCGATGTAAAGCCTAAATTAAACGGCGCGTCATTAGTCATTACAATGGGCGTTACTGCTGCTAATTACGCACGTAAAAACTATCCTAACACCCCTAAAATATTTTCTTTTGTCAGTTTAAAACAATCCTTAAACTTACAAATTAAGCCACGTGAAACCCACTTATTAATTGAACTTCAAGCAAAGCATTACCTGAGCTTTGCTAAAACTATTTTACCTAACAAAACTATTGGTATTCTTTATCAAAAAGATAGCCATAAGCAACTGGCTAATTTAGATAAAAACTTATCTTTAATTGAAGTCACTGAATATAACAAAGTCATTTCGGCAACCCGAAGTATCATAAAATCTTCTGATGTATTATTAGCTTTGCCCAACAAAAACATCTTTAATCGCCACTCATTAAAAGGAATTTTATTAAGCACATACCAAAGCAATACGCCATTAGTCAGTTATTCACCTGCGCACGTCAAAGCAGGCGCAGTGGCTGCTATTTATGCCTCACCCTCAAACCTTGGTAGCCACATTGTCGAGATGATTCAAAACAGTTTTAATCCATCAAATGCTCTTCCTCAACGCCAATTTGCTAAGCATTTCAGCATAAAAATAAATCGCAGAGTGGCTCAATCTCTGGGGCTTATATTAGATGATAATGACGACATTTATCGATTAGTTAACGCCCAAATAAGCCATGATTAAACCGTCTAGATTATCAATCACATCACGGTTAATCTTATTGGCTTTAGTGCCTTTAATTATGATTGAATTGATTTTTGCTTGGTATCACATTAGCAACAGTAGAGAAACAGCGACTGTTTCCCTTACTGAAAATGGGCACCTCATTTCAGAACAACTCGCTGAATCAA
>CAYZQE010000103.1:0-8218 GCA_964480635.1 uncultured Gammaproteobacteria bacterium | reverse complement strand
GCTGACCATATCACCATTGCCGACATCAGTATTGTTGCATTTATTAGAATGTTTTCTTTACATGAACCACAATGGTTTGCCACAGCACCCTACCCAAAATGTAGGCAATGGCTTGATCGCATCATAACGACTCCTTATTTACAAACCGCTTTAACTCAACATGATTTATGGCAAAATGGCGATAAGCCTACTTTTTTATAGCTCAATTTAACATTCATGACATCCTTATGACCGATCAAACACAGCGTCAAACCCAACCTGACCCCGTCTCATTTACGCAAGCTCTTTGGTACTGGTTTAAATTAGGTTTTATCAGTTTTGGCGGCCCTGCTGGTCAAATTAGCATGATGCATCAAGAACTGGTTGAAAAACGGCGGTGGATTTCTGAACACCGTTTTTTACACGCGCTTAACTACACCATGGTGCTACCTGGGCCAGAGGCTCAACAATTGGCTACTTATATTGGCTGGCTCATGCATGGCGTTTGGGGCGGTATTGCAGCGGGTTTCTTATTTGTATTACCATCATTATTTATTTTAAGTGGCTTAACATGGGTATATCTAGCCTTTGGCGATGTCAGTGCCGTTTCAGGCATTTTATACGGCATTAAACCAGCCGTAACAGCCATTGTTGTCTTTGCCGCTTATCGCATTGGTTCTAAAGCTTTGCGTAACAATGCCTTACGCGCTATGGCAGTGTTAGCCTTTATTGCTATCTTCGTGTTTACCATTCCTTTTCCTTATATCGTACTTATGGCAGGTCTTATAGCTTATATTGGCTCACGTTTTGCGCCTGATTTATTTAAAGCAGGTGCAGGGCATGGTGCTTCAAATGAGTCTTATGGTCCGGCTATTATTGACGATGACACGCCCGTACCAGCACATGCTTTATTTAAATGGAGCCGCTTCATCACCTTTGCTGTCGTTGGCTTAAGTATTGGCATAACAGTTATGGCTATACTGGTGCTTAACTTTGGTTGGGAAGGTACCCTTACTCAAATGGGTATCTTTTTTACCAAAGCCGCTTTGGTGACATTTGGTGGGGCTTATGCTGTTTTACCTTATGTTTATCAAGGTGCTGTTGAGCAGTTTGGTTGGTTAAATGGCACTCAAATGATCGATGGTTTAGCCCTAGGTGAAACCACCCCAGGCCCATTGATTATGATTGTTGCTTTCGTTGGTTTTGTTGGTGGTTGGACAAAAGAAATACTCGGGCCAGACATGCTACCCATGGCTGGCTTTATTGGTGCTAGCGTTGCCACTATTTTCACGTTTTTGCCCTCATTTTTATTTATTCTATTAGGTGGCCCAGCCATTGAGGCCACGCGTCACGACGTAAAATTTACCGCGCCGTTAACGGGCATTACAGCAGCTGTTGTTGGCGTTATTTTAAATTTAGCCGTATTTTTTGCCATTCATGTACTTTGGCCTAAAGGGTTCGATGGCAGCTTTGAATGGTTTGGTGCGGTGATTGGTCTTGCTGCTTTTATTGCGTTATTTCGTTTTAAAATGGGCATAATGACCGTGATTGCAATGAGTGCAGGTTTTGGGCTAGCTTACAGTCTATTCATTTAACCGCCAACAAACGACCCCATATTTTGAATTAGTAATGACTACTGTATACTAATGATTTTTCTTAGGTCAGCCCATGAAAAAACTAATTTTAATATTACTTATTTTGTCATCCCCACTTCAAGCCGAAGTTTTTGATATTCAACAATTTAACCTTAACAACTTTAAAGGTAAGGTCGTCTATTTAGATTTTTGGGCTTCTTGGTGCAAGCCTTGCCTGGTTTCCTTCCCTTGGATGAATTCATTAAAAAACAAGTATCCTACCGATGAGTTTATCGTTGTGACTATAAATTTAGATGAGCAGTCTTCAGCTATGCATCAGTTTTTAAGCAAAGTTAAAGCCAACTTCGATATCTATCATGACCCAACGGGGATACTGGCCGAAAAATTTAAGATTGAAGGTATGCCGACATCTTATCTTTTTGATAAAGATGGAAAACCTGTTAAAAAGCACATTGGCTTTTATCTTAAAAAAATCCCTCAATACGAACAAGAAATTGAGGCTTTATTATGAACCGTTATGTGTTAGTTATCGCTCTTTTCATTACACTACAAGGATGTTCGTCACTGGGGGTAAAGCCGTGGCAAAAAGCAACCTTAGCGAATGATGAAATGTTAATCACTGCCGATGCATTAGACCTCTCCTTCGATGAACATATTTACTTTAGTAAAGAAGCGTCTAGCGGTGGTCAGGGCTTCTCTGGGGGCGGTTGTGGATGCAATTAAAGCCTAAAAAAATCGTTGGTTTATTATCCTTAGCCACCGCTAGTTTAATATCAAACTCAGTACACGCAGAAGAAACTGAGTGGAATGTTGATACTGCGCTATTAATTTATAGCGAAACTGATCGAGTATCAGCAGTAGAACCCGTTGTCTCCTTAAGCAGAGACTTAGGCGATGGCGAAATTTTAAGCATGAAATTTGTTTTAGATTCGTTAACCGGTGCATCAGCAACAGGAGCTGTGCCATCTCAAAATATTCAAACTTTTACTCGACCTTCAGGCAATGGCTCTTATACCGTTCCTGCCAACGAAACGCCGTTAGATGATACCTTTAAGGATACTCGCGCTGCATTTGCTTTAAGTATAGAAACACCTATTGATCGTAATAATCGGCGCACGATAGGATTTAACATCTCGAAAGAATTTGATTTCTTTTCATTAGGTGGTCACTTTTTATGGCAGCATGATATGTACCAAAAAAATACCACTTTATCGGCTGGCATTAATCTGGAAATTGATCAAATATCGCCTGTTGGCGGCGCCCCTACGCCATTAAGCGATGTATCTTTATTGCAAAAAGATGCTGCTGATAAAGATAAAAACATAATCGATTTAGTGTTTGGTGTGACTCAAGTTATTAACAAAAAAAGCTTATTTCAAGTTAATTTATCACTCAGCCAAGCTGATGGCTATTTAACCGACCCTTATAAGGTAGTGAGCATCGTTGATGCTACTGGCGAACCGACAAGCCATATTTTTGAACACCGCAAGAATAAACGTTCGCGTCAAAGCCTATTTGGGAAATATAAACTAACCCTCGACAACAAAGATGTTTTTACCACATCATATCGTTACATGACGGATAATTGGGGCGTCATTTCACATACCGTTGACACCACCTTTAAATATAAGCTATCTAATGGTTATTATGTGCAACCTCACATTCGCCTGTATCAACAATCCGCAGCCAATTTTTATCGTTATTTTTTACAAAATAATGAAGCGATACCCGAATATATTAGTGCCGATTATCGCTTAGGTAAAATGACCACTTCAACTATTGGGTTAAAGTTTGGTCAAGATATTAATGCCCAACATTCTTGGTCTGCGCGGCTTGAATTTTATCAACAAAGCGGTGATTCATCACCTGATGAAGCGATTGGTCAATTACAACAACAAGACCTTTTCCCCGGTGTTGAAGCGGTTATTATTCAAACCAGCTATTCTTTTAAATGGTAACTCGCCATACGCTCAAAAATGAATATCACCTTTGAGCAAAGAGCACAGCATTGGGTTGGCCACTTTAGTTGTATGGCTAGCCCATGCGAGGTGCTGGTTGAAACGAACCATCAACAACATGCACGAGATTTAGTGCAAATTGCTTATGATGAAGCATTAAGGATTGAACATAAATTTAGCCGATATCGTCAAGATAATATCGTTTATAAAATTAACAACAACCCTCAGAAAGCCGTTGCCATTGATGCTGAAACGGCAAAGCTGCTTAAGTTTGCACAGCAGTGTCATCATCTGAGCGACGGTTTATTTGATATTACATCAGGTCTTTTTCGCCAAATTTGGGACTTTAAACAAAAACAAATTCCAACCCAGCAGCAAATTAATGATTTATTACCATTGATTGGCTTTGATAAAATTAATTTTGATCATGCAACCATTACGCTTCCCAAAGGCATGGAAATAGATTTTGGTGGCATTGGAAAAGAATATGCAGTGGATAAGGTCATTGATTTATTAGCCTCTAAAACAGATTGCAGCACGATGGTCAATTTTGGTGGTGACTGTCATGTGAGTGGCCCACAATCTAATAACAACGCTTGGATAACGGGTATCGAAAACCCCAATAAACTCAACTCATCTAATCCCGATAATATTTTAAAATTATCACATGGGGCTCTAGCAACCAGCGGTAATTCCTATCGTTTTATCTTAAAAAACAACATTCGTTATGGTCATATCATTAACCCTAAAACAGGTTGGCCAGCTATTGATTCGCCCTTGTCAGTGACTGTAGCGGCTGCCAGTTGTACTGATGCAGGGATTTTATCGACCTTAGCAATGCTTCACGGCAAAGATGCCGAAGAGTTTTTAGACCATCAAGGCGTCAAGTATTGGTGTTATCGCTAAAGTCTAAATACGTTTGTTTACTAAAACGTCGATAAGACCACTGATATTGCGCCTCATCAATAGCAATAAATTGCTCGATACTTTGGTTTAAATAGTCCGCACTTTGCTGGTCATCACTGGCTAAAATCACGTCATTTAATTTATTGATATGCACTTGATAACTTGCATCTTTCAAATCACGTATCGCCGCAGCAATATAAACTGAGCAGTTTACTTTTTTGTTTAGGCTTTTAATTAATAGACTTGTTGATGCATCATAGCCATAAAATTTGGCATTGATCTTTGCGCCATCTTTACCTGGTTTTTGGTCTGGTAAAATCATCACGGTTGCTCCAACCTTCAGTCCCTTTAACAAAGACCTTAAACCCGTCAGATTGGTGGGTACTAAAATAGCGCCATTTCTGCTTCTTTTACGCAAAATATAAGCGTCTAGTTGAGTTGAGCGAGCTGGTTTATAAAGTGAAAAAAGCACACCTTGTTGAGCTAGCCATAAGTTCATAAGCTCCCAACTACCAAAATGCGGAACAACTATAATTTTAGCCCCCAAATCTGTTTTAAAATCAGCGCAAATACTTTCGTTATTAATTTGAGCCAAAACCTTTTGCATCGGCTGATGCCAAAGTGCTGCCATCTCGACTAAAGAACAAACGGTGTGAACAATCGACTCACGGTATAACTGTTTTTTTTGCACCTCGTTTTTTTCAAAAAAACATAAATTTATATTGTTTTTGGTCTGTTTCGAAATTTGATTTTTACTGTGCGCGATTAAAACAGAAAAAAACTTAGCCAGCCTAAATAAGCACGATAAAGAACAGTGAGCTAATAACTTATTGATTGGCTCAAGCAATAAAGGCATGTGGTTTTTTACTGTTGTTTTTCAATCTTGCCCCAGCTATCCCTTAACGACATAGTTCGATTAAAAATAGGAGCCTCCTCTGTCGATGTTTCATCAGCAATAAAATACCCCATGCGTTCAAACTGATAAGCCAAGGGCTGAGTTGTCATAGCAATGGCTGGTTCACACTTCACATTGTCCAAGGTGTGCAATGACTCTGGATTTAAAGTAGATGTTAGCTGTTCTTCTTTAGCTGGGTTTTTAACATGGAATAAGCGGTCATAAATATTAACCTTTGCTGTTTTAGCATGCGCCACGCTGACCCAATGAATAGTGCCTTTAACTTTACGTCCATCTTCAGTTCGACCACCTTTAGAGTCTGGGTCATAAGTACACACAATATGATCTATCTCACCTTGTTCATCACGCACAACTGCCGTACACGTCGCATAATAAGCAAACCTTAAACGCACTTCACGTCCAATGGTAAAACGAAAAAACTTACGTGGCGCATCTTCCATAAAGTCGCTTTTTTCGATATAAATTTCTTTGCTAAAGGGAATGTCACGCGTGCCGAAGTCTGGATATTGGGGATGGTTTTTACCACTGACCATTTCAGTCACATCGGCAGGAAAGTTTTCTATAATAACTTTTAACGGATCTAACACTGCCATACGGCGTTCGGCACGGGTGTTTAAATCTTCTCGCACACAATTTTCTAAGACACCCATTTCAATCAAACTGTCTTTTTTAGTCACGCCGATAATATCACTAAAATTAATCAATGATTCTGGCGTAAAGCCTCTGCGACGCATACCCGATATAGTCGGCATACGTGGGTCATTCCAACCACTGACATGATGCTCAACAACCAGCTGATTAAGTTTGCGCTTACTGGTAAGGTTATATTCTAAATTTAAGCGTGAAAACTCAATTTGGCGAGGTGTTGATGGCGTGTCTAAATGCTCAATAAACCAATCATATAAAGGACGATGATCTTCAAACTCTAAGGTACACAATGAATGCGTAATAGATTCTAATGCATCAGATAATGAATGGGTAAAATCATACATGGGATAAATGCACCATGTATCTCCCGTTTGATGGTGCTTTATATGGCGAATGCGATAAATAATTGGGTCGCGCATGTTAATGTTACGCGCGCCCATGTCTATTTTTGCACGCAGAACTAGCGTCCCATCTTCATGTTTGCCATCTTTCATTTCAGACAATAACGTTAAATTCTCTTCAATGCTTCTTGCTCTATAAGGGCTATCGCTTCCAACCTCTTTAAGCGTACCGCGCTTTAACTTAATTTCTTCTGCACTTTGGCTGTCAACATAGGCTAGACCTTTATGAATAAGATCAAGTGCATATTGGTAAAGCTGAGGAAAATAATCTGATGCCGAGGGGTTAGCTGTCCATTTAAAGCCTAACCATTCAACATCTTTTTTAATGGCATCAATATACTCTTGGCTTTCTTTGGCCGGATTGGTGTCATCGAATCGCAAATTACAGCGGCCATTAAACTCATTTGCCAAGCCAAAGTTGACGCAAATAGACTTGGCATGACCAATATGTAAATAACCATTAGGCTCAGGGGGGAAACGAGTTTGAATTTTGCTGTGTTTTGCGTTATCAAGGTCACTTTGAATAATGTCTTTGATGAAATTATTAGCTACTGTTTTTTCGTTTTCTGTCGTCATGAAAGTACATTACATCTATTTTAAAGGGCGAATTATAAAAGATAAATGGGATGAACGAAAAATATATTGTTTATTTTATGTCTAAACATAGACTAATTCTGACTTTTTACTAAAGTTAAGAGGTTAATTGTCGATATTTCACTTAATAGGCTAACTTGAAACTATTATGAATGCATTTAAATCACCCTTTATCATCGCGATTATCGTCGCTCAAATTGCAAATATTGCGGCGTCAATGCTATTTTTACCAGCCATTGTTTCTCTGGCCACTGCCATTATTACCATCATTATTTTAATCGTTTACGTTAAAAATGTTGATAGCTTTGATAACGAGCTCATTTCTAAAAATAATGAAGGGCATCAACAAGTTGAATCGTTAGTGACTTATTCAAATACTTTAGATGATGCCTTTGCCCAGGTATCCAAGCAATTTACATCCATGCATGATGACATGGCTCAGATGAAAGATATCGTACAAAGTGCCACCGCTAAACTATCGGGTAGCTTTACGGGTATGGAAAATGACTCTTTAGGGCAAATGCAGTTATTACGCGAACTAATAGAGTCTCTGGCACAAGCATCCGAGGGCGAAGAACATCACAAACAAACCACTGGCATTAACCATTTTGCACATGAAACCGAAGATATTGTTAACAATTTTGTTGGTCTAATTCAACAAATAGTCCACAGCACCAGTAGTGTTGGTGCTTCATTTAACATAATGAACAACCAAGTCGATGACATTGTTAGCCTTTTAAATGATGTCAATCAAATTACCTCGCAAACAAACTTACTAGCACTTAATGCCGCTATTGAAGCCGCTCGTGCAGGTGAAGCCGGCAGAGGCTTTGCTGTGGTGGCCGATGAAGTGAGAAAGCTATCTAAACGAACCGCTCAATTTAGTGATGAAATAAGAGCCCTTATAACGAGCACACAAGATTCAATTGGAAACTTGTCTTCCACAGTAGAAATTATTACCCATACAGATATGAGTATTGCTGATACCTCTCAAGTGAGGATGAAAGAGATGTGGGGTGAAATGCTCGGACTTAACACCGATGTTGTTGCTCAATCGGCAACCATTCAAGATATTTCACAAAAAATGCAATCACACATTGTGGCTGGTGTCATTTCATTACAGTTTGAAGATCTCACCATCCAGTTAATGGATCACGTTTCTAAACGCATGTTTGGCTTAGAGGCGTTTGTTCAGCAGCTCGCTCAATTTCATTTAGATAG
>CAYZQE010000102.1:3042-8475 GCA_964480635.1 uncultured Gammaproteobacteria bacterium | reverse complement strand
CTAACAATGCGTTCTCTAACAATGTGACTCATCTAACGGATGATGTCACTGGCGCGCAGTCTTGGGAAGTTAAAAACCAAGGTGTTGTGTTTTATATTAATCAGCTTTTGCCCGATCAATTAAGAGCCTTTTATGGCAACCGTGGTTTTTCTCAAGAACAGATTCAAAGTTATGTAGATTCTTGTGTTTTCATGACCGTATTACGCAATGAGAGTGCACAGCATTCTATTCGTTATCAATCGAAACAATGGTCTGTTGTTAAAGGCAATAAATCGCAAAGCATTAAGAGCGTTGATCAGTGGGTGGATGAACTAACAAAACAAGGCGCTAAAAATTCTGCCTTAATTGCTTTTCGATGGGCGCAATTTCCGGTTGAACAAGAATATGAAGCGGGTGGAGATTGGAATCAAGGCATGCTTTCTTTAGGTGCGGTGAAAGGGAGCTTTGATGTTATAGCTCGCTGGCATAGTGATAGTAATAAATACCAAACCAAAATTAAAGGAGTGACCTGTGCGCAATGAAATATTGATATTTTGTACTTTATTTATTTTTAGTACACTAGCTTATAGTGCCGAACAACCCGTTTTAACTCATGGCTTAACCCTGTTAAAAACACCGGTTCAGGCGCCTGATTTACGTTTCACTAATTTAGATGATGAAATTATTGATATAAAAGACCTTAAAGGTAAAACGGTATTGGTTAATTTTTGGGCGACCTGGTGCCCACCTTGCCGCCGTGAAATGTCTTCTTTAGAGCATTTTTATCAGCAATTAAAAGATGATAATGTCGTTGTTTTAGCAGTAAATATAGGTGAGGACGAAGACACTGTCTTTTCTTTTTTAGGTGAAGTTGAGCCTATACCTACATACCCCATATTATTTGACTCTGATGCTCAAAGCATGAAAGCTTGGGCAGTGAGAGGGCTGCCAACGACTTACATAGTCAATAAACAAGGCCTCGTTGTCTATAGAGCAATTGGTGGCCGAGAATTTGACCACCCAGAACTCATCGCTAAAGTAAAAACACTGGCTAATAAGCGTTGATTATCAAAATTTAATAATTGAGCCTAAAAAGAGGGTATTGGGGATTAAGGGCTAGACAGAACCATAGCCCTAATATTGCATGATAACGCTAAAAAATTTGGCATGACCATGTAATATTCGGGATAGAAATGTAGAATTTTAAACTTTGTTGAAGTATGGTGTTCTGATAAGGATGCTCTGAACAATAAGACATAATAAATTAAATGACCCTTCTCCCTTCGGGGCAACTATATGGTTGCAGAAGACAGAATGAAATAGAATCACCGAATTGAGAGGGCTGGGGTGAGGGAGTAATCTCTTTAATTAAATAGTGATTTGACTATTTTCCCCTCACACAACAACTCTCTTTTTAAAGGGAGGGTTGCAATAATCTAAAAATTTGAATTGAACGTATTAAGCATAATTGCATTAAGTTTTTTAGCTCTCGTAGGTTGTTCTGACAGGCCTTGGAATGACCCCAATTCTGCGAGTGGCAGTGAAAATATTCTTTATAGCTCTTTTTCTACACGGCCTAAACATATGGATCCTGCGCGTTCATATAGCTCGGACGAATATGCCATTATTGGTCAAATTTACGAACCCCCATTGCAATATCATTATTTAAAGCGCCCCTATCAATTAGAGCCATTGGTTTTGACTCAAATGCCAACGGTTAGCTATTTTAATGAAGATAATAAAGCCGTGGGCTTAGAATCAGGCAATGTGGCATACACCATATATACGCTTGATATTCAGCCTGATATTCAATTTCAAAATCACCCTGCATTTGTTAAAGATGGTCAGGCTTATCTCAATCTGTCATCTAATGATGTCAAAGACGTTCATCAGCTCAGTGACTTTAAACAAAGCGATACCCGTGAATTAACCGCCGATGATTTTATTTATCAAATAAAACGATTAGCAAACCCTCGTTTTCATTCACCCATTTTGGGTTTAATGAGCGAGTATATTGATGGTTTAAATGAATTATCGGTAGCGCTAAAGTCAGCCACAAAAACCCTAGATAAAGAGTCATGGCTAGACCTTAAGCAATATGAGTTAAGCGGCGTTAAACGACTCAATAAATATAGTTTCAGCATAAAGATTAAAGGCTTATACCCCCAGTTTTTATATTGGTTAAGTATGCCATTTTTTGCACCTATGCCTTATGAAGTTGAGCGTTTTTACCATCAACAAGTGTTACAAGATAAAAACATCAGTTTAGATTGGTATCCAATAGGGACAGGCGCTTTTCAATTGGCGATCAATAACCCTAATAAACAAATGGTACTGGAAAGAAACCCTAATTTTAGGACAGTGACATACCCGACTGAAGGCATGCCAGAAGATACAGATAGTGGCTTGCTGAATGATGCAGGCAAAGTCTTACCCTTTGTCGATAAGGTTGTGTTTAATTTAGAAAAAGAAAATATTCCCTATTGGAATAAATTTTTACAAGGCTATTACGATACGTCTGGTGTGAGTTCTAGTAGTTTTGATCAAGTCATTAGTATGGGTGGGGATGGAAGTGTTGCCTTAAGCGATGATATGAAAAAACAAGGCATACATTTAAAGACAAGCATTGCTCCATCGACCTTTTATTTTGGTTTTAATATGCTAGATGATGTCGTTGGTGGTGACTCAGATTCAGCTCGAAAATTAAGGCAAGCGATAGCGATTGCTGTTGATTATGACGAATATATTTCAATTTTTTTAAATGATCGTGGCATTGTTGCTCAGTCTCCAATTCCCCCGGGTATTTTTGGTTTTGAACACGGCGAAAAAGGAATTAATAAAACGTTGTTTGACTGGAAGGATGGTAAGGCCGTTAAAAAACCATTGTCGTTTGCAAAACAACTATTAAGCGAAGCAGGTTATAAAAATGGTGTTGATCAAAAAACAGGGAAAACATTAATTTTATATTTAGATAGCACAGGCAGTGGCCCAGACAGTAAAGCCAATTTAGCATGGTGGAGAAAGCAGTTTGCCAAACTAGACATACAATTAGTGGTTCGTAGTACCGATTACAATCGCTTTAGGGGGAAAATGCAAAAAGGCACAGCGCAGCTTTTTATGTGGGGCTGGAATGCTGATTACCCTGACCCTGAAAACTTTCTATTTTTACTGTATGGCCCAAATGGCAAGGTAGAAACTCAAGGTGAAAATGCATCAAATTATAAAAACCCAAAATTTGATCGCTTATTTGAAAAAATGAAAGACATGCCGAACTCAGTAGAGCGCCAAACAGTCATTAACGAAGCATTAGCCGTGTTACAACATGACAGTCCTTGGCTTTGGGGTTTACACCCCAAAAGTTTTTCTTTGCACCATGAATGGTATTTTAACTCTAAGCCTAATGCTATGGCACATAACACACTAATGTATAAACGGCTTGACCCGCAGCTAAGAAAGCAACGCCAATATGAATGGAATCAACCCATCGTTTGGCCTTTAGTGTTGGGTGTGATCATTTTATTTTTATCGTTAGTTCCTGCTTGGCTAGCGTGGAAGAAAAGCGAAACAACAGCAATCGGTGACAAAGAATAATGGGCGCTTATATTATCAGACGAATACTCTATGCCATTCCATTGCTTATTGGCGTTAATTTGCTCACGTTTATGCTTTTCTTTATGGTGAATACACCCGATGATGTGGCTCGAATGCATTTGGGGCAAAAGCATGTAAAGCAAGCGGCAATAGACACTTGGAAGCTAGAACGTGGTTATGATAAACCCTTGTTCTTTAACGAAAAAGAACAAGGCTTAGATAAAATTACCGACACTATTTTTGTGCAAAAATCGTTGCGTTTATTTTTGTTTGATTTTGGACGTTCAGACAGTGGGCGTGATATTGGTTGGGACATCAGTCAACGCATGTGGCCATCTTTAGCATTAGCCATACCGGGGCTTATTTTAGGGCTATTAATCAATATTACCTTTTCTTTGTTAATTGCCTTTTTTCGAGGGACGTACATTGATTTTTGGGGCGTCGTATTTTGTGTCGTACTGATGTCTATTTCAGGTTTGTTTTATATTGTAGGGGGGCAATGGCTGGTGAGTAAACTGCTGCATCTCGTACCAATTTCTGGGTATGAAACAGGTGTCGATGCAATAAAGTTTTTAATTTTACCGATCATTATCGGTTTAATTGGCGGTATAGGGTCTGGCGTGCGTTGGTATCGCAGTATTTTCTTAGAAGAAATTACGAAAGACTACGTGCGTACTGCCAGAGCTAAAGGCCTATCAGAAATGCGCGTTTTGTTTAGGCATGTGCTTAAAAATGCCATGATTCCTATTTTAACGGGCGTTGTCGTTATCTTACCCTTATTATTTATGGGCAGCTTAGTCACCGAGTCCTTTTTTGGTATACCGGGCTTGGGCAGTTACACCATAGATGCTATTCAATCACAAGATTTTGCCATAGTGAGAGCGATGGTCTTTTTAGGCTCTGTTCTTTACATCATAGGCTTAATTTTAACTGATATTTCTTATACATTGGTTGACCCTCGCGTGAGGTTTGAATAATGATTGATCCGGTTATTCTCTGGACAGATGCACTGATTTATTTGCTGTTGTTTTTAACCGCTTTAGCATCATGGCAATTAAAACAAAATCGTCAATTTATGGTGCAATGGCGTTCTGTTTTCCATAGCACAGCAGGCTCTATTTCAGCAGTTGTCTTGCTTTTTTATGTGTTGGTAGGCGTGCTGGATACAATGCACTTTCACCCTGCCCTCGAACAAGAGTTTGACAATAATATACAATCTAGCACTATCCAAAATAGGCAAGCTGAAACGCATTCAACTGAAGTGATTAGCGTTTTAGACTGGATGTTTACAGCCATACGAGAAAAAACAGAAAAAACGTATTCGGCACCTTTTGCGACGCATTTATTCGTTAAAGAAACCATTGAAGTTAATGGGCAGCAACAACGCGTTTATCCTCGTTTAGAGTATGCAGGTTCTCACCTTAAATCTTTAGATGCTCAAGTATTTGATATTAGTAGCAAACTGCTCATGGGGTTAGCGATTGGTTTTGTCGCTTGGTTGATGTTAAGTTTTCTTTTAGTGTTACGGTTTTTTCCAAGGCAATCTATCGCACAGGTATGGCGTAAAATACATACGCCAGCAGCGCAACAAACCGCTTGGCGTGCCATTTTTATAACCTTGTTAATTATCTTATTAACCATCAGCAGTCTTGTCTATTTATCGCACTTTTATCACGTGTTGGGCACCGATAAAGTGGGGCAAGATGTTTTTTACCAAGCCATTAAAAGTATTCGAACAGGGCTTGTCATTGGTACCTTAACAACGCTCATTATGCTGCCATTTGCTTTATTACTCGGCATTATGGCAGGCTATTTTAAGGGCTGGGTCGATGATGTTATTACTTATTTATACACCACCTTAAA
>CAYZQE010000102.1:0-2942 GCA_964480635.1 uncultured Gammaproteobacteria bacterium | reverse complement strand
TAGTGCTTATTTCGATTGTGCTCGACTTTAGTGGCTTAGTATTGGCAGAAGCCGTATTAGCCTATGTCGAAATTGGCGTAGACCCTACCATGAATTCATGGGGCAATATGATTAACAGCGCACGTTTAGAAATGTCGCGTGACCCCATTGTCTGGTGGTCATTGTTTGCTGCCTTTTGTTTTATGTTTGTCTTAGTGCTGGCAGCCAACTTATTTTCAGATGCCGTTCGTGATGCCTTTGACCCTAGAATTAGAGGGCGCAGTTAATGAGCAATTTAGTGTTACAAGTTAAAAATTTAACCACGATGCTACGTGCAGATCAACACAGCTATGCCATTGTTGATGAGGTGAGCTTTGATTTAAATAAAGGTAAAACCTTAGCGTTATTGGGTGAATCTGGATGCGGAAAATCTATGACAGCCTTATCGTTGTTGGGTTTAACGCCCCAACCTGCGGTATATTTGAAATCGGGTAGTGTTTTTTTACATGGGCAAGATTTACTGCGCTATTCAGAGCGACAAATGCGCTCGATACGCGGTAAAAAAGTCAGTATGATTTTTCAAGAGCCCATGACATCGCTTAATCCCGTTATGTCGATAGCGCAGCAAATTGCAGAAGTATTATTGCAAAATGGATCAACAAAACAGTCCTTGCAACGCGATATTATAAGCATCATGACATCAGTTGGCATCCCAGATGCAGAGCAACGCTTAAATGATTATCCACATCAATTTTCGGGGGGCATGAAACAACGCGTAATGATCGCCTTAGCTTTAGCAACTAAGCCCGATGTGTTGATAGCTGATGAGCCGACGACGGCTTTAGATGTGACCATACAAGCACAAGTGCTAGAGCTGATTAAAGACATGCAACAAAAAACGGGCATGGCTATTTTACTCATCACGCACGATTTAGGCGTTGTACGCCAAATGGCCGACGATATTGCCATTATGTATGCAGGTCAAATTGTCGAAACCGCATCGTGCGAAAGCTTTTTTAAGAAACCTTTACACCCCTATAGTCGAGCCTTGTTTGATGCGATTCCAAGGGTAGAAAATCGTCAGCAAAATTTGACAGTGATTAAAGGGTTAGTGCCTTCGTTAAAGCAAACATTCACCCAATGCCGTTTTATTAACCGTTGTGATTTTGCAGCAGCGAATTGTCAGCAAGTGATTGATTTAAAAACGGTAGATAACACGCGAACAATGCGCTGTGTGCGAACAATAGACTCTACTGATAAATCGTCATCGCAAGTGCTTAATAAAACCTCAAAGCCTTTTTCATTTAATCAGCGTAATGAGCAACCTGTCATTGAGGTAAAGCATTTAAAAACATATTTTCCGATTCGCAAGGGCCTGTTAAAAAGTATAAAAGGTTATGTGTATGCCGTTGATGATGTTAGTTTTAAAATCAATAAAGGTGAAACTCTAGCCTTAGTAGGAGAGTCAGGCTGTGGCAAGACGACGGTTGGCAAAAGCATTTTAAAAATGATTACAGAAGCAAATTGCTCTTTAAAATTTAATGGTAAGGACGTTAATCTAAATTCATCAAAAAATAAAAAAGCCTTTCATCAACAAGCCCAGTTTATCTTTCAAGATCCCTTTTCATCAATGAACCCCCGAATGACCATTAAACAAATTATGGCCGAAGGTTTATTAAGTTTTAGCGACTTAAGAGGTGCTGAGCTAGAGAAAAAAATAGCCCAACTCTTATTGCAGGTGGGTTTAGAAGTAGATGTCATGGATCGCTATCCCCATGAGTTTTCTGGCGGGCAAAGGCAGCGCATTTGTATTGCAAGAGCCCTCGCCGTAGAGCCTCAATTTATTGTGTGTGATGAGCCAACCAGCGCTTTAGATGTATCGGTACAAGCACAAATATTAAACTTGCTTAAAGAACTCCAAAATAAATCTCAAATTGCCTATCTGTTTATTACGCATAACTTATCGGTAGTATCATGGCTAGCCGACAAAGTAGCGGTCATGTACTTGGGTCGAATCGTCGAATACGGCACGGCAGATCAAATTTTAAATCATCCTAAGCATCCTTATACCCAAGCCCTATTAAAGGCAGTGCCAAACCTAGACTCAGCAGACTCTAAAGCAGTGCTTTTGGGTGGTGAATTGCCATCACCTATCAATCCACCACAAGGTTGTTACTTTCACCCTAGATGCCCATCAGCTATGGATAAATGCAAAAAAAGCTATCCGAAAACGACAGGCAAAGAAGGGCATCAGGTCAGTTGTTACCTAGTTTAAAATGGCTTATAGTTGAATTAAGTGTTTCGTATCATTGGCTTATTTTAAATTGAGTGCTATAACTTATAAGAAACATAGTTATTATTATGTTGATGGAACATTTAAGTTTTTTCATAAATTACCGATAATTATAAAATTGTCAGTGTGAAATCTCTGTGCGCCAGTACTATTAGGGAAGTTAAAGTTAATGGACGATTTAATAAAACAATTTTATATTAAGCTAACATTTAAAAGCCTAACGTACATTCTAGCGTTTGCGCTGCTTTTTTTTGGCTTAGGTGTTTTAGGGCTACAAATTCAATCGGTTCAACATGGCGTCACTCCTTTTTGGCCTGCATCAGGCCTAACATTCGCCGCTTTTGTTATTATCGGTTTTTGGTTGTGGCCCGGTGTTTTTCTGGGTATGTGTTTGTTAGCCATTTATATTGGTATTCCTATCGAAATAGCCATTTTTTCGAGTGTACTGTCAATTTTAGAATCAGCTGTCCCCATTATTATTGCCCATCGTTATAAGTTTAATGGTCGTTTAGATTCATTTCATGATGGATTGATTTTTACAACTATCGTCGTTTTAGCACCTGTTTTAACAGCCGTTATTGGCTCATTAGTGATGTTTCTTTTTTCAGAAACAAAAACGCTTCCCGCAGTAGATATGATGTTGGTTTGGTGGTTAGGAAATAGCTTAGGG
>CAYZQE010000101.1:0-8479 GCA_964480635.1 uncultured Gammaproteobacteria bacterium | reverse complement strand
AATTCAGCAATAAACAGTAACATACCCTCTTCAAATGGAATGTCGCGACAGGTGTCAGGTAAGATGCGTACAGGCGCATCGGGATAGCCCGTATGCCAGCCTGTATAACTAACATTATCATACAGTTGGTCTTTAATATCCCAGCCTAAAACGACATCACAAAAGGCAAAGCCACTCTCAAGAGATGAAAAAAATTTTTCACGGCTCATATATTTACCGCGCATGACGCCATCATTATCAAACAAACCGACTTTAATATGGCTTAGGTTACGCTCTTCAATAATCGTCTTGGCATCCTCAATTGTTTTCACATCTCTTGGGTTCATTAGTGCCTCTTATCTTTTTGTAATAGAATTATTTTAACTGAAGTGAATTTATAGATTTTTATTAGTTGAAACAATCAATAATGTGTTTAGTCGTGCATTTGGTAGTGACTGTTTAGTTATAAAGTAATAATTTCTATATTATTTTAAGCAGGAAGATTGCTTACCATCTTATTGTTTAGGGGCAGTATTTTCTTTTAAAGAGCTTTCTTTCTCGCTTTATCTATTATTTATGCTATTTATTAAGGAAGTTCTGATCAAGTCCATAAACTTTTACGAACTATCAAGCCGTTCTATACTAGGCGCAACTTGAAGCTAATGACAAGTCCTTAGTAAAAGTTGGAACGACGGATAGAATGGCTTGATAGCTCGGTCGATGAATGATCCATTCATAATCGACATTCACCACATCCGTGTGGCTTCCCTGCGGGTCGTTGCCAAATTTCACCCAGCGTCGTTCTAGCATTTTACGGTATCTAGATGACGTTGCAATGCTACGCCTAGCTGAGTAAAATTTGGCTTAGATAAAAATTATGGACTTGATCAGAGCTTCCTTAAGATATTCATAACTATAGGTGGTCGCAATGTCTGTTAATAACCGTTTGTTATTAGAGCTTGAAAATTGCATTAAAAATGCAAACAAAGAAATCATTAACCCTGAAATTCCAGATTTGAATTTAGAAGCCATTCGCCCTGTGATGGAAATGGTAGCAAGGGCAAGAGCAAGCTATTTGAAGTTGCTCTTTGAGATAACAAAAGAATGCGCTGGTGGTATTCCTGAGCCTAAGCAAATTATTAGATTAGCCAATGGTCGTAAAACCTTCGAAGAGTTAGTTCAAGCATCACAAGCTTTAGATGCCGCTATTCAACGCGGTTATTTAGATGTTTCTAATTAGAAGAGTCAGTTATTATTTTCAAAGCTATTCCTTTATTGGTATAGCTTAGCTGAAAGCTAAATCTATAATCCCCGCTCTATTTAAATTTTACCATTTGTAATCAATCATTAAATCACGTGGCCTTTGGTAGTGGTCACCACTGTGGAGATAAAACATGCCTGTTATTACTTTGCCTGATGGCACTCAAAAAACTTTCGATCATCCCGTTTCTGTCTTTGACGTAGCATCTGATATTGGCCCAGGCTTAGCTAAAGCTGCAATTGCAGGTAAGGTTAACGATAAAATGGTCGATACCGCCTTTGAAATATCAAGTGATGCGACGTTAAGCATTATTACTAGCAGTTCTGATGAAGGTTTAGAAGTTATTCGTCATTCAACAGCACATCTTATGGCTCAAGCCGTTAAGTCTTTATTTCCAGATGCTCAAGTAACTATAGGCCCAGTGATTGAGGATGGCTTTTTTTATGATTTTGCTTATAAAGAGTCGTTTAGCCCAGAAGATATAAAAGCCATTGAAGATAAAATGAATGCTTTGGTTAAAGAGAACTTTGAAATAAGCCGTTCGGTAAAAACACGTGATGAAGCGATTCAATTCTTTCAAGACATGGGCGAAGCTTATAAAGCTGAAATTATAGAAAGCATCCCGAGCGATGAAGATTTATCTTTATATCAGCAGGGCGATTTTATTGATTTATGTCGCGGCCCCCATGTGCCATCGACAGGGCATTTAAAAGCCTTTAAATTAACCAAGCTTGCTGGCGCTTATTGGCGCGGTGATTCAAACAATGAAATGCTCCAGCGTATTTATGGTACGTCGTGGGGTAACAAAAAAGAATTAAAGCAATACCTTCGCCGTATAGAAGAAGCAGAAAAGCGTGATCACCGTAAAATTGGTAAAAAACTAGATTTATTTCATATGCAAGAAGAAGCACCCGGCATGGTGTTTTGGCATGAAAATGGGTGGCAAATTAATTTAATTATTCAAGATTACATTCGTCAGCAGTTAAGAATGCACGACTATCAAGAAATTAATACGCCACAGCTAGTTGACCGCTCTTTGTGGGAAAAATCAGGCCACTGGGAAAAGTTTCAAGACATGATGTTTACGTCATCATCAGAAAACCGTGAATATGCGGTTAAACCAATGAACTGTCCTTGTCACATTCAGGTTTATAATCAAGGCTTAAAAAGCTACCGCGACTTACCTTTACGTTTGGCAGAATTTGGCTCATGCCATCGCAATGAGCCATCTGGAACATTGCATGGTTTAATGCGAGTGCGTAATTTTGTGCAAGATGATGCACATATCTTTTGTACCGAAGACCAAATGCAAGACGAAGTGTCTGCTTTTATTGACCTTGTGTTTAAAGTGTATAAAGATTTTGGCTTTAATGATGTCTTAATCGCTTTATCAACCAGACCAGAGCAAAGAGTCGGTGAAGATCATTTATGGGATAAAGCAGAGAATGCTTTAGAAGAAGCCCTAAATAATAAAGGATTAGATTTTACATTACAGCCAGGTGAAGGCGCTTTTTATGGACCTAAAATAGAGTTTTCATTAAAAGACTGCATTGGGCGTGTTTGGCAATGTGGAACCATTCAAGTCGATTTTTCAATGCCAGGTCGTTTAGATGCACATTTTGTGGCTGAAGATGGCAGTAAACAAGTTCCTGTGATGCTGCATCGTGCCATTTTAGGTTCAATCGAACGTTTTATTGGGATTTTGATAGAAGAATTTGAAGGTAAATTTCCAGTTTGGTTAGCGCCTGTTCAGGCCGTTTTATTGAATATTACGGACAAACAAGCCGAATATGTGAAGAAAATTGAAGAAAATCTGAAAAAACAGGGGTTTAGGGTCAATTCAGACTTGAGAAATGAGAAGATCGGCTTTAAAATCCGCGAGCACACATTAAAGCGTGTTCCATATTTATTGGTTATTGGTGACCGTGAAATGGAAAATAATCAAGTTGCAGTCCGATCTCAAGACGGTACCGATCACGGTGCTATGTCAATTGATGAGTTTGTGGCGACACTTTCAGTTAAATAAATTAGTTAATATAAGCAGGAGACATCGACATCGCTGTTGAGAAAAAAGGTAGTAAAGGTAATAAAACGCGTTTAAATGACGATATTACAGCCCCACAAATACGTTTAATTGACGGAGATGGGGAGCAAGCGGGTATTGTAACTTTGCAAGAAGCCAAACAAGCCGCTAAAGCAGCCGAATTAGATTTGGTAGAAATTGTACCGAATGCGAAACCTCCTGTTTGTCGCTTGATGGATTTTGGTAAGTTTAGGTTTCAAAAGAAAAAGAAACTTCATGACCAAAAGAAAAAGCAGCGTCAAGTACATATTAAAGAAATTAAGTTTAGGCCGGGCACTGAAGAAGGTGACTATCAGGTGAAACTGAAAAAACTCCTTAAGTTTATTGAGCTTGGAGATCGCACCAAAATCACCGTCCGTTTTAGAGGGCGTGAAATGGCACATATGGAATTAGGACGTGACTTGCTTAAACGAGTTGAGGAAGACATGTCAGAAGTGGCCACTGTGGATCAGTATCCTCAGTCAGAAGGCCGTCAAATGATTATGTTGATGGTACCAAAGAAACATTAAGATAATGCAGCTTGTTAATTAGAGCTGATTTATCTCACTAAATTCATTCCGACGACGTAGGACTCCGACGTCTAGGGTGATAGGGAGTGTTTACACTCTCTCGGTACAGGAAGTGCCGGCTAAATAAAACATGAGCTTATGTTTTATTTATCGTCGTTTTATTAAGCAAAGGATAGCTTGTAAAACATTGTTAAAATCTATCAAACGGGAGTTTGAAATGCCGAAGATAAAAACCAACCGAGGTGCTGCAAAGCGCTTCAAGCGTAATGCTGCGGGCAACTTTAAAAGAAGCCAGTCTCATTTACGTCATATTCTGACTAAGAAAAGTAGTAAGCGTAAACGCCAATTAGGCGAAATGCTTCAAGTTCATGCCAACGATGTTCGTGCGGTACGCCGTATGATGCCATACAGTTAAGGAGTTAGAATATGCCTAGAGTAAAACGTGGTGTTACAGCACATGCTAAACACAAAAAAGTCTTAGACCAAGCGAAAGGTTATTACGGAGCTCGTAGTAAAATATTTCGTGTCGCAAAACAAGCTGTTACTAAAGCAGGCCAATACGCATACCGAGATCGTCGTCAGCGTAAACGTCAATTTAGAGCACTTTGGATTGCCCGTATTAACGCAGCAACGCGTATGAACGGAATGTCTTATAGTGTCTTCATGAACGGCCTTAAGAAAGCCAACATTGAGATTGATCGTAAAGTTCTTTCTGATATCGCTATTTTTGATAAAGCAGCATTTACTGTTTTAGTAGAAAAAGCGAAAGAAGGTCTAGCGTCAGCTGCTGCATAAGCAGTATCACTCTTAAAAAAGGCTCGGGCATGTTTTTTGTCTCCGGGCCTTTTTTTTACATTTAAGAAGCCAATATTGTGTCTGAACAACTCGATTCGCTGCAACAGGCAGCAACAAAAGCCATTTCTGATGCGTCTGCATTAGCCGAACTAGATGAACTGCGTGTTCATTATTTAGGTAAAAAAGGCAAAATTACCGAACAACTTAAAAGTCTTTCCAAGTTACCGGGCGACCAACGACGTGAAGCGGGGCAGGCAATTAACCTTGTTAAACAAGCTGTTCAGAAACTATTAGAAGAAAAGAAAGCGCAATTAGAAACATTAAGAATTGCCCAAAAATTAAAAGACGAAACGATAGACATTAGTTTGCCGGGTCGTCAACAACAAGCAGGTGGTCTCCATCCTGTTACCATGACCATGAACCGCATTCAAAAAATGTTTGGTAAATTGGGTTTTGATGTGGCCGAAGGGCCAGAAGTAGAAGATGATTTTCATAACTTCGAAGCACTTAATATCCCTGCGCATCATCCTGCACGGGCTATGCACGATACCTTTTATTTTAACGAAAATACGCTGTTAAGAACGCATACATCACCGGTACAAATTAGAGTGCTAGAGCATGCCGAGCCTCCCGTGCGTATTATCGCTCCTGGCCGTGTGTATCGTTGTGACTCTGATATCACACATACGCCTATGTTTCATCAAGTAGAAGGTTTGTTGGTCGATGAAAATGTATCGTTTTCTGATTTAAAAGGGACTTTACAAGAGTTTTTAAAGTTATTCTTTGAAGACGACAATTTACAAACAAGATTCCGTCCTTCTTATTTTCCATTTACAGAGCCATCCATGGAAGTGGATATCAGCTGTGTTATGTGTGAAGGCAATGGTTGCCGTGTGTGTAGCCATACCGGTTGGTTAGAAGTATTAGGCTGCGGCATGGTGCACCCTAAAATTTTCGAGCACACTAAGGTAGATGCCGATAAATACACAGCCTATGCTTTTGGTATGGGTGTTGAACGTTTAGCCATGTTACGTTATGGCGTTAATGATTTACGTTTATTTTTTGAAAACGATCTTCGCTTCTTAAAGCAATTTCAATAGGGAGCAACTGATATGAAAATAAGTGAAAATTGGTTACGTCAGTGGGCTAACCCAAATTTAACAACTGATGCATTAATTCACCAGTTAACAATGGCTGGTTTAGAGGTCGATTCTGTCGAGCCCGCTGCCCCAGCATTAGACAAAATTGTTGTTGCACAAGTGATGACATTAGAAAAACACCCTGATGCCGATAAATTAAACCTTTGCCAAGTGAATGATGGTTCAGCTGATTTAGTGCAAGTGATCTGCGGTGCCGCAAATATTAAGCAAGGCATGAAAGTTGTATTTGCTCAAGTGGGTGCAGAATTACCGGGCATTAAAATTAAAAAAGCCAAGCTACGCGGTGTCGAGTCATTTGGTATGGTATGTTCAGCCAAAGAAATTGGAATGGCTGAAGCATCAGAGGGTATCATGGAATTACCTAATGATGCCGAAATAGGGCAATCTATTACTAACCTATTTGATTTGGATGACAATATCATCGAAGTCGATTTAACACCCAATAGAGGCGATTGCTTAAGTGTATTAGGCATAGCAAGAGAAGTCGCTGCAAACAATAATTTAGCCCTAAACCAAGTTGACATTAATGCTATTGAATCATCCATCACTGATTCTTTGAATGTTGATATTAAGCAAAAAGATAGCTGCGCCCGTTATATTGGTCGTGTTATTAAAAATGTAGATGTGACTAAGCCAACACCCATGTGGATGCAAGAAGCGTTGCGCCGTAGTGGTTTAAGAGCAATTAGTCCTGTTGTTGATGTTACAAATTACGTCATGTTAGAGCTGGGTCAGCCAATGCATGGCTTTGATCTGGATAAAATCGATACGGCTATCGTCGTTAGACATGCAACGAAAGATGAAAAAATAGAATTGCTAGATGGCTCTGAGATTACTTTGCGTGATGATACCTTAGTTATTGCCGATAAATCTAAAGCCTTAGCGGTAGCCGGTATTATGGGTGGTCAAGCCAGTTCGGTGCAAGGTGCCACTAAAAACATCTTTTTAGAAGCTGCATTTTTTAATCCTATTAAAATTGCAGGTAAGGCCAGAAGTTATGGCCTGCATACCGATTCGTCACATCGTTTTGAGCGTGGCGTAGATCCAGCATTACCCGAAAAAGCAATTCAAAGAGCCACGGCTCTATTGCTAGATATTATTGGTGGTGAAGCAGGGCCGTTAACGAAAGAATCTATTGAAAGCGAATTACCAAGTAACCCTGTCGTTATTTTGCGTCATAAACAAGTGACAAAAATGTTAGGTATCCAGACGACTGCTGAACAAATTGAACAATATCTTTCTAATTTAGAAATGACTCTCGAAACTAATGCTGATGGTTGGGCTGTAACTGCACCCAGTTATCGCTTTGATATCAATATAGAAGCAGATTTAATAGAAGAGATTGGCCGTTTATATGGCTATGACAATATCCCTGGTACGACTGGGGCAGCACATCCAAAAATGGATTCCTTCTCTGAGACAAAAACAGATAATCAATATTTGAAAGATTTATTAGTCGAAAAAGGCTATTTCGAAGCGATTACCTATTCATTTGTATCCGAAGAATTACAAGCGATCTTAGGCCCAAAGCAAGAAACATTAGCTTTGGCTAACCCCATTTCAAGTGAATTGTCTATCATGCGAACAACGCTGTTGGCTGGTTTAATGAATGCATTGCGATATAACTTAAACAGGCAACAACCACGCGTACGCCTATTTGAAACAGGTTTATGCTTTGTGCCTAAGTCTGGTGAGCTAGAACAAAAACGTCATATATCAGGTGTGATCTGTGGTGACCTTGCCACAGAAAGTTGGGAGAATGCAAAACAAGTTGATTTTTATGACCTTAAGGGTGATGTAGAGGCGTTATTAAGTGCGACAGGAAATATTGATGCTTATAGCTTTAAACGTTCAGAATTGAGCATATTACACCCTGGCCAATCAGCTGATATTACAGTAAATAATGAGGTCGTTGGCTATTTTGGTGCATTGCACCCAGAAGTTTTAAAGTCATTAAACATCTCAGAAACTGTGTATTGTTTTCATATTGAATTAGATGCATTAAGTGACTCTCGGTTAGCAGAATTTAGCGAGCTATCTAAGTTTCCATCCATTCGTAGAGACATTGCTTTAATGGTTGATTCAACGGTGGATGTTAATAGTTTAATTGAAACCGTTAAATCACTGAAAATACAAAATTGTCAGGACGTTTTTGTATTTGACGTCTATACTGGCAAAGAATTAATAAATAATTTAAAAAGTGTCGCTTTGGGCTTGATTTTACAGGATTTTTCCCGCACTCTAGTCGATGAAGACGTGGATAAAATAATGAATAAAGTACTCACTTCTTTAAAAAATAATCACAATGCGGTACTGAGGGACGCTTAATGTCGTTGACGAAAGCCGATATGGCAGAGATGTTGTTTAATGAGCTTGGCTTGAATAAAAGAGAAGCCAAAGAGATCGTAGAGCAATTTTTTGAAGAAATTAAAGTAGCACTAGAATCGGGCAACCAAGTTAAGTTATCTGGTTTTGGTAATTTTGTATTACGTGAAAAAAAAGAAAGACCGGGCAGAAACCCAAAAACTGGCGAAGAAATAGCAATTTCGGCGCGCAGTGTTGTGACTTTTAGACCAGGCCAAAAATTAAAAATTAGAGTAGAAGCATATGCTGGAACCGAGTAATAATAACGAACTACCTGTTATACCAGGTAAACGTTACTTCACCATTGGTGAAGTCGCGGAGTTATGCA
>CAYZQE010000100.1:7778-8856 GCA_964480635.1 uncultured Gammaproteobacteria bacterium | reverse complement strand
TAGTTTCAAGTTGCGCCTAGGATAGAACGGCTTGATAGATCGTAAAAGTTTATGGCGTTAATCAGGATCTCCTTAACCATTATGCGCGTCTATAAATAGACTAACATTCATACCAACCTTGAAATTGATTAAGGTTTATACCAATACAAATGCATTCCTTTACTTATATAATGGGGTTAAATTTAAAGTAGTTTGCTCTTCTAGTAAAAGCATCAAACTCAATGCTTGCGGTTAAAAATATGATTTATAAATTCAAATATTTATTGTTCTTACTTTTATTATTCAGCCAGCAATCTATTGTTGCTCAGCCTTTGGATATAAAAATTGGTGTATTAAGTCACCGAGGTGATGTTGCTACATCTACCCGTTGGGGCGCGACAGCTAACTATTTATCTCAACAACTCCCTCAATATAATTTCATTGTTATTCCACTTGATTTTGATGCCATCGAGAAAAAAATTCAAAGCGCTGACATTCATTTCTTGCTAGTTAATCCAAGCATTTATGTAGTGATGGAAGTTCGTCATCGCATTAGACGTATAGCCACATTAAGTAGGGAAATGAATAACCATTACCTAAATCAATTTGGTGGTGTTTTATTTGCCTCCAAAGATAGAAGTGACATTAAAAACTTAAACGATATTAAAAATAAACGTTTATTAGCGGTTGACCCTAAGTCTCTAGGGGGTTTTCAAATGATTATTAAAGAACTGCAAGACAATGGCATAGATACAAATGCTGACCTTAAAATTAGTTTTGCTGGCATTCACGATGACGTTGTAAAATCGGTGATTAATGGACAAACAGATTTAGGCACCGTTCGCACTGGCATTCTTGAAAGCATGCACCAAGCAGGACAAATTGATATTAATAATATCAACATACTAAACCAACAACAAAATAAACAATTTAGCCAATTACGCAGCACTCGGCTTTACCCCGAATGGCCTTTTAGTAAATTACCGCACACCTCAGATGAGTTGGCTCAAAGTGTTGCCATTGCATTAATGGAAAAACCTGACCACATCAATATCGATGGGGAAAAATCAAACAATATACGCTGGACTATTCCACTTGA
>CAYZQE010000100.1:0-7678 GCA_964480635.1 uncultured Gammaproteobacteria bacterium | reverse complement strand
ACTAGCTTTCCCGTTGAATATAGCAGCACACCGTTAAAAGATGAAAACAACAAAACCATTGGCAGTGTGGTGATCTTTCGTGATATTAGTGAACGCAAAAAAGCAGCAAAACAAGCTCGTGATTTTCGTCATGAACTTGCTCATATTGCACGAGTCAACACCATGGGTGAAATGGCATCAGGCATGGCGCATGAGCTAAACCAACCCCTAACTGCCATATCAACTAGTGCCGATGCTTGTATTCGCTTATCTGAAACGTCAGCGTTTGATAAAAACCAAATTATCGATACCTTAGCCAGCATTAGCTCTCAAGCTAAAAGGGCTGGTGCCATTATTCAACAATTAAGAAACTTTATTCGTAAAGACATGCCTGACGCACGCCCCGTCAACATTAATAACGTCATTAACGAAGTGTTACTGTTGGTCAAACACAGCATTAATGAACATAAGGTTTCTGTTAAATTGCAATTGCTAGAACCTTCGTTAATTATTAGTGCTCAACACATTCAAATTGATCAAGTCATCTTAAATTTAATTAAAAATGCAATCGACTCAATGATTGAGCAAACACATACGAATAGAGAATTAATGATTAAAACCGAGTTACTTAAGAAATCTACCGTTTGTGTCTCTGTTTCTGATAACGGTGGCGAAATAAGGGATGATATTAAAAAGAATTTATTCGCACCCTTTGTCACCTCAAAGAAAAGCGGTTTAGGCTTGGGGCTCTCAATTAGTGAAAATATAATACATCAACATGGTGGCATATTAGAGCTTAAAAGTAGCACTGCTGAAAGTACTGTATTTCAATTTACCCTACCCGTTTATGATGAGATGAAAAAATATGGACCAATGTAAAGTATATATTATTGACGATGCTAAAGAAGTTCGCGAAGCCATCAAATTACTCATGCTATCTGTTGGCCTAGACGTGGTTGAATTTGAGTCAGCCGATGATTTTATTGTTAAAACGAAAGATTTTACCCGGCTAGAAGGCTGTATTTTACTGGATGTACGTATGCCAGGAATGAGCGGTTTATCCTTACTTGAAAAATTAAGCGGTATCAAATGCGCGCCTCCCGTCATTATTATTACAGGCCATGGTGATATCCCAATGGCTGTCAAAGCCGTTCAAGCGGGTGCTATAAATTTTATTGAAAAACCCTTCAACGAACAAGAATTACTAGATAGCGTTCACCGAGCCTTTAAAATAGACTCTATAAAACGCGGGAAAAACATAAAAATTAAGGCCATTAAAGATAGATTAAATGCCTTAACAAACCGTGAAGAACAAGTTCTTCACGCCATAACCGATGGTCAGCGCAACAAAGTCATCGCTGCAAATTTAAACATTTCACAATCGACGGTAGAGGCTCACCGCGCTAAAGTCATGGAAAAAATGAACGCCGAATCACTGTCTGATTTAATGCGAATGGTGATTAATTTAGAACATTCTGATGACGAGTTGCTCAATAGCAATCAATAGAGCGCAATAAAGAACAAAAGAGAAATGATTTGACCTCTCCTGCCTCTATTAAGACAAATTTTAAAATAATGCGCTTACTTTTTACTGGTGCGTCTATACTAAGTTGATGCTAGAGTCTTTCAATCACCCCACTGTCGAACAACTCAAAAAGGTTAAGAGCCTTGCCTTATTTAATAAAACTGAACTGGAAAGCTTTTCTGCTTTACTCGAAATCCAAACGGCTAAAGCCGGTGAACAAATAATCCAAATTGGTGACGCCACTCATGAAAGCTTAATTATTTTAAGCGGTGAAGCGACTAAAAAAGATGCCGAAGGACGCAACTCATACATGACTCTTGAAAAAGATGGGTTTTATATATCTCAAACTCATATGCGCCCTTCATTATATAGTATCGAAGCCGTCACAGAAATTGAGTACATTAATATCCACCCTGAGGATTTAAATCGTTTTACTCACATGCTTGAACCTGATGAAGCCGGTATAGAAGTTGACTATATAGAACAAAGTGATGAAGCCAATGATTTAACCTTTCATCTTTTTCAAGAAATTATGGAAGACAAAATTCGTATTCCAGCCATGCCTGAAGTATCGATGAAGATTCAAAAGTTATTTGATAATGACAACGCTGAAGTCGATTCACTGAGTGAATTAATTCAAACTGATCCGTCACTTAGCGCTAGGCTATTACGTGTTGCGAATAGTCCCTTGTACAGAGGAGCTTCATCAGTTGATTCAATATCCCAAGCAATCGTTCGCATGGGGATGCAAACGCTACGCAATCAAGTCATTATTTATGCCGTTTCTGAAATATTATCAATGACGTCATTTAAAATGAAAATGCGCATGCGAAAACTATGGCGAGACAGTAGAAGAGTCTCTGCTTTTAGTCGCATTTTGTCACAAAAGTTATCTGGCTTTAACGATGAGGCTGCACAAATGGCTGGGTTACTTTGCAATTTAGGCACCTTAGCCATCGTTCAATACATTGATGACCACAAAGAGTTATCCTATGATGAAAAAGCAATAGATCAAACCATTGAAAATTTAAGACCCCAAATCAATAGTTTTTTAATGCACAAGTGGAACTTAGGTAAAGAACTCATCACTGTTGCTGAAGAATCTCACGATTGGTTTAGAAACAATGCGCATCAGGCAGACCTTTGTGATGTGATTTTAGTCGCACGATACTTTAGTTCACTCAATAAAAATAGCATAAAAAAATTACCCGTACTTTCCCGTTTACCCGCCTATGAAAAGCTAAAGTCGCAAGGTTTTTTATTGTCTGATAGCATGCAATTTTTAAAAGAGTCACAAGCTGAAGTTGAAATAATAGAAAGCATGCTAGGGAATCTCTGAATTATGTTAATAAAATTTTGGCGCAGAAAAAACTGTCGCTATTTTCGTCGAAATGAGCCGTAATAGTCACTCTATTGCTGCAATTTTCGATGAAAATATCGGCAGTTTTAGCAAGTTCAAAATTATTGGGCTTGTTCATAGCTTCCCTCTTCATTTAATGACTTCATGAGATAGTAAACTTATTAGCCAATCTGGCATAAAATACAGCCCTTCAATACCTACAACACTCTCAGACGTTATAAAACACTGGACTTAATGCCATTCTGTAGCCAAAATCAACCCGCTTATTCAAAGCATTAATCACAAACAACTAATCATTAATTCATCTAAAAATATGACATCACAAACCTACATTAAAGGTAAAGATAGAGACCTTGAATCTACCATTGAAAGTATGCTTAGAAAGCTTGCTGATATTGGTATCGAAATTGAAGAAGTCTCTTGGTTGAACCCTGTACAAAATGTCTATTCTGTTCATATTCGTGATAAAGCCTGTGAGCTAATGTTCACCAATGGCAAAGGCGCGACACGTAAAGCTTGTTTAGCCAGTGCTTTAGGGGAGTATTTTGAACGGCTGAGCTGTAATTATTTTTTTGCAGATTATTATTTGGGGCTAGATTTTTCTAAAGCTGATTTTGTTCACTACCCAGATGAGCAATGGTTTAAGGTTGATGACCAATCACCCCCAAAGGGTTTACTCGATGAAACCTTATGGCAATTTTATGACCCAGAACAACAAGTCACATCAGAGCATCTATTTGATCTCAATTCGGGCACTCGTGAACGTGGCATTTGTGCGTTACCGTACATAAGACAACGAGATGCTAAAAAAATTTGGTTCCCCGTAAATGTCATTGGCAATATTTATGTCAGTAACGGCATGTCTGCTGGTAATACCAAAAATGAGGCGCGCGTTCAAAGCTTGTCGGAAATTTTTGAACGCTACGTTAAAAATAAAATTATTGCCGAGGGTATTTGCCTACCCGAAATACCAAAAGACGTTTTAAACCGATACCCAGACATTGTTAAATCAATTACTGAGCTTGAAAGCCATGGCTACCACTTACGCATTGCAGATGCGTCATTAGGCGGGCAATACCCAGTTATAAGCGTGACCTTAATGAACCCTATTGACGCCACTGTATTTGCTTCTTTTGGCGCACACCCAAGCTTTGAAGTCGCGCTTGAGCGCACTGTGACCGAGTTATTACAAGGCCGTGGCTTGCACCAACTGGATGAGTTTTTAACACCTAGTATGGATTTAGATGAAGTTGCTGACCAACATAACTTAGAAACTCATTTTATTGATTCTAGCGGGCTTGTCGCTTATGATTTTTTCAAAAGCACCTCTGATTATGAGTTTAATGACTGGGATCACGATACCGACAATGACGATGAATTTGACTATTTATGTCAAAAAATTCATGCCATGGAGTTTGATATTTATACCTCTGACTACGAACATTTAGCTGTTTATGCTTGCCGAATTATCGTCCCTGGCATGTCTGAAATTTATACAGTTGATGATATTGTCTGGAATAACAGCAATGAAGGGGCTCTATTTCGTGAAGATATTCTGTCCATTCAAAATCTAACTAAAAGCCAATGGCAAAGCCTGCTAAATCGGCTCAGTGAAACAGGCTATCACGACATGCAATTAGTCGCTGAATTTATCGGTATTGCAACCGATCTTGGCATGGTCTGGTCGGGCCTTAGAATTGGCGAGCTTAAAGCCATGTTATGTTTAGCTCTTGGTGACCTTGAACAAGCCTTAGAATGGGTAGATTGGTGTTTACATATGGATGCCCTCACCGTTTGTCGTTTACATATTTATAACTGCCTAAAAGCGATGCTCGAATTAAAGTTAGATGAATCACGTGAATATGACGATTATGAGGATGCTTTAGATAAGCTGTATGGTAAAGAATATGTTTCAATCTGTAGTCAATTAGTTGATGGTAGCGTCACTTTTCATGGTTTGCATAGCCCAGGCTTGTCAATGGAAGGCTTTGAAACCCATCAAGAATTACTTAACTGTTATGAAAAACTGCATCAGTTTAAACTTAAAAATAAAGCAACTTAACATTCGGCATGTTTTACCTTTATGAAAATATATTCTTATGTTTAAATTAACTCTATTCAATTAAGTGACTAGAAAATGAGCGATAGATTCGACCACGAAAAACTCGATAAAATAGTTGCCAATGCGCATGCAAACCGAGACAAGCGCAATATGGGTTATAGAGCGCAAGCTCTAAAGCAATACCCTTGGATATGTGGGCGTTGCACACGGGAGTTTACTCACTCTAATATAACGGAACTGACCGTTCATCATCGTGACCACGATCACGACAATAACCCGTCAGATGGCAGCAATTGGGAACTTTTGTGTTTGTATTGCCACGATAACGAACACTCTCGTTATGAAGACTATGTTAAGGGCGGACAATATGGCCATGTGAAAGAAAAAGAAGAGGTCGTCACTCATAACCCATTTGCTGATTTAAAGTCTTTGTTAAAAAAACAATGATTATAAAAACACTCATTAGTATCGCCGTTATTATTATTGGCTATTTTGCTATCATTTCATTTTTAACAAGACATGATGTTATAAAAGTAGAATCGCAACGTCAATTAGACCCCTGCCCGAATAAACCAAATTGCATTCTTAGTACTTCAACTATCAAACGGGAGTCTATCGAAAGCTTTTCATTTTTAAACCATGATTCAAAGCAAAGTTGGCAGGCATTAAATAATGCCGTTGTGCAAGATGGAGGGCATATAATAATAAACGATGGGACTTATTTACACGCTATTTTCACGTCTACCATTTTTCGATTTAAAGATGACTTTGAAGCTTTGCTAACAGAAAATCATATAGACATTCGCTCTGCATCACGAGCGGGGAAATCAGATTTAGGCCAAAATAGAAAACGCATTGAACGCATTCGATCACTTTATCAACAACATTAAAAGCATTATAAAATTATGTCACAATTTTTATGGACGAACTTTTTTAAAGACAAGAGCGATAAGCTTCAAATTATCAGTGATTTTTGGGCAAAAACCCCACTTTTTACTCGCATTCCCAATGCTCAAATCTATAAGTTAGTTAAAAACATGCACATAAGGCAGTTTGCTAAAGATGAGGTTATTTTTAAACAAGGTGACCAAGGGGCAGGCGCCATTTTAATCATTGAAGGTCGTGTCAATATTTCGACCAAAGAAAGAGCTTTAGCATCATTAAGTCATGGTGATTTTTTTGGTGAAATTGCATTAGCTCAAACCGACCAAAGAACCGCTAATGCAACGGCAATTGAAAACACTGAGTTAGTCTTCTTTTTAAAACAAGATGCAGAAGAATGGATTGCTCAAGAGCCAAGTTATGGCGCTCAATTTCTAAAAAACTTGTCAATGATTTTAGCGCTTAGACTACAAAAACTGAATACACAGCTTAATTCATGAGTCATTCAATCTCATCGCATTCTTATTTTAAAACCAGTCAGGTTTTCATAGGGATTATTACATTATTTTTTATCAGCATCTTACTGCTGTCATCAATTTTAATCCCAATCATTATTTCATTTTCCATCTATTCCTTTTTGCACCCCTTTACGACTTGGCTCATCAGTAAAGATATGACACGTTCATTAGCCATCATTACGTCTTTATTGCTCATTGTTTTTGCCAGTGTCACCGCACTGCTATACATCTTACCCAGGTTATTTCAGCAACTTTTACAGTTGCAACAACGCTTGCCCGATATGTTAGCGATTATTGAAAAATATGCTGCACTTGCAAGCTCAAAAATCACTTATTTTACGGGGCTTGAATTGGATTTACCCGAACTGGCTATGGGGGCACTCAGCCAATCCTATTCTATTGGAAACACCATGTTAATTACCATTTCAGATCAACTGATTAGCATTGTAATTGCCTCTATACTCATTCCATTTATTACTTTTTTTTTACTCAAAGATTATCGTCAATTTCGTAACAACATGATGAATTGGTTGCCAAATGTTCACTTTGAACTTGGCTGGCTCATTTATCAGCGTGTCACCAATCAATTAGAAGCTTACACCCGTGGTGTACTGCTTCAATCATTCATTATGGCTTGTGTCAGTTCAATTGGTTTTAGCTTAATCGGTTTAGATATCCCTATTTTAATGGGCGTACTAACGGGCTTACTTAATATAATTCCTTACATTGGCCCACTGATCTCCATTATATTTTCATTGCTGATTGCTTTAGGAATGACACCGTTTGATCCTTCATTATTGTATCTAGTTGTTATCGTTATTGTGACGGCGCAATTGGTAGACAATATATTAGTGATTCCCTATTTCATTGCTAATGCGGTCGATTTACATCCCATTATGGTCATTTTAGGCGTTATTATTTTTGGTAACTTATTTGGTATGGTGGGTATTATTTTAGCCATTCCAGCCATTGCAGCGGCGAAAATATTATTTAATAATCTTTACAGCAATATTCAAAACTCGTATAAAACGACGGTTTAATGTTGGGGCTAAGTCATACTGAGTAAGTAACGCACCTATTTTTTTGACACAGAGACCACTGAGTACACAGAGTTAGGGTATATCCTTGAAGCCTAGCTCATAAGTATTTTCCAACAATTCGACACCTAAGTTACGATGCACCTCAATAGCACAACCTATTACTGTTTCGATAGCTCCTTTACTACATTCTTTCACTCTCTGTGTCCTCTGTGTCTATATAATGTTGGGGCTAAGTCATACTGAGTAAGTAACGCACCTATTTTTTTGACACAGAGACCACTGAGTACACAGAGTTAGGGTATATCCTTGAAG
>CAYZQE010000099.1:0-8867 GCA_964480635.1 uncultured Gammaproteobacteria bacterium | reverse complement strand
ACACCTGTCGCGACATTCCATTTGAAGAGGGTATGTTACTGTTTATTGCTGAATTTTCTGACCAAGCTGAGGCCGTTTGCCCTCGTTCTACATTACGTCGCGTTCTACAAAAAGCCAGTGATATGGGGCTTGATGCCTTTGCCGCTTTAGAATACGAATTTTTTATGTTTGATGAAACGCCTGATAGTATTCGTGAAAAAGGCTATAAAAACTTAAAGCCCATCACCCCCGACTGGTTTGGTTACTCTATGATTCGTAACTCGGTACATGCCGATTTATACGCTGATATCATTGAATTATCTGAAAAAATGGACTTTCCCATTGAGGGCTTACACACCGAAACAGGGCCTGGCGTTTTAGAAGCGGCAATCGGTGTGGATAGCGCACTGGCAGCAGCCGATAAAGGTGCCTTATTTAAAACATTTATGAAAGTGTTAGCGCAACACAAAGGCATGATGGCAACCTTTATGGCTAAGTGGTCAAATGATTACCCAGGACAAAGTGGACACATCCATATTTCACTACGCCATAAAGATGGCTCTGGCCCTGCTTTTCACGACCCATCAAAAGATCACAACATGAGTGATTTACAGCGCCATTTTGTAGCGGGACAACAACGCTTAATGCCACAATTATTGTGTATGACTTCGCCTAGCATTAATAGCTACTCACGCCTTATCCCCGGTTTTTGGGCACCAACAGATGCCACTTGGGGGGTCGAAAACCGTACCACGGCTTTGCGTGTTATTCCGGGTAGTGAAAAATCTCAACGCGTTGAGCATCGCTTAGGTTCTGCTGATGCTAACCCTTATTTAGCTTTAGCGGCTGCCTTAGGTGCTGGCCTTTATGGCATTGAGAATAAATGGGAGCCAGAAGCTCAAATTAAAGGCAATGCTTATGAGCAAAAACACCCTGAACATTTAACCTTACCCAGAACTTTATGGGATGCCGCTCAAGCATTTAAAGCATCCGAGGCTGCTCGCTCTTTATTTGGTGATGCTTTTGTTGAGCATTTTGCCGCGACGCGAGAATGGGAAGAGCGTGAATTTCGTAAGCATGTCACAGATTGGGAACTGGAGCGTTATTTTGAGATTATTTAATTCTTAAAACTAAAACAATTTAAGCTCCCGCTCCCTTGATTGAGGTAGAGAGATAAAAAAATCAACATATTTTAGAGAACCAATAATGAACAACACTTTTTCTGTTATCAGCCCTATCGACAATTCGGTTTATGTCGAACGTAGCTATGCTACTGAACAAGACATTCAAGCTGCTTTAAACCTAGCCAGTAAAGCTCAAACTTTATGGAAACGCACACCATTAGCCGAACGCCAAGCAATCTGCTCAAAAGCCATTGATGCTTTTGTTGCTAAAAAACAAGATATTGCTCAAGAAATCACTTGGCAAATGGGTCGCCCTATCGCATCTGCGGCAGGTGAAGTAGCGGGCTTAGAAGAGCGCGCTCGTAAAATGATTGAGTTATCGGATAAGGGTTTAGCACCAATAAAAATTGCTAAAAAAGAGGGCTTTGATCGCTGGATTCAACGTGAAGCTTTAGGCTTACTATTTATAATAGCGCCTTGGAACTACCCTTATTTAACCGCTATTAACGCCATTATGCCTGCACTTTTAGCGGGTAACGCCGTGTTATTAAAACACTCTAAACAAACACCTTTATGTGCTGAACGTTTAGTGGCCGCTTTTCTTGAGGCGGGATTACCTAAAGGTATTTTTCAATATTTACATCTCACTCATGATGATACCGAAGCTTTAATAAAGAATAATGCGATTGATTATGTTGCCTTCACAGGCTCTGTAGCAGGCGGTGCAATGGTCGAAAAAGCGGCATCTGGCCGTTTTATAGGTGTCGGTTTAGAACTTGGCGGTAAAGACCCCGCCTATATACGCAGTGATGCTAATGTTGCTCAAGCGGTTGATACCACCATGGATGGTGCCTTTTATAATTCAGGGCAATCTTGTTGCGGTGTCGAACGCATTTATGTGCACGAAGCAATTTATGATGACTTTCTTGCTCAGTCTATTGCTTGGGTAAAGCAACTTAAACTAGGTCGGTCGGACGATGCGCTAACTAGCATGGGGCCGATGGTTAAAGCCAGTGCAGCCGATTTTGTACGCCAACAAACCCAAGATGCCATTGCTCAAGGTGCTAAAACACATATTAATACAAATACTTACCCATTAGATAAAGCGGGTAGCCCTTACCTTGCCCCACAAATTTTAACGGAGGTTAACCACAGCATGAGCGTCATGACCGATGAAAGCTTTGGCCCCGTCATAGGCATTCAAAAAGTAAGCTCTGATGAAGACGCTATTGCACTGATGAATGATAGTGAGTTTGGTTTAACCGCCTCAATTTTTACCACCGACATTGATAAAGGTATTGAATTAGGTCAAGCCGTAGAAACAGGCACCTTTTTTATTAACCGCTGTGACTATCTAGACCCTGACCTTGCTTGGACAGGCATTAAAAATTCAGGGCAAGGCTGCACCCTATCGGTTTTAGGTTTTGAAGCCGTCACTCGACCTAAGTCTTTTCACATTAAAACTGACGTATAAATTCGGAATTATCACCATGACATTAACTGCAAATTGGAATTATCCAACCAACATTAAAGTCGGCGCAGGCCGCATTAGCGAATTAGCTGACACATGCCGCTCTTTAGGCATGACATCACCTTTAATAGTCACTGACCCTGGGCTGGCTGCCTTACCCGTCATTCAAGCCGTACGCGATCAAGTCAATGCGTCAGGCTTAAACGTTGGTATGTTCTTCGACATTCAAGCGAATCCAACGGGCAAAAACGTTGATGATGGCGTGGCTTATTATCAACAAAATAACCATGATGGTATTGTCGCATTAGGCGGCGGCTCTGCTTTAGATGCCGCAAAAGCCATTGCTTTAATGGTGGGACAAAAACGTTCATTATGGGACTTTGAAGACGTGGGAGATAACTGGACTCGTGTTATCGAAAGCGGCATGGCACCTGTGGTTGCGGTACCAACCACATCGGGCACAGGCTCTGAAGTCGGCCGTGCTTCGGTGATCATCAACACCGAACAAAAAGTTAAAAAGATAATCTTTCATCCTAATATGATGCCGGCTCAAGTGATTATGGACCCAGAGTTAACCGTAGGCTTGCCGCCCTTTATGACAGCCGCCACAGGAATGGATGCACTATCGCATAATCTAGAGGCGTTTTGTTCGCCTTTTTATCATCCCATGGCGGCGGGTATTGCGGTTGAAGGAATACGTTTAGTTAAAGAATATTTACCCCGTGCTTTTAAAGATGGCACTGATATAGAAGCTCGCACTCAAATGATCGTTTGCTCTGGCATGGGTGCCACTGCTTTTCAAAAAGGCCTTGGTGGCATGCACGCCTTAGCCCACCCTTTAGGCGCGTTATATAATGCACATCACGGGACTTTAAATGCGATATTAATGCCGTATGTATTAAAAGCGAATAGAACTGAAATTGAACAACGTATTACTCAATTAACCGCGTATATTGGATTAGCCGAAACAGGTTTTGATGCCTTTTTAACGTGGGTATTAGAGCTTAGAGCACAACTGGGGATTCCGCACACCTTGGCTGAAATTGATATCAATAGCGAGCAAGCGGAGTTGATTGGTAAAATGGCTGTTGAAGATCCCTCTGCTGGCGGCAACCCCATTAGTTTTAACGCCGAACAATACCAGCAAATTTTTATAGATGCGGTTAACGGAAAGTTATAAACCAATGAAAGCAGCTATTTTACAATGTGACCAAGTGTTAGAAAAATTTCAGCCTGAATATGGCTCTTATAGTGGCATGGTTAAAAACTTATTTCAGGTCATTCATGCACCGGTTGAATTTGATGTTTTTGACTGTCAGCAAGGTGAATACCCTGCCGACATTAATGCCTATGATTTTTATATAACAACGGGCAGTAAAGTCAGTGTTTACGATGATTTAGCTTGGATTAACCCTTTAGTAAAATTTGTAAAAAAGCTACATCAACATCAAAAAAAGCTCATAGGCATTTGTTTTGGCCACCAAATTATTGCTCTTGCTCTTGATTGCATAGTTAACAAATCTGATAAGGGCTGGGGCATTGGTATTGCGCAAAATAAAGTGCATCATTTCCCCGATTGGATGCAACAAACTAAAGAGCAATTAAACATTATTGTCAGCCACCAAGACCAAGTGGAAACAAAACCAAAAGGTGCTCAAGTGATTGCTTCAACTGAATTTTGCCCTAATTTTATGTTGCAATGGAACGACCATTTTTTAAGCATACAAGGTCACCCTGAATGGAGTAATGATTATTCACGCACCCTCATTACTGCACGTAAAAGCATCATTCCTGCTGATCGTGTAGAAATAGGATTGGAGTCTTTAAGTATTAAATCGGACAGTGCATTGTTCACTCAATGGATTATAGATTTTGCTAGCGTTCAAAAAAAGACTAACGATGAAACACTTTAAAGTGTTTGTCTTTGGCACCTTAAAAGAGGGCTTCCCCAACTTTTATTTAAACAAAGGCATTAAAAGCTCAGGTGACTACTTAACCGCCCGACCCTATTTGTTTTATTTAGTCGGTGAACGCTATACACCCTGTATTTATGAAAACGATGGAAAAGGGGCGCAGATATTGGGTGAAATTTACACGGTTAATAAAGAGCAATTAAACATACTTGATGAACTTGAGAGAATTCATGAAACTGATGGATACATAAGGTCATTAGTTAAGATTATAAACACACAAAACACGGATGTTTTTGATGCCTATATTTATTTAAAGTCAGCAACTCAAATGATAACTTCAAACCTTAAAGTAGGGCCAATCGACTGTTATTTGCCTGAACATGCTAAGTTGTATCAATACAGAACTAAAGATTAGCAAAAAAAAGCGTGTTATAAAACACGCTTTTTTAATGCTCTTAACATTTAAATTACTTGTTTTTAAGCTCTTTTAAGATGTCTTCTGTGATATTCACTGAATCAGCAGCATAAGCAACACCTTCTGTAAAAATAAAATCATAGCCTTTCTTTTTGCCATAAGCGGTGATGACACCTGAGATTACTTTTTGTAATTCGCGAATGGTTTCTTTGCGTCGAATTTGTATATCTTCTTTTAAAGATTGTTGAGCAAAACGAAATTCACGTTTTTTTGCTAAAATTTCATCTTCAGCTTTTTTACGTTTAACTTCACTCATAATGGCACTATTTTTATTATATTTTTCTTCTATTTCTTTTATCTCTTTGAGCAAGGCACGTAACTCTAGTTCCCTTCCTTTAAATTCTTTTTCCATTGCTTGCGATGCAGCAATAGCTTGAGGGGCTTCTTTTAAAACAATAGCAGGGTTAATAAAAGCAGAATTACCCGCCCATACAGATAGGGGTAATACAACACACGCTATTGTCAGCAACAATTTATTTAATTTCATTTTTTCAATTTCCTCAATATTTAAGTTTTAACTTTTAGATTGTTTATTATAAATTATCTAATACTTCACTTTGCTTTTTAAATCGATCATCAAGCAAAGTTTCTAAATTATTGGCATCTTCAAATAGGCTTTTAATTTTTTCTGGTGAATAGCTATTACCTAAATCTGAAATATTACTTGGTGATGACACGTTCTCTTTTAACTCTTTTTTCTTTACTACTGTCCTTTTTGTCTCTACGGCTTGAATAACGTTCATATTTTGATCATAAACAGTCGATGAAAAGTCCATACCTTTTGGTGGCGGTTCACTCGTAAATTGCCACGTCCCACCTTTATCTTTCCATTTATAAACAGTGCCTTCTTCTGATGGGGAACCTGACAAATCAGGCAATGAAATATCAGGCACTATTGTATCTGGCATTGTTATGTCTGAAAAGCTCATTAAGGGCTGTCCATCTTTACCTTTAATAAATGTAAAAGGCGCTAAACCACCTATCACTAAAAGTGCAATCAATAATTTATAAAACACTGATCTCTCCTAATTTATTTTGGTGCAATTTCCAATTGCATTCCCATATAGGGTTGTAGCACATCAGGTACTTTTATGCTGCCATCTTTTTGTTGGTAATTTTCCATAACCGCTATTAATGTACGCCCTACTGCTAAGCCAGAGCCATTAACGGTATGCACTAATTCTGGCTTACCTGTTTCTGGGTTACGCCATCTGGCTTTCATTCTACGTGCTTGAAAGTCTAAGGTGTTACTACACGATGAAATTTCTCTATACGCATCTTGACCTGGCAACCAAACTTCTAAGTCATACGTTTTTGCCGCTGAAAAGCCTAAATCACCACCACATAAAATAACCTTACGATAAGGCAATGCTAACAATTTTAAAATGGTTTCAGCATGGCCTGTTAAATTTTCTAAAGCTTGCCATGAATTCTCTGGCGTTGTGATTTGCACTAACTCAACTTTTTCAAATTGATGTTGACGAATTAAGCCTCGTGTATCACGACCATAAGACCCCGCTTCTGATCGAAAACAAGGCGTATGAGTGACATACTTTAACGGTAAATCATCGGCATTAAGAATACTGTCACGGACGAAGTTTGTGATGGGCACTTCTGCCGTTGGTATTAAATACAGCTCATGATTTTCAGTTTTTATAGCGAATAAATCGTCTTCAAATTTAGGTAACTGCCCTGTGCCACGCAATGACTCTGCATTCACTAAATAAGGGACATAAGCTTCAATATAACCATGCTCATCGGTGTGTTGGTTTAGCATAAACTGGGTTAAAGCGCGATGTAAGCGTGCAATTTGATTGGTCATAGTAACAAAACGAGCACCCGCTAATTTTGATGCTGTTTCAAAATCCATACCCTGATGCAGTTCACCTAAATCAATGTGATCTTTCACCTCAAAATCAAACGTTTTAATCTCACCCCAAGTGCTAATAAGTTGGTTATCGTCTTCAGAATTTCCTTGCGGCACATCGGCATGAGGTAAATTAGGGATTGCCATTAATAAATCATCCAATGACTTTTGCAACTCATCTAACTCCACTTCAGCATTTTTAAGTTCATCGCCTAAACTGGCTACTGCCTCTAACAAGGGCTGAATGTCTTCACCTTGTGCTTTCGCTTTGCCAATTGATTTTGACGTTTTATTGCGCTCACTTTGGAGTTCTTGGGTTTTAACTTGTAACACTTTGCGCTTGTCTTCAAGCTGCGTAAATTCAGCGGTGTTTAAAATATATTTTTTTGTGGCTAGGGCTTCAGCGACTTTTTCAATGTCACTGCGTAATAATTTTGGGTCTAACATAAAGGCTGTTTTTTTATAATTTAAAGAATAAGCGTATTCTACAGGGTGAGCACACCATCAGGCAAAAGATTTAGCTAACAAATAACCTAAATAAACGCCTAATAAACTCGTCAACACACTGCTCACGATATAGCTTAAAGCTTTTAAACTATGACCCGCCAAATAGGCGTTTAATACCTCTAAAGAAAAGGTAGAGAAGGTGGTAAATGAACCTAAAAAACCAACTAAAATAGCTAGCTTCATAGCCTCAGGAACGTGAAGTTTTTGTACTAAAAATATACTTAAAAAACCTAAAACAAATGAGCCCGTCACGTTCACTAATAAAGTACCATATGGAAAGCCCTTCCCGAACCATGCCGCTGTTTGAGTCATGACCCAATAACGTGACACAGCACCACCGGCTCCACCCACTGCAATCGCTAACCAAATATTCATTATCTTTCTCTTTGCATCATTTTTAAGCTATTGTAGCGTGAGTTTAATTCGCAACGAAAATTTATATTTTGAACCATCATTCATCATCACCTATTGAGCTTGCTCAAAAAATAAAACTTTGGGCGAAAGAAGCTAAATTTCAAGATGTGCGCATTACTGATTGTGACCTAAGCAACTCATCAGAACACTACCAAAATTGGATTAAACAAAAATTTAATGGCTCCATGTCTTATATGGAGCGTAATATAGATAAACGCTTTCAACCTAATTTATTGGTAGAAAATACTATCAGCATTATTTCTCTGCGCATGGATTATTTACCTCGCGAAGCTAATGACCCTATCGACCTGATCAACAAACCCAATCAAGCTTATATCTCTCGCTATGCCTTGGGGCGTGATTATCACAAAGTGATTCGCAAGCGTTTGCAAAAGTTAGCCACTCGTATTCAACAAGATATTGGCGATTTTGGCTATAGAGCCTTTACTGATAGCGCACCAGTGCTTGAAAAACCGATTGCTGCCAAAGCGGGAATTGGCTGGGTAGGCAAACATAGCAATATTTTAAATAAGCACGATGGTTCTTGGTTTTTTTTAGGTGAAATTTATATTGATATAGATCTGCCAAAAGACGATGCGATTGAAGCGCATTGTGGCACTTGCACAAGCTGCATTGATGTATGCCCTACTCAAGCCATCGTAGAGCCTTATGTGGTTGATGCGCGCAAATGTATTTCATATCTAACGATTGAAAATAAAGAGTCAATTCCTATCGAATATCGTAAAGCCATTGGTAACCGCATTTATGGCTGTGATGATTGCCAATTATTTTGCCCTTGGAATAAATTTTCAAAACACACTGAAGAAGTTGATTTTAATATCCGCCATTCTTTAGATAACATCTCACTCGTTGATTGTTTTAACTGGAGTGAAGACGAATTTTTACAAAAAATGGAAGGTTCACCTATTAGAAGAATTGGCTATCAAAGTTGGATTAGAAACTGTGCCGTTGCCTTAGGCAATGCGCCCTATTCTGAAACCATTCAATGTGCTTTAAAAAGCAAAGATATTAACAATAATGAGTTACTACAAGAACACATTAACTGGGCATTAGAAGAGAACTTAAGGAACACCTAATCCATTATCTTACTGAAGTT
>CAYZQE010000098.1:0-8886 GCA_964480635.1 uncultured Gammaproteobacteria bacterium | reverse complement strand
TCTTTAAGCTCGTCAATGACATGATTTAAATCGTCTAAACCTATAGATTCTTTATCTTCCAAGTAGCAATACATAAGCGCTCTATCGCAAAGTGAATTTATAATTCTAGGAATCCCACCAGTGCAGTTATATATAATTTTAAATGTGTCCTCGTCAAAGATATCTTTTTTAGGGGGGGCTATTGATACAGTTTCTAAACGATATAATATGTATTCTTTGACTTCTTCTTCTGATAGGGGGCCAAGGTGGTATCTTGCGACGACACGCTGGCGAAGTTGCTCTAAATTAGCTGTGTTTAATGTATCTCGAAACTCTGGTTGCCCTAATAGAAAAATTTGAACAGGCGAAATACCACGAACATGAAAATTAGTAATCATTCTTAATTCTTCAAGCGCATCAATTGGAATGTTTTGAGCTTCGTCAACGACAATCAAAACGCGCTTATTCTCTTTAATACAATGCCCTAGAAATGAATTGATTAGTAAAATTGTTTCAGCTTTATTATTTTGTTGTTTTTCCAAACCTAATTCATGGGCAACTATAGTTAACATGTCCGCAGAGTTGAACTGACTTGATGATAACCTTGCCGTGTAAAGGTCTTCATCATCTAAATTTGCAAATAAATGCTCAATTAAAGTCGTTTTACCAGCACCTATATCACCAGTGACAACGATAAACCCCTCTTTTTTCCCAAGACCAAACTCTAGGTAAGAATATGCTTTTTTATGACCTGAACTGGCATAAAAGATATCGAGATCAGGACTCAGTAAAAACGGTGCTTGGGAAAGGTTAAAATGTTCTTCGTACATAAGTTTAAAACGATAAAGTGTAGTTAAAATTGAGTTCGGTTCTTTTTGAGTCAAATTGAGTGTCATCATTATTTTGCTCAATAAAACTTAGGGTTACATTATAACGACTATGTCGACTAATTGTAGACTCCCATTTTACGGAATGCTCATCTAATTGATTATTAATGGTTGTTATAATGGTTTTATGGCCATAAGAATAAGAAATAGAATTACTGCTATTCAATTGGTAGCTTAAAGCTAATGACGTATTTTTATCCGTGCGATCGGCACTGGTTTCCAAATCACTGAAATTATTGGTTTTAGATAAGGATAAAGTCATTGTCATTCTTCGTGTTCTATGACTCAACGTTAAGATTGTATTTTTAACGTAAGCGAGATCAGCACTGATCGAGCTACCAAAGTTAGAATTATTATTTAAATTATCTAAGTTAGATTGGTTTAGCGTGGCGATTTTCTCAGAATGATTCAAACTAATTGTTGTACGCCTTAACGTGACTAAAGAATTAGTAGACCAAGAACTTTCACCACCAAATTGGCCCGCATCAACGTTTATAAAAATGGTTGGCGATAATGTCCAGTCAAGACCGATTGCATATCGATCTTCATTAAATTTATTATTATTACTGGAATAGCTGGTGATTGATAAATAACTCTTAAAGTGAGTGTTTATAAGGTAATTTGAAATTAAGCTTAAAGAGTTATTAGTTTCTTTAGTATCAAGGTTTTTACTACCGCTAAAGGACGACTCTAAACTGATAGAAGGTAAAATACGTTTAACATTAAGTCCAAGAGACAATGAAGCACTTTGACTGGATGATTCATTTTTAAAACCTTGGCTACTGAATTCTATTGAAGAGCTAAATGATAAATTATTATTTATTTGGTGAGTTCTTGATGTGTCTAATGAATGCGCTATGTAACTTTCAGACGCATCTGTCGTGGTTAATGCATTGCTTACTAACCGACCAGTGTCAGAAGTATTTTTTTGAGTAATACTGGATGAATAGCGTGACACCCAAACATTTGGAATGTGAGTGAACGTCGTCGCTAAATTTAACAGATGACTCACATCACTTTCTTTTTCTGTATTATCACGGCTAGCAACTAAACTATAGTCAAGATTTAAATCAACTTTTGATTTGTTATATTGAACAGAAAACTGAGGGGTAATCGTTGTTATATTGATCGATTCATCTCCAGTGACGGTTTTATTGTCACCTAATGTTTGTGTGAAACCGATACTTCGTGATGTTTCAATAAAAGGGGCAGCATAAAGGTTTGTAGTAGCAATAAAAATTATTCCGACAGATAGCCATAAAGTTTTAGAGCTTTTAATAGCCGTAACCATAGCCATAAGTGATATCGTTTTTCTTTTCTCTTTGCTTATTTAACAACAATAAAACGATTTCATTTTGTAAAATTTCGATACTCTTTTTAATTTGAGGAGCCAGAGTCGTTTCTGCTTCAACCACTAAAACAACTTGCCCCATATGGGAGGCAAGTGTCGTAGATTCGGTTGTTTGAAGTAATGGTGGAGAATCAAAAATGATAATTCTATCTGGGTAGCGTGTCGACACTTCTTTAATAAATTGATGCATTGCATCACTGGAAAGGAGTTCTGTTCCATTGGGGTGTGGTTTTCCTGCACACATAATAGTGAGTGATGGAATGTTGGTGTTATATAACACCTTACTCATGTCGTTTACTTCACCACTTAAAAGATCGGTTAAACCCTGTTCGACATCAATGTCAAAGGTTTTAGCTAATGAAGGTTTTCGAATGTCGGCATCAATAAGTAACACATTAAGATCTTTTTCCATAGCTATACTAATGGCTATATTAATAGCTGAATAAGTTTTTCCTTCATTCGCAAAAGAACTCGTTACCTGAATGAGGTTAGGATGCTCTACGATGGATGCACCTTTGCCTTTTGCATTATTAAGTATGGGTCTTTTTATCATTCTAAAAATGCTGGATAAAGGGCTATCGGGGTGTTTAGGTGTTAAGAAGCCCTCATTATTTAATTTATTTAAATCAATATGTAGGTTATTCGAGTGTTTCGATTTTTTAGCTTTAATAGAAAAGCCTTGGAAACCTGAAATGTCGGTAATATCCTCTTCAGGAAAAGAAGTCTCATCATCACTGCCGATATTTTTAGTGATGATTGGCGTTGTTTCTTTTAGTGTTTCAGAGGGGGAAGACAAATTAAAGTCTGGAGTATTCGCTTCTGACCCGCCATTTTCATGACTAGAAGCAACACCTTGATTTGTATTTGAGGGTTTTTTTATAGCTTTTTTCTTATATCGCTTAGCCGCTTTTTCTATCATGCTCATAAGTTAATCCCCATTGTTTTTAGAGTGCTAATCAGCAATATTTGATTCATATGTGCATAGACAAAAGCAATGTTTGTGAGTATTAATAAAATATTAGCTAAGAAAAATAAGGCGATATTTCGTTTTCGTTTGCCTATTACTAAAGGCGTATCAATTTTATTGATAGCGCCGATTACAGGTAAGTTAGTAAATTTTTTAAGCTGTGGGCCGTTATAAAAAACAGGTTGTAACAATGATCGGAGTAAAGCAATGCCATAACCAGCTATTAAAGAGAGAATTAAAACAGCGACATCAAATAATGGTCGGTTTGGGAAACTAGCTTTTGAAGGTACATTAGGCGGCTCAATAATTCTAAATTTAACCTGTTCTGTTCCTGTCTCGACATCCTCAGAAATTTTAGCTTGTTCGCGGCGCTCAACTAGCGATGAATAATTCTTTTGGTGCACTTGATAATCTCTATTTAAACGAGACAATTCGGCCTCAATTTTAGGGATAATATCAACACGTTGCTTTAATCCCTGTTGCCTTTTTGAGAATGCGGCTACTCTGGCTTTTAGAGCCGATATCGTTGCATTCGTTTCACTTAGAAGTATCGTTATTTCTTGGCGGACTGGGTTATCTAAATAGGAAACGTTCTGTTCTTTATTTTCAAAAAGCTCTTTTTCAGTTTCTTTTTTCTTGTTTAGAGTGGCTAATATGCGTTGTTTGCTCAAAACATCAGGGTGCTCATCGGTGTATAACAGCAACATATTGTCAATTTCTTCTTCAGTTTTACTGATACGGTTTTGATATTGGCTTATAAAAAATGCCGACTCATGCTTTATGTCTTTAAGCTCACTTAATTGCTTTTTAAGTTGTTGACGACGATTAGATAATTCCTGCAATTGAAGTGTTGCTTGTTCAAGTGCAGACGTTGCTTGTTTAAATTCTTGATAATAACTAGCGCCATCTTTGGGCATAATGCCAATGTTTTTGCGTTTGAAATTTTCAACCCGAGTTTCTGCTTCAGAAAGCAATAAGTCATATTTTTTAATTTGATTATCTAAAAATGTAATCGCAACATCAGATTCTTTAGAGTTTTTACCTAAGGTGTCTTCCACAAAAATATCAAGTAGCGTTTGCACCATACGTTTAGCAATAACAGGGTTTTTATCAGTATAGGATATGCTATAGGTTCCAGAGCGGCCTTTAGATTCTAGCTCGGTATTATCCAATATATGGTTAATCAGTGCTTCCATTTCTGAAGGGCTTGAGATATTAATGTCCATATCCATTTGCCTTGCCGCACGTTCAATGTTTGGTCGACTTAGTAACTTTCGGCTCATGAGTCTAACATTGGCACTAAAATCACTTTGAATGGCGAGGCCTCTTAATAATGGCTTTAAAATAGATGAGGTATCTATGTAGATTTTTGTGGTTGCCGTATATTTGTCGGTTAAATTATCAACAAATAATACACCCGCAATCATAATAGGCCACGCAACAATGATGGCTAACCAGCGCTGTTTCCATATACCACGTAAATATTGTTGAATTAACTCAAGTAATTCTTCTAAATTATCCATGAATGTAATACCTAATTATTTAGAACCACGCCTCGGGAATAATTATGGTATCCCCAGGATGAATATTCCTATTTTTTGAAATATCTCCTTTTCTGATAAGGCTATCTAAAAAAACAGTATATTGCTGCTGTTTACCATTAACGGTACGAATAAGTTGTGCGTTATCGCCATCTGCAAAATCAGTTAAACCTTGTACCGCAATCATCACGTCTAATAACGTCATGCCTTGCTTGTAGGGTAAAACAGTAGGGTTGGTTGCATTACCAATAATTCTAACTTGTTGAGAAGTTGTACCCTGAAAACCAGATACAATAATAGAAACCTGTGGGTTTCTGATATATTTAGAGAGGATATCCTCAACCAATTTAGCCACTTCAATAGGTTTTAAGCCGGCTACTGATAAATCATCAATTAAAGGGGACGAAATACGCCCATCAGGCCTAACGGGAACACTGGTGCTTAAATCTGCATTCCGCCACACAAAAATTTGCAGATTATCACCCGGGCCAATTAGATAAGAAGCTTCGTTGATGTCTAAATTATTTGGTAGCGCGGGGCTATTAAGAGAAGAGCACCCATTAAAAATAAAAATGGTTAAAAAAATAAAAAATAATTTAGTGGTTTTTAGCATTCTTAAAGTACTCTTAATCCGTTAGAAAATAATCAACATTAATAAATCAATGCATGATAAGTGAAAGTATTTTAGTTATTGTAGCGTAAATATATAAAAAGGTATTCTAAGAATGGCAATAAATTTGTCGATTGGTTTTATAAGTTACGCAGTGAGTTTTGGGGTTTATTTTGTCATGTTAGCTCTTTTCCTAGTCGGACAAAGAGATAACTCTAAAGGTAAACCGTTTGTTGCACTTATTGCAGTAGCTGTTTTGTGGAGTGGCTTGTTAATGATGAGCCAAGTAGGTGCATCATTTGCTTTTGAATTTATAGTCATCGCCGAACTTTTTCGTTCATTGGTGTGGATTTTTGTCTTGCAATACGCCATGGGCAGCTATTCATCTAAAGCCTCTATTTTCGACTTTAAAAACATACTCTCGCCAATTAATGTCTTTTTTGCCTTAATGGTTAGCTTTATACTGCTTATATTTAATCACAATATTACTGTCGCATTAGAATTTAAAAACGTAAATTTTATTGAAACACTATTACAAATCATCTTTCCCGTTATTGGCTTGGTTATAGTAGAACAATTATATAGAAACACGCCTAAACAAGACCGTTGGAGCATTCAGATACTCTGTTTATCAGCTGCATCCATATTTATTTACGATATTTTTGTGTATTCAAATGCCTTACTTTGGAATGAGTTAAATTACGATTATTGGAGTGCCCGAGGTTTAGTTAATGTCTTAGTCTTACCCATCCTTATTTTATCAGCAGTCAGAAATCCAACATTAGCACCGCGCATTTATATATCTCGCCATGTGGTGTTTCATTCGACAACCTTAATGATTGCTGGGGCTTATTTAATATTGGTTTCGATACTAGCCTATTTTATAAAGCTAATGGGTGGGCAGTGGGGTGGCTTGTTGCAAACAACGGTTATTGTTGCTGGCTTGTTAACACTGGTTTTAATCATTTCATCAACCAGTATTCGATTGCAAATTAAAAACTATTTATATGCTAACTTTTTTAGTAATAAATATGACTATAGAGATGAATGGCACCGGTTCTCTAATACGCTACTAGCTAGCTCAGATAATACGATAAGAGAAAAAGCATTGATTGCCGTTTGTCAAATTATGGATAGCAAGGGTGGGGCGTTATGGATAAATGATGAAGGGTATTATCGTCACATTGCCAGTTGGAATATGCCATTGCAAGATGAGCAAAAAAATGTAGCGAGAGAATTTTTAGAAAATGTATTACCGCACAAAAAAGATGTATACGTCTGTCAGTCATCTAAAAAAGACCATTATTTTAACCATATAGAAGACGCATGGTTTGTTTTGCCATTATGGAACCAAGATGAGTCATTAGGCTTTGCTATTTTTCGAGATCCTATTGTAAAGCGGGCTTTAGATGCTGAAGACAAAGAATTATTAAAAACAGTGTCAGACCATATCGCATTATTTTTCGCGCAACATCACGTCTCGTTTCAATTAATGGAAGCACAAAAATTTCAACACATATCGCAAATGACAGCTTTTTTAGTGCACGATTTAAAAACCGTGTTAAGTCAATTACTGTTAATGAATGAAAATGCTAAAACGCATAAAACTAATCCAGAATTCATTGATGATATGTTAAGCACAATAGAGCATGTGGCCACTAAGATGCAGCGCTTGATATTGCAATTAAAAGAACCAGAGAAACTAGACAAAGAGGAGGCTTTTAATGTGAAAACTGAAATTCAGCTATTAATTGAAAGCTATAAAAATCGACCTGTCGTGTTAAATTTTGAACCAATTGCTATCGAGTTAACATTAAATAAACAAACTTTTATATCAGCAGTGAAGCACATCATTCAAAATGCGATTGATGCATCCACTAAAAACAGTCATGTCTATATCATCATGAAGCAAGACAGTGATAAGCTCTACCTTATAATAAGAGATGAAGGTTGCGGCATGTCAGAACAGTTTATTGCAGAGCACCTTTTTCGGCCCTTTGATAGCTCAAAAGGTGTAACAGGCATGGGCGTTGGCGTGTTTCAAAGCAGGCAGTTTTTTCGCTCAATTAATGGTGACGTAAACGTAAAAAGCCAAGAATCAAAAGGAACCGAGTTCACCATTGAAATTCCTATAAAAAATCATATAACTAATAAATTGTTCAATTAAAAATCAAAGCTATGGAAAATAAAGTGTTATTGATCGTAGAAGACGATCCTGGGTTACAGTCCCAATTAAAGTGGAGCTTTGACGGCATTAAAGTACATATGGCAGAGGATGAAGAAACCGCATTAGAAATTCTCAATACCCATCAACCTCAAGTAATGACCTTAGATTTAGGTCTCCCACCAGACCCCGGTGGTTTTAGCGTAGGCTTTAAAATTTTAAAGCAAGTTAATGACATGTCGCCTCACACTAAAGTGATTGTAGTAACAGGGCAAGAAGACAGAGAGCATGCCTTAAATGCCATCACACAAGGTGCCTACGATTTTTTTAATAAACCAGTAGAGGCTAAAATACTAGCGTTAGTGGTAGAGCGTGCATTTCATCTGTATGAGATTGAAGCAGAGCATCGTGAGCTGCTAAAAAACAAACAAAGCTCACCTTTAGATGGCATCTTGTCTGCCAGTGCATCCATGAACCAAGTGTGCAAAATGGTAGAACGAGTCGCCCCAAGTGATTTAAGCGTGATGATATTAGGTGAATCAGGCACAGGTAAAGAAGTTTTTGCAAAAGCCATTCATGGCTTAAGTAGTTATTCAGAAGGGCGCTTAGTCGCTATTAACTGTGCCGCAATACCCGATAACCTATTAGAAAGTGAATTGTTTGGTCATGAAAAAGGATCCTTCACCGGCGCAACGGCACGTAAACTGGGTAAAATAGAGCTCGCACATAACGGCACACTATTTCTAGATGAAATCGGTGACATGCCCTTAGAGCTACAAGTGAAGCTATTACGTTTCTTACAAGAACGCGAGATAGAACGAGTAGGTGGAACAGAAGCCATAACGATCAATACAAGAGTAATCTGTGCAACCCATCGAAATATCGATGAAATGCTTCAAGCTCAAACCTTTAGAGAAGACCTGTATTATAGAATAAGCGATATAACATTAGAGCTACCCCCACTAAGGGAGCGAGAAGACGATATTTTAGTGTTAGCACATAGCTTTTTATCTAAATACGCCACACAGCAGAATAAAAACATTAAAGGTTTAAGCCCCGCAGCAGACCAAGCCTTATTAGATTATGAATGCAAAGGTAATGTGCGTGAGCTAGATAAGATCATTCGCAGAGCGGTAATAATGAGTGACGGTGCTTATATAGAAGTAGAAGACTTAAATATTGTGGTCGCTCAAACAGAAAAGCACACTCAAGAAATAAGCGCGGATACCTTTGCTTTAAAAGAGCTAAGAGTTAACGGTGATATTAGAGCCATTAAAAGAGCAGTGTTAGAGGCTAAAGGTAATTTATCAACAGCGGCTAAATTGTTAGAAATTGCTAGGCCAACGTTGTATGGCATGATTGAAAAGCATGAGATTAATATCGAACA